>DASZDE010000174.1:0-11429 GCA_035942355.1 Allosphingosinicella sp. | reverse complement strand
GTCGTGACCGGAGGCAGCGGTGCCGGCGGCCGCGTGACGACCCGCGGCGCGCAGCTGGCAAGCGCGACCATCGCCACCCACAGCCACGCGGTGCGCGCCGAAAACTCAGCCAATTCCGGCGAGCGGGCGGAGCGGCGCCTGCGCCGAACGACACGCTCCGAAGCTACCAAGAACCCGACTCCCGCACCCGAGCAGGTATAAGCCGGAATTCGCCACAGGAAAGCCGTTGATCCGCGCCTCTGCTGCGGCGGCCGGTTCAGGCTTCGTCGGTCTCCACCAGCAGCCAGTTGGGATCCTGGCTGCCGAGGGTACGGCGGAAGGTCCAGACGTCGTGGGTGTCGACGGCGTCGGTCAGCGAGCCGGCAACCACCTCGCCGGCTTCGTTGCGGGTCACGGCGGCGATGTCGGCGTCGAAGCGGACGGTGATGCTGGCGATGCGTCCGTCGAGGCGGGCATCCTCGATCTGCGCGCGCTCGATCGCCACCAGCCGGTTGTCGAGCTTGTGGCCGGCCGCTTCGCGCGCGGCGATCGCGTCGGTGAAGGTGGCGCGGACCTCGTCTCCGACGAGATGGCGAAGCTCGTCCTGGTCGCCGTTCCAAAAGGCTTCCAGAATCATCCTGTAGGCGGCCTGAGCGCCTTCGAGAAAGCGGGCGACGTCGAAGCCGGGATCGGCGGCGATGATCGCGCGGATGCCGTCGGCCGCGCGCTCCTGATAGACCAGGCCGCTGCCTTCGCTGCGGTCCTGGACCATGTCGGGCGCTGGCGCCGTCTTCTCGGCGGCGCCCAGCGCTTCAGGCCGGGTGACCGGCTGCTGCTCGTGGCCTGTCCGGCGGCCGAGCACGGCGTAGAGCCGCAGGCCGACGAACAGCGCGACCATCGCCAGCAGGACAATTTCCACCGTCACCCGCTCTACTCCACACAGGGATCCAAACTCCTACATAGGCCTGCCGGGGCGATGATTCAAATGCCGCGACGGGCGGCACTGCGGGCGCGGGCAGGTTGCACGCGGCGCGCGCGCCTGCTACCGGCGCTGCCGTGACCGCGGCCTCCCGGCCGGACCCCCGATACTCTACCCCGAAGGTACTGAAATGGCTGAAGTTAGAGCCGCTGAGGACACGAGCGACCAGCAGATCAATGGCGATGACAACGCGCCCCAGGTCGGCATTCTGTCGCAATATGTGAAGGACCTTTCGTTCGAGAATCCGAACGCTCCCGCGGTCTACCAATGGCAGGGGCAGCCGCAGATCGAGGTCCAGTTCAACATCGGGGCCCAGGCGGTTGGTCAGGACGTTCACGAGGTCGCGCTCAAGATCGAAGTCTCGGCGCGTTCGGAGAGCCGCACCGCGTTCCAGGTCGAGCTGGTCTATGCCGGCCTGTTCGCGCTCCGCAACATTCCGGAAGAGCAGATGCAGCCGTTCCTGCTCGCCGAGGCGCCGCGGATCATCTTTCCGTTCGCGCGGCGAGTGATCGCCGACACCGTCCAGGACGGCGGCTTCCCGCCCCTGCTGCTCGATCCGATCGATTTCGGCGCGCTCTACATGCAGCGCGCCGCGCAGGTCCAGGCGGAGGCTTCCGGAGGACAGGTCGGGGACCTCACCGGCCAAGCCTGAACGAGCGCAGGGGCGCGGGGGCGATGAGCCTGCTCAAGGCCACCGGCACGATCGGCGGGCTGACCATGGTCAGCCGCGTCGCCGGGTTCGCGCGCGACATGATCCTGGCGCGGGTGCTTGGAGCCGGCCTCGCCGCTGACGCCTTCTTCCTCGCCTTCCAACTGCCGAACATCTTCCGGCGCTTGTTCGCCGAAGGCGCGTTCTCAGCGGCATACGTGCCGATGTTCAGCCGGCGTCTCCATGCCGAGGGCGGCCGGGATTCTGCTGAGGAGTTCAGCAGCGACGTCCTGTCGGTGTTCGTCCCGCTGCTGATCGTGTTCGCGGCCTTGTTCGAGCTCGCCATGCCGGGCGTGATCTGGCTGATGGCCTCGGAATATCAGGATGTACCCGGCAAGTTCGAGCTGGCCGTCGTGCTGGCGAGGATCACCTTTCCCTACATTATCCTGATCAGCCTGGTGTCGCTGCTCACCGGCATCCTCAATTCGCTCTCCCGCTTCGCCCCCGGGGCTTCGTTCCCGGTCTTCCTCAACCTCGTCCTGATCGCGGGACTGTTCATCGGCGATGGGCTCCGCGGCGACACAGGCAATGACGAGCTGGTCGCCTATGTGCTCGCCATCTCGGTCGCCGTGGGCGGCGTCATCCAGCTGCTGTGGATGTGGTTTTGGACGAAACGGGCCCGGGTGAAGCTGCGGCTGCGCTTCCCCAAGGTGACGCCGGAGGTGAAGGAGCTCGGCATCATCATCCTGCCGGCCGTGTTCGGGGCCGGAGTCTATCAGATCAACCAGCTCGTCCAGCTCTTCTTCGTTACCCGCCTTGAGGAGGGCGCGCTCAGCTATCTGAATTTCGCCGACCGGCTCAACCAGCTGCCGCTCGGCATTATCGGCGTTGCGCTCGGAACGGCGATCCTGCCGACGCTGTCGCGGTTCATCGGCGGCGACAACAAGGAGGGCGCCGACCGCATCCAGTCCGACGCGATCGAATTGTCGATGCTGCTGACGCTTCCGGCGGCGGCCGCGCTGGCGGTGTGCGCGCATCCGTTCGTCACCGCCTTCTTCCAGGGCGGGCGGTTCGATGCCCATGATGCGGAGGTCACCGCCAACGTGGTGACGGCTCTGGTCACCGGATTGCCCGCTTATGTGCTGATCAAGGTGCTCACGCCCGGCTATTTCGCGCGCAAGGATACCAAGACGCCGGTCTACGCCGCGCTGGCGGCGCTGGCGGTGTTCGTGCTGTTCAACCTCCTGTTCATCGAGCGTTTCGGGATCGTCGGGCTGGCGGCCGCGACCGCCGCCGGCGCCTGGCTCAACAGCTTCCTGCTCTATGTCATCCTCGTCCGCCGCGGCCACTACCGCATCGACGGCAAGCTCGGCGCCCGGCTGCTGCGGCAGTTCGTCGCGGCGGCGGCGATGGTCGGCATATTGTGGCTGCTGCGCGACTCGCTCGGCGGCGCGTTCGAGGGCTCGGTGGCCGAGCGGGCCGTGGCGATCGCCGCATTGGTCGGCGCGGGTGCTCTGGTCTATTTCGGCGTCGCCTTCGCGATCGGCGCCGTCGACAAGGAGAGGCTCAGCATGTTCGAGCGCAAGAAAGCGGCGTGACGATGCGGATCGTCTCGGGCATCCAGCCGACCGGCAACCTCCATTTGGGCAATTATCTCGGCGCGATCGCGCGCTGGGTGAAGATGCAGAACGAAGCCGAATGCTTCATTTTCCTCGCCGACCTCCACGCGATCACCGTGTATCTCGACCCGGCCGAGCTCGCCGCCAACGTCCGCGAAATGGCCGCCGCCTTGATCGCCTGCGGGATCGACCCCGACAGGGCCGTTTTGTTCAACCATGCGCGGGTGCCGGCGCATCCGGAGCTCGCGTGGATCCTCAACTGCACCGCCCGCGTCGGCTGGCTCAACCGCATGACCCAGTTCAAGGAGAAATCAGGCAAGAACCGCGAGGGCGCGAGCGTCGGCCTGTTCGCCTATCCGGTGCTGCAGGCGGCCGACGTTCTGCTCTACCAGGCGAGCCACGTCCCGGTCGGGGAGGACCAGAAGCAGCATGTCGAGCTGATCCGCGACATCGCCACCAAGTTCAACGCCGATTACGGCAGCGACGTGTTCACGCTCCCCGAGCCGCTGATCGGCGCCACCGCGGCGCGGATCATGTCGCTGCGCGACGGCAGCGCCAAGATGTCCAAGTCGGACGCCTCCGACATGAGCCGGATCAACCTCACCGACGACAGCGACACGGTGGCCCAGAAAGTGCGCAAGGCGAAGACCGATCCGGAGCCGCTCCCCGACACGATCGAGGCTCTGGCCGGGCGGCCGGAGGCGCAGAATCTGGTCGCAATCTATGCCGCGCTCGAGGGGCGGGAGCCGGCCGACGTGCTCGCCCGCTTTGCGGGCCGCGGGTTCGGCGCGTTCAAGCCGGCGCTGGCGGAGCTGCTGGTCGAGACGCTGCGGCCGATCAAGGCGCGGCTCGACGCATTGCGCTCCGATCCCACCGAGCTCGACGCCATCCTTGCGCTCGGCGCCGAGCGGGCGGCGGCCGCGGCGCGCCCGACCCTCGAGGCGGCCTACCGCGCAGTGGGTCTGAGGCGATCCGCCTAAGCGTTTCGCCCTAAGCGGGAAACCCAGTCGCGAGCCGATAACGGGCCGTCGTTCTTCAGCCACCGTTCAGCGTCTAGGCGATAAGCGGAAGCTGCTGTATATACACATCATTCCGCCGATTCCGAGAAAGGCCCGCTCCTCATGTCCGTCTCGAAGAAACTGCTGACGCTGGCCGCGCCCGCCGCCCTGCTCGCGCTCAGCGCCTGCGCCACCGGATTTCCCGCCCATGTCTCGCGCTTCCAGGCAATGCCGGCGCCCCAGGGGCAGAGCTTCTACATCCAGGCCGAACGGCCCGAGAATCGCGGCGGTCTCGAATTCTCGCAATATGCCGACCTGGTCCGCCGGCACCTCGTCGCGCAGGGCTTCACCGAAGCCTCGTCGCCGGAGACGGCGACGCTCGCGGTGACGCTCGATTACGGCGTCGACAACGGCCAGACCCGGGTCGTGAGCACCCCCGGCTTCGGCTATGGCGCCTCGCACGCTTTCTACCCGCGATTCTATCATGGCCGCCGCCACCCGTTCTTCTACGGCTGGCGCGATCCGTTCTGGGATTCGCCGCTCGCCTACCCGGAGATCCACAGCTATACGGTGTTCACCAGCTATCTCGACATGGACATTCGCCGCACGTCGGACGGCCAGGCGCTGTTCGAAGGCACCGCCAAGGCGCGCTCGCGGACCGATCAGCTCCAGTATCTGGTGCCCAACCTGGTCCAGGCGATGTTCACCGGCTTTCCGGGCAATTCCGGCGAGACGGTGAAGATCACGGTGCCGCCGCCGCCGCGCCACCGCGGCTAGGCTGCGACCTCCACGGCGCCCTCCGCACGTCGCAGAGGGAGGGGCGGGCGACCGACTGTTCCTGTTCACGCCCGCCTCCGGCTGCTGCTACGGATCCCGCTTGCAACCTCCTCGACTCTCTCGCGTTTTGGTCTTGAAAGCCTGAGGAGTGAGGAGATGGCCAACACACTTCCGCGGCGCTTCGTGATGGTGGCTGCGCCGAGTGTTCATGCCGGCATCGGCCAGGCGCTCCGCCAGGCATTCCAGCGGCCCGAACTGTGGGCGTTGCGGATGTACGAGAAGCTGATCGCCAAGCTCGACCGGCGCTGACGCCTCATTCGAGCGTTAAAAAGGGGAGAGACGGGCCACCCATCTCTCCCCTTTCCGTCGGGCCTACATCGCCCTAATCCCGGATCGTCCTAATTTTCCAGCTGGCGCGTCAGCAACCTGATATCGGCGTCCAGCTCGGCATCCTGCGCGCGCAATTTCTCGATCTGGCGGACCGCGTGGATCACCGTCGTATGGTCGCGCCCGCCGAAGCGGCGCCCGATCTCCGGCAGCGAGCGCGGCGTCAGCTGCTTCGACAGATACATGGCCACCTGGCGCGGGCGCGCGACCTCGCGGGCGCGGCGGGCCGATGTCATCTCGGCCTTGCGGATGCGGTAATGTTCCGACACGCGGCTCTGGATCTCGTCGATCGAGATGCGGCGTTGGTTGGCGCGCAGGATGTTGGCAAGGACTTCGTTGGTGAATTCAAGGTCGATCGGGCGGCCGCTCATCATCGCATAAGCGGCAATGCGGTTGAGCGCGCCCTCGAGCTCGCGAACGTTCGAGCTGATCCGCTTGGCGAGGAACATCACCACTTCCTGCGGCACCGCAACGCCGGGAAGGGCCTCGAGCTTCTTGAGGATGATGTTGAGGCGGAGCTCGAGATCGGCCTGGTTGATGTCGGCGACCAGGCCCCAGCTGAGGCGGGAGAGAATCCGCGGCTCGATACCGTCGAGGTCCTGCGGAGCGCGGTCCGAGCTGATCACCAGCCGCCGCCCGGCGGAGATGATCTCGTTCATCGTGTGGAAGAATTCTTCCTGCGTCGATTCCTTGCCGGCAATGAACTGAACGTCGTCGATCATCAGCAGGTCGGCCGAGCGGAGCTGCTGCTTGAAATGGATGGTGTCGTTGGCCCGCAGCGCCGCCACGAACTCGACCATGAACTTCTCGGCCGACATGTAGAGGATCCGTGCGCCGGGGCGGCGGGCGCGGAATTCGTGACCGATGGCATGGAGAAGATGGGTCTTGCCGCGCCCGGTTCCGCCATGGAGGAAGAGCGGGTTGAAGGCCACCTTGTCGGCCGTGGCGAGGGTTCGGGCGGCATTGAAGGCGACCTCATTGGCCTTGCCTACGACAAACGATTCGAAGCGGTAGCGCGGCTCGAGCTGGGCTGCGTAGAGGCCGCCCGGGGGCATCGCCCCCTTGGCCTCGGCTTCGACCGGCGGCGGCGGGATCTCGGCGGCGGCCACGGTCCGCCGGCCCGCCGCGCCGACGCCGATCGCGACCTCCCGCACCAGCGGCAGCATCGCCCGCCAGGCGAGCGCGAGCCGTTCGGCGAAATGGGTCTGCACCCAGTCGGCCATGAATTGCGAGGGCAGCTCCAGCCGTACCGTGGCGCTGTCCGGATCAAAGCCGGTGAGCGCGATCGGCCGCAGCCAGCCGTCGAAGGTGCGCGGCCCGCAGTCGCGGCGAAGGCCGGCGCGGATCTGCTCCCAGGCAGCTGCGATCGGTTCGGCTATTCCCTCGTTCTTCGGCAAAGCTGCGCCTCTGGCCGGCGAATGGTTCACGCACGCACCCCCTCACTCGTGGCCGCTGTTGCACGGCCTTTTCAGAGCAAACTCTCCCCGACACGGCGATACACCCCCCGGCGCCGCCGATGCTGAACATCGTTTTGCTGTTATGTCCGGGGGAGATTCGTCCGCCGGCGAGTCGTTTTTAGGGGTTCGATTGCGGCCCGCACAAGGGGCAAAAAATCAACCTTTGTTAAATAAATCGGGTTGACACGCAAAAGGGCCGAATTTCGTCAGCCTCGGAATATAGCCTGATATTTCAGATGCTTATTGCGTAACCTAACTGTAACATTGAAGCGAATCGTCTGAAGGCTTGAGTTTGGCTGGACGGCGGCGATCATGAAAAATCCCGCCGGCCGCAAGAGCCGGCGCGGATGGATTTTCAGACCTGCCCTGAGGCTTCAGCCGAGCGCCGCGACTCGCTTCGAAAGCCGCGAGATTTTTCGGGCGGCAGTGTTCTTGTGGACCACGCCTTTGGCGACGCCGCGGGCCAGCTCCGGCTGCACCCGGCTGAAAGCGGCGCGCGCCTGGTCCTTGTCGCCGGCGGCGAGCGCCGCCTCGACCTGCTTCACGAACGTACGGATCCGGCTGACGCGGGCGCCGTTGATCTCGGCGCGGCGATCGTTGCGGCGGATGCGTTTCTTTGCTTGCGGCGTGTTCGCCATCGTCGTGCCTCTGTCGATAGGTGAAAACGGCGCGGCCGTCGCAGCACCGGTCAGGCCGGCTCCCTACTCATCCGGCGGCCGAGGGTCAACCGGCTAGCGCTGGCAGATTCTGCAGTGGAAGGTCGACCTGCCGCCGTCGGTGCGGCGGCGAATCGGCGCGCCGCAGGAGCAGGGCTCGCCCTCGCGCCCATAGACCCGCCACTGCTTTGAGAAATAGCCCAGCTCGCCGTCGGGGCGGACATAATCCCGCAGGCTCGAGCCGCCGGCCTCGATGGCCGCGAGCAGCACCGCCTTCACCGCATCCACCAGACCCGCGAGGCGGGGCAAGGCGATCCGGCCGCCGGCCCGCCGCGGTGCGATCCCGGCCATGTGGAGCGCCTCGCACACATAGATGTTGCCGAGCCCGGCGACGATCCGCTGGTCGAGCAGCAGCGCCTTGATCGGAGCGCTGCGGCCGCCGAGAACAGCCTGCAGATACTCGGCCGAGAACCCATCGCCGAGCGGCTCGGGACCCATGCTGGCAAACGGCTCGCAGCGGTCGAGGACGTCGGTCGGCACGAGGTCGACCGAGCCGAAGCGGCGCGGATCGTTGAGCGCGAGCCGCCGCCCCCCGTCCGTCTCGATCACGAGATGGTCGTGCGCGCCGATCTCGTCGGGATCGATCCGCCAGCGGCCCGACATGCCGAGATGGAAAACCAGCGTGTCGCCGCGGTCGGTGGCGATCAAGCCATATTTGGCGCGGCGGCCGAGGCCGGTCACGTTGGCGCCGGTCAAACGCTGGCGAAGGTCCGGCGGGAAGGCGCGACGGAGGTCCGGCCGCCGCGGCTCGACCGACACCAGCCGCCGCCCTTCGAGCACCGGAGCAAGCCCCCGCACCGTCGTCTCGACCTCGGGCAGCTCAGGCATGGTTGGTCCTGTTCATCTCGCCCCCACCCCTGCTAGAGGCAGCCGCCATGGACAAGGTCTCTTTCGGTTATGAGGAGGTGCCGCCCGAGGAAAAGACGCGCCGGGTCGGCCGCGTTTTCGCGAATGTCGCCGGCCGCTACGATTTGATGAACGACCTCATGTCGGGCGGCCTCCACCGGCACTGGAAGAGCCAGTTCGTGCGACGGCTGAAGCCGCGCCGCGGCGAAGCTATCCTGGACATGGCGGGCGGCACCGGCGACGTCGCGTTCAGGATCGCCAAGTTGGGCGCGCAAGTCACGGTCGCCGACATCAGTGCCGAGATGCTCGCGGTCGGCCGGCGGCGTTCGGAGCGGCGCGGCATTGCCGGGCTGCTGTGGGCGGAGGAGAATGCCGAGGCGCTGACCTTCGCCGACCGCACCTTCGACGGCTATGCGATCGCGTTCGGGATCAGGAACGTCACCCATGTGGCGCGGGCGCTGGCCGAGGCGCACCGGGTGCTGCGCATCGGCGGCCGCTTCTTCTGCCTCGAATTCTCGACCACCACTTGGCCCGGCTTTGCCCAGCTCTACGAGCGCTACAGCCACCACATCGTGCCGAGGATCGGCAAGGCAGTCGCCCAGGACGAGGAAAGCTACCGCTACCTGGTCGAATCGATCCGCCGTTTTCCCGGCATGGACGAGTTCAAGGCGATGATCGAAAAGGCCGGCTTCGCGCGCGTCTCGGTGGAGCCGATCCTCGGCGGCGTCGTCGCCATCCACAGCGGCTGGAAGACTTGATGCGCTTCAGCCCATCGTGCCCCGGCGCAGGCCGGGGTCCAGCAAAACAGAGAATATCGAGCCTCGGCCTCGGCGCGCGCGCATCCCTATGACCGCTCCTGCCGTCCACATCTGGCGACTGCTGAAATGGGGCCGCGTGCTCGCCCGGCACGGGGCGCTGCGCGGCATCGAGCACGACCGCAACACGCCCCCGCCGGTGCGCCGGCTCGCCCGCATCGCCAGATTCGGCGCGCGCATTCCCGCGACGCCGACCTACGCGGATGCGTTCCAGGAGATCGGCCCGGCCGCGATCAAGTTCGGCCAGGCGCTGGCGACGCGGCCGGACCTGGTCGGCGAGGAGGCGGCACGCAACTTGTCGCTGCTCCAGGACAGCCTCCCCCCGGCGCCCGTTGCGGCAATCAAGGCTTCGATCGAACAGGCGCTCGAGGGGCCGATCGAGCGGTTCTTCTCCGATTTCGACCCTGAACCGGTCGGCGCCGCCTCGATCGCCCAGGTGCACCGTGCGGTCACCACCGATGGCCGCGAGGTCGCGGTGAAGGTGCTGCGGCCGGCGATCGAGGAGGATTTCGCCCGCGCCATCGACACCTACGAATGGGCGGCGGCGCAGGTCGAGAGCATGGGCGGCGAAGCGGCGCGGCTCCGGCCTCGGCTGGTGGTGGCGACCTTCCGGCAATGGACGATGCGCGAGCTGGACCTTCGGCGCGAAGCCGCCTCCGCCTCCGAGCTGCGCGAGAATCTGGTCGCCGAAAGCGGCTTCTTCGTGCCGGCGATCGACTGGTCGCGGACCGCGCGCCGAGTGATGACGCTGGAATGGATCGACGGCATCAAGCTCACCGACCGCGAGGCCCTGGTCGCGGCCGGCCACGACCTCAAGGCGCTCGCCGCCACCCTCGTCCGCGCTTTCCTGCGCCAGGCGGTGGTCGACGGCTTCTTCCACGCCGACCTCCACCAGGGCAATCTGTTCGCCCTGCCCGACGGTCGGCTGGCCGCGATCGATTTCGGCATCATGGGGCGGATCGACCGCCAGGCGCGGATGTGGCTGGCCGAAATCCTGTACGGCCTGATCGTCGGCGACTATCGCCGCGTCGCCGAAATCCATTTCGAGGCGCAATATGTGCCGCCGCACCACAATGTCGAGGAGTTCGCCACCGCCTTGCGCGCCGCCGGCGAGCCGATCCGCGGCCTGCCGGTCAAGGACATCTCGGTCGCGCAGATGCTCGACAGCCTGTTCGCGATCACCCGCGACTTCGACATGCCGACCCAGCCGCACCTCCTCCTCCTCCAGAAGACGATGGTGATGGAGGACGGCGTCGCCCATGCGCTCGATCCCGACATCAACATGTGGGAGACGGCGGAGCCGTTCCTGCGCGAATGGCTGCGCAGCGAGCTCGGCCCCGAAGCGGCGCTGGCCGACCGGCTGGTGCGCGACTTCCGCACCTTCGCCAAGCTTCCCGAGATCATCCGGCGCCTGGACTATTATTACCCTCCGCCCGGCGGCGCCCCTCCGCCGCCGCCGCTTCCCGACGTGGTGGTAGTGCAGCCGCACCGATACGGTCGATACGCGCTGACGGCGATCGTAGCGGCCGCGGCTGGCGCGGCGGCGATGCTCCTCCTAGATTGATGCGATGATGCACGGAAAGCGCATCCTCCTGATCGTCGGCGGCGGCATCGCAGCGTACAAGAGCTGCGAGCTCGTGCGGCTGATCCGCAAAGCGGGCGGCGAGGTGACCTGCGTCCTCACGGCGGGCGGCGCCCGGTTCGTCACTGCGATGAGCCTGGCGGCGCTGTCGGAGACCAAGGTCTATACGAGCCTGTGGGACCTCAAGGACGAGGTCGAAATGGGGCATATCCAGCTCAGCCGCCAGGCGGACCTGATCGTGGTCTGCCCCGCCACCGCAGACCTGATCGCGAGAATGGCGGCCGGGATCGCGGACGACCTCGCCACCACCTTGCTTCTGGCCACCGACAAGAAGGTTCTGGCCGCGCCGGCGATGAACGTGCGCATGTGGCAGCATGCGGCGACCCGGCGCAACGTCGAACGGCTCCGCAGCGGCGGCGTGGCCGTGCTCGAGCCCGAGGAGGGCGAAATGGCCTGCGGCGAACATGGCCCGGGCCGGCTGCCGGAGCCCGCAGCGATCCTCGCCGCGATAACGGATTTCCTCCCCGGCACGGGGAGGGGGACCGCCGCCGAAGGCGGTGGTGGAGGGGTTCGTCGGAGTCTGCGGAAAAGAACCCCTCCACCATGCTTCGCATGGTCCCCCTCC
>DASZDE010000173.1:0-8791 GCA_035942355.1 Allosphingosinicella sp. | reverse complement strand
GACCGGCGGCGCGATCGGCGGCGCCGCCAAGAGCGCGGCGATCGGCATCGGCAAGGGGGTGGACGCGGTGCGCGCGCGGCGGGCGGCGCGCGCCGGCACCGAAGCCGACCGGGCGCTGCTCGCCGAATATGACGCGGCGGTGCCGCCCGAGCTTCGCACCGCCGACGAGCGGGCGGCGGCGAACGTCGTCGAGCGGGCGGCCGAGGATGCCGAAGCCTCGCCGTTCGAGCCCGGCCCGGCGGGCGACGACGCGCACCAGAGCAAGCTGGCGGCGATGCTCGACGCGGCCGCTTCGCGCGGCCGGCTGCCCGAGCCGGCGGCGCTGCCGAAGCGCGTCACGCGCGCCGAATTGCTGGCCGGGACCGCCGATCCGGCGAGCCTGCGCAGGCCGGCGCGCGAGCAGATCAAGGCCCGGATCCGGCGCGCCGAGAGCAATGGGGACGATGCCGCCGATAACCCGAAGTCGAGCGCGTTCGGCCGCTACCAGTTCACCGCGGGCACGTGGCGCAGCTATTATATCAGGCGCTACGGGCGCGGCGGCCTGAGCGACCAGGCGATCGCCGCCAAGCGGCGCGACCCAGCGCTCAACGAAGTGCTGATGAACGACCTGCTCGCCGACAATGCGCGCGCGCTCGATGCGGCCGGGCAGCCGGAGACGGCTGGCAGCCTGTACCTGCTCCATTTCGCCGGCGAAGCGGGCGGGCTGGCGGTGCTGCGCGCCGCCCCCGACACGCCGGTCGAGCGCATCCTCGGTGCCGAGGTGATCCGCGCCAACCCCTTCCTCGCCGGGATGTCGGCCGCCGACCTGCTGCGCTGGGCCGACCGCAAGATGGGCGGAGCGGCCACCGCCGCGCGCCAGGGGGCGGACCCGGCGCCGGACGGCGCGGCGCCGGAGGCGGAAGATATCGACCTCACGTTCGAGCCGGTGCCCGCCGGCTTCGACGCCAGGCCCGATCTGCTCGACGAGGACGGGCGGCCGAACCTCCGCGCCGAGCTGTTCGGCACGCCCGAGGAGCATGCCTATGCGCAGCTGGCGGCGTGGCGCGAGCGCGACGCGGCCGACGGGCTCGCCTCGGCGGACGGCGACGAACTGCTCGGGCGATCGGTGCGGGTCAAGGAGCGCGGCCCGCGCCGCCGCTCTGGACCGGTCCACGTCATGCAGGCGATCGCCGATGCCGGCGGGATCGTCGACAATGAGGGCCACGATCTGGTCAAGGGCCGGGGCATCCCCAAGTTCATGCTCGGCGCCGGCGCGATCATCCGCCCCGAAGGCACGCCGGGCACGCGACCGCTCGACGCGATCGGCGAATATCTGTGGGAGCGCGGCTATTTCGGGCCGCCCTCGACGGCCGACCGACCGACGACGGCGGACGTGCTCGAGCTGATCGAGCGCGCCGCCCACGAGAAAATGTTCGTGCCCGAGGAGGCGCTCGACGCGCGGCTGGCGGCCGAGCGCGCGCGGCAGCCGGGCGAGCAGGATGTGTGGGACGAGATCGTGGAGGAGATGCGGCGCTATTTCGGCGACGATTTCGAGCCGCTCGACGACATCGAGGTGCGCGACCTGGCGCTGCAGCTGCGCGGCGGCGGCGAGGATCTGACCAGCGCCTATATGATGGCGGTCGAGCGCACCGCCGGGCTCCGCGCCGCCGAGGCGCGGATGCTGACAGAGGATGAGGATTATGATATTCCCGGCTTCGATGACCGACCCGGCCACCCAGCGCCGCCTGATTGGAGCGATGGCGAAAGCGGCGGACGATCCGCGGCTGCCGCCCGATCTGAGGGCGAAGGCGGAGACCTCGCTGCGGCAGCTGAAAGCGATCCAGCGGGCGCAGGAGCGGCGTTCGAGCCGGTAGGGCCGGAGGCGAAAGCCCAGGCCGACAGCCTCAAGCATGACGCATTGATGGACGCCGCGGCCGGCGACGCGGGCGCGTACCGCATCGACGAGGACGGCGACCCTGCCGACCTCAAGGCGCTGCTCGACGAGATCGAGGAGGCCAAGAAGGCCGCCGCCGAGATGCGCAAGTGCATGGCCCCGCCCAAGGGCGGCGGCGAATGAGCGTGATCGTGCCCTTCCTGCTGCTCGGCTTCATCGTCGGCGGCGGCGTCTTCCTGCTCCGCTACGACAGACCGGAGGGCGCGGAATGAGCGTCGCTTCAAAGCTCCGGGTGGGGTGCTATGCCACTCTGTCGTTGCCGAGCAGGATCGGCCAGAGGCGTAACGGCCCCTCCACCAGGCCGGAGTCCCGGAGGGTGAAAGGCCCTCGACCCGGCTCCAAGTACTACTTGGAGACGATCGAATGAGCCTTTCCGCCTGCATCGCCGGCCTCGTCGCCGAGGGCCGCATCGCCAAGGGCCAGGCAGCGGAGGCCGAGCGGGCCTATGCGCACCACTTCAACCGGCTCAAGCCGCATATGGGGATGATGGCGGCGGCGGCCGAGGCGAGCGAAGCGGCGCTCCAAGAGCTGGAATATAAGGCGGCGCTCAGGGAGCGGCAGATATTGCTGCAGGTGGGGGTGCAGAAGCAGATCGCCGCCGAGGTGGATGCGGCGCCCGACCGCAACGCCGCCGCGCTGGCCGTGGTCGAGCGGGTCGATGCGCAAAGGCGGGCGGTGCTCGGCCGGCTGCACCAGAGGGTCGAGGGCGTGCTCGCCCGGCACAGCCGCAACCTCGCCGGCGCGCCGCGCGACAAATCGGGGCTCAACGACCTCGGCCGCGAACGGTTCGGCGAGGCGACCGGCAACCTTTCCGCCAAGGAGCTGGCGGCGGCGTTCGGCGAGGCGGCCGAATATGCGCGGCTCCGCTTCAACCGCGGCGGCGGCGCGGTCGGCAAGCGCGAGGATTGGGGGCTGCCGCAGCATCACGATACGATGAAGGTGCGCGCCGTCCCCTATCAGCAGTGGCGCGCCGACCTATTGCCGGCGCTCGCGCTCGAGCGGATGACCGACGACGCGACCGGCCAGCCCTTCACGCCCGATTCGATCGAGGCGGCGCTGAAGAACGCCTATGACGCGATCCGCTCGGACGGCTGGACCCGCCGCGAGGCCGGCGGCCTCGGCCGCGGCAAGCTCGCCAACAGCCATTCCGACCATCGCTTCTTCGTGTTCAGGGACTTCGCGGCCTGGAACGAATATCGCGAGAAATATGGCTCGGGCACGTTGTTCGACGCGATGATCGGCCATCTCGACGGCATGGCGCGCGACATCGCCATGGTCGAGCAAATGGGGCCGAACCCGGCGGCAACGCTCAAATGGCTGCAGGACAAGGTCAAGAAGGCGGCGGCCGAGGATCCCGATCCGGGCGGCGCCGGGATCGACCGGGCGCGGAGCACCGCCGACGTCAAGCTCGCCAACCTCTATGCGGTGGTGTCGGGCGAACTGAACGCGCCGGTCAGCGAGACATGGGCGCGGCGGTTCGGCGGGGTGCGATCGTTCCTGACCTCGGCCCTGCTCGGCTCGACGACCCTCGTGGCGACGCCGACCGACATCGGCTTCGGAACGATCACGCGCGCCTATAACGGGCTGCCGGTCACCCGGCAGCTCGGCTCCTACCTCAAATTGCTCAACCCGCTGTCGCGCGCCGACCGGCGGGTCGCGGTGCGGCTCGGGCTGATCGCCGAGGAAGCGAGCAAGATCGCCGCCAGCCTCAACCGCTATATCGACGGCGTCCACGGCCCCGAAGTGGCGATGCGGCTCAGCGACGCGGTGATGCGGCTGTCGGGCCTGGCGCCGTGGACGCAGGCGGCGCGCTGGGCGTTCGGGATGGAGACGCTCGGCCATCTGGCCGACGTCCGCGGCACCGCCTGGGACGGCCTGGAATCGGCGCTGAGGGCGATGATGGAGCGCTACGGCATCGATGCACCAGGATGGGACGCGATCCGCGCCAGCGAGCCTTACCGGCACCGCGGCGCCGAATTCCTGCGCCCCGACGACGTCGCCGACGAGGCGCTCGGCGACAAGATGCTGCGGATGGTGCTGACCGAGACCGACTATGCGGTGCCGACCGCGACGGCGCGGGCGCGGAGCGTGCTGAGCTTCGGCCAGCGGCCGGGCACGCTCGGCGGCGAGATCGTCCGCAACGGCGCCCTGTTCAAGAGCTTCGGCGTGTCGATGATCCTGACCCACGGCGCGCGCATGATGGAGCAGAAGGGCTGGAACCGGGCCAAATATTTCGCCGGGCTCACCGTCACCACCACTTTGCTCGGCGGGCTCGCGCTGCAGCTGACCGCGCTGGCCAAGGGCCGCGACGCGCAGGACATGAGCGACGGCTGGTTCTGGGCGCGGGCGGCGCTCAAGGGCGGCGGCTACGGCATTTTCGGCGACTTCATCGGCGCCGGCGCCAACGAGAACAGGTTCGGCGGCGGCTTCGCCGAGACGCTCGCCGGCCCGGTCGTCGGCGCCTTCGCCGACCTCGCCCGCTCCGGCGGCAAGATGATCGCCGACGCACGCGACCCCGACAAGGAGGTCAATGCCGGAAAAGAGGTGATAAAGTTAGCGAAACGCTATGTTCCCGGCGGCACCTTATGGTATGCTCGGGCCGCCTATGAGAGGCTCGTGCTCGACCAGCTGGCGGAGGAAATCGACCCGGATTATCATGACAGCTGGCGGAGGATGGAAGACCGGGCCGCCGCGCTGGGACAGGAATATTATTGGAGGCCGGGCGATCTCGCTCCCGAACGGCCCCCGCGGATGGCGGAAACGCCGGACTGAGATGGGAGCGAGATATGACCACCAACGCCAGCGGCCGCAGGCAGACCAGCGCGTGCAACGGCGTCACCAAGGCGTTCGGAATCTCGTTCCAGTTCATCGTCGACAGCGAGTTCAAACTTTATCTTCACGACACCGCCCTGTTCGACCCGGACGATGCCGACCTTTTGACCGAGGGCGTCGATTATGAACTGAGCGGGGTCGGCCGCACCGGCACGGCGACCGTCACCACCACGATCGCGCATCCGACCGGCAAATGGATCACCCGGTTCCGCGAGACCGACCGGTCGCAATCGGCCGAATATGTGCCGAACGACGGCTTCGCGTCCGCTTCCCACGAGGTCCAGCTCGACCGGCTGAGCCTGGTCGACGAGGAGCTCGGCGACGACCATCGCCGCCTCGCGGCGCGCGCCCTGCTCGTCCCGCCCGGCGAGAGCGCCGCCGAGGTCGACCCGGCGGGCGTGCGCGCCAACGGCTTTTTCGGCTGGGACGCGGCCGGCAACCCGACCACGCTCCATCCCGACTTCGGCGCCGTCGACAGCGAGATCGTGCGCGTGTCCGACGCGGCGGCGCAGGCCGCGGTCGCCGCCTTCGCCGGGCAGATGTTCCACGTGGAAGATCATGCCGGCGGCGAGTTCGACACCTTGAACGAGGCGGCCGAGGTCGCGCGGCTGAACGCGATCGCGGCCGGGCTCGGCGCCGCCTGGGCGGCCGAGGTCGCCGCCGACGCCGTGGGCGGGGTCTACCGGCCGAGCATCGCCGCGCCGGCGATCGTCCACGTCCGCCGCGGCGTCGACCGCGACGGCATCATCCGGCCCTATATGTGGGACGTGAAGGGCGACGGCCGCGACGCCGCCGACATCACCGAGGCGATGCAGGCGATGTTCGACTTCTCGGCCGTGAGCGGGCACGCGGTCCATCTCGACCCGCGCGGCCATTACGAGACGCTGCTGCCGCTCTTTGTGCGCGGCGCGAAAATCTACGGCAACGGCGCGACCCTGATCAACGTCAGCGACAGCGCGGCGACGATCGACCGGGTGACCCTGATCATCGGCCTGTCGCACCCGGCGCTCGACGACGACGTGCCCCAATATGCGCTCGCCGACACGCTCAAGGGCGACGAGATCCTGACCTTCTCGACCTCGGCCGAGGCGGACAATTTCCCGGTCGGCAAGATCTTCCCGATGGTCTCGGCCGAACATATCACGTCGAGCCCGACCTTCCGCTACCATCATTTCAAGCAATGCTTCCGGGTGCTGAAGAAGAACGGAGCGACGATCACGCTGGACCGTCCCATCGCCAAGGATTTGGCCGCGCCGCTGGCGCTCGACTTCGACACTTTGATCGACGCCACCACCGGCAAGGAAATCCACATCGCCGACCGCCCGCTGATCCGCGACCTCCATGTCGAGAGCCGCTATTATTCGGCGATGCTGCGGATGGCGATGTACGAGGCCGATCTCGACTTCCTGTCGCTCAAGGGGCAGCTCGCCGCCGGCTCCAACATGCTGTGCCACAGCCGCTTCCGCTGCCGCGCCGCGCTTGGCCGCGAACGGGTGCTCGAGATCGCGTCGGGATCGCACGATTTCGAGGTCGATATCAGCGACGGCGCGTTCACCACGGTGGAGGCGGACCCGGTCGCGGTCGCCCATGACGAGGCGGCGCATCGCGGCCATGTCAAGGTCGGCGAGGGCAGCCGCAACGGCCTGATCCGGCTCGGCGCGCTCGACGACAATGCGAGCACCTCCACCACCGGCTCGGTCGACCTCAATTTCTGCAGCAACATCCGGATCGAGTTCGCCAATTTGTCGGTCGAGCGGGTGCGGCGCTCGATCGCGGTGGTCACCAACCTTGCGGTCGACACCGACGCCAATCCCGGCGACACCCAATATCCGACCGAGGACATCACCTTCGCGTTCGGCAAGGTCCATTATGGCGGCGCCGCCGGCGGCGTCACCACCACCAAGCCGCTGATCGACGTCACCAACGGCGGCGGCCTGTGCCGCCGGGTGCGGATCGAGAGCGGCGACTTCGTCGGCCCCTATGTGCCGGTCGCGCCCGCCGCCACCTTCCAGGGCGAGGGCCATATGGTCGATGCCGGCGTCAGGATGAAGGGGCGGCTGCTGGTCGACCGCTTCCGCTCCTACACGATCGGCCACCCCGCCGCCGGCACCGGCATCACCCAGGCCAATCCGGGCGTCTTCTCCTCGACCGACACCACCGTCCACCTGCCGCCCGGGACCGAGGTCACGATCTGGAGCGTCAACGGCATGACCGAGGTCAACGGCCAGACCTATCTGGTCGACAGCTTCGCCGCGATCATGGACGGCGCCGACCGGATCGGCTTCGCGGTCACGCTCGAGAGCGGCGGCACCCCGCTCGACACGTCGGGCTTCGCCGCCTACACGTCTGGCGGCGAGATGGCGATCGCCGGGCCGGGGGGCGGGTCGTTCGAGGGCTTTTTCTCGGACGGGCTCGACGCGGCCTCGATCATCGACGGCCACCATGTCGCGATCAAGTCCGAAGCCTCGATCGCGCTGCGCCGCCAGCAGGTCTCGAACGCCGCGATCGCGACGGCGACGGCGACCAACGAGGTGCTGCGCATCGACGTGCCGCCGGCGGGGCTGATCCCGGGCGACGCGGTCCGGATCGGAGTCCAGTACCGCACCACCGGCACCGCCGGCACCAAGCATGTCGACCTGTACGACGGGGTCGGCGTGCTCGGCGCGATCACCATCCCCAACACGCCGGCGCAGAGCGGCCTGATCGAGTTCCACCTCGCCGCCGTGTCGAACAGCCAGCTCCACGTCGCCGCCTTCATCAACGGCCAGGCGGTGGCCGACGCGAGCCTCAAGGCGGGCCGCGACCTCGACGGCACCAAGGCGAGCGCGACGGTGACCTTCAACACCGCCGGCACCAACAACCACACGCTCAGCATCAACGGCGTGACGATGACGCTGAAGGCCGCCGCTTCCGGATATCGCGACATCCAGATACCGGCGGCCGGCACCGCCGACGCCATGGCCGAGGCGGTGCACGCCTATGTCGACGCCCATGCCGGCGCGCTCGGGGTGACCGCCTCGCGGGTCGCCAATGTGGTGACGCTGACCGCGACCCGGGCCGGGACCGCCGGCAACGCGATCGCGCTGGCCGAGACCGGCAACACGATGACGGTGAGCGCGGCGACCCTCAGCGGCGGCGCCGAGGGCGTCGATTATCTGGCGGTGCGGGGATATCTGTCCGCCGCGGGCGCGGCCGGCGGCGACACTCTGGTCGCGCAGCTGGTGCGGTGCGAGCCGCTCAAGCTGGGGCATGGCTAGCCTGGCGGGGGCCAGGCCGAGAGGGGCCAAGTTGGGAGGGGGATAGAGCGATGGAAGGAACCGATCTCGTGCAACTCGCCGGTAGCCTCGGGCCGTCCGGCGTGATCATCTGGATCCTGCTGCAGCGCCACCAGCAGGACCGCGCCGACCGGATCGCGCGCGAGGCGCTCGACCGCAGCGACCGCAAGGAGGAATCGGCGGCCAAGAACGCGCTCGCCAGCGCGCTGACCGCGCTCGCGCTCAAGATCGACGAGCTGCGCCGATGACCGCCGCGCGGATCGCCGACACGCGCCGGGTGAGGCTCGCCGCCAACCGGCTGCTCGCCGCCTGCAGCCCCGGCGACGTGCTCGCCCGCGGCGTCGCCGGCGTCGCCAAGGTCTATGACGAGGCGGCCGCCGCCGCGGCCAGGGACAAGGCCGGCGGGCGCTGATTTTCCGGCCGGCGGCGCGGTGCCGCACGGCCTTGCAGGGAGGGTGTCACATGTCCAAAATGTTGCTTGCCATGGCGCTGGTTGCGGCGCCCGCCGCGGCGGCGGCGCCGTCGCCGCTGGTCTCGGCGATCGAGGTCTGCCGGACCGCCTTCGTCGAGCGGATGGCCGGCAGCGAGCCGGTCAAGGCCACGGCCGCGCTCGCCGCTCTGCCCGACGAGCAGCGGGCGCTGACCGCGTTCATCTGCGCCGGCTACGAGCAGGGCCAGCTCGACCTCCTGCGGATGATCGCGGCCGACGCCGACACCGGCGCCGCCCCGATATGAGCCGGCGCGGCGCGCC
>DASZDE010000172.1:0-20705 GCA_035942355.1 Allosphingosinicella sp. | reverse complement strand
GCCCCCACCGCCGCCGCCGCCGCCCGCCGCGGACTGGCGCGACGTGCCGCTCACCCCCGGCGGCTGGTCCTATCGCGGCGAGGGCGCGGGCTCGCTGGCTGCGTTCGCCGAAGGCGCGGCCGGCGCCCGCTTCGCCGTCCGCTGCGACCGCGGCGCACGGCAAATAAGGCTGGAGCGCGACGGTGCGGCTGCCGCCGCCGCGATGATCGTGCGGACGACGTTCGACGCGCGCAGCCTGCCGGTCCGTCCCGAGCGCGGCCTGGTGGTCGCGGTGCTCGATCCGCGCGACCCGCTGCTGGACAGCCTGGCCTTCAGCCGCGGCCGTTTCACGGTCGAGGCGCCGGGCGCGCCGATGCTGGTCATCCCCGCCTGGCCGGAGCCGGCGCGGGTGATCGAGGATTGCCGGGGCTGAAGGCGCGCCGGAGACCGGCGCGAAGCATGGAAGGTTAGCGCCAAAATAGTTGAATACAAGTCTTGATCGCCGAGTCGGCCCGACTCATAGTCGCCGGGTGTTCCACAAGCGAAAGGAGGTGATCCGATGTCTCATGGTTCAGCAAGGGGGTCGGTTCTGCTCGTTCGGGGGATGAAAGTCTAAGCTTTCCAGTATTTTCCCGGGCTGGAGCTTCCGGCCGCTGACCATGTAAGAGACCGCCGGAGCCAGGCTCCGGCGGTCTTTTCACGCACCCGGGATTATTTCGCCGCCGCCGCCGGATCGTCGAGCGGAGCGGGCCCCGCCCCCCGTCAACCGCGGCTTACGCGATGGTAGCTTTTGCCGGCTAAGACCCGGCTTTCACCAGGCAGGAGCCGAGGGCGGCGTGCGCGAAGCGACGATGAAAATCGAACGGGCCGAAGCGGCGGTCGAGGTCGCCATCGTGCCGGGCCTGCCCGCCTCGATCGACGCCGTGGCCGAGCGCGCCGATCCGCGGCACGCCTTCCTGCGGCGCGCCTGGTTCGCCGCGGCCAGGCCGGCCGCGCCGGCCACTGTGGTCGCCAGCCGTTCCGACGGCGCAATCATCGCCGCCCTGCCGCTCGGCGCGATCGGGCCGCGCCGGCTCGGCCTCAGGGCGGTGCCGGGCTGCTACTGGCCCTATCGCAGCTTCCCGGTCGCGGCCGATGCGGGCGATGCCGAGCTGGCCGCCCTGCTGTCGCATGCCGCCGCCCGGCGCGCGCTTGGTCCGGCCTGGCGGCTCGGCCCGGTCTATGCCGACGACCCCACCGCCGGACGGATCGCCGCGCTCGCCGATCGGGCCGGCTGGACGCCGCTCCAACGGCGGATCGCCACCGCTTTTTCCTTCGACATGGCCGCGCAGCGGGAGGCCGGCGCCTGGCCGCGCACCTCTACGCTGAAGAAGAACCGCTTCTTTGAAAAGCATCTCGCCCGATCGGGCCCGCTCGGCTTCCGCTTCGTCTCGGGCCGAGACTGGACACCCGAAGTGTTCGACCAGCTCGCAGCGATCGAGGCGAAAAGCTGGATCCCGAGGGAGACCGGCGCCGGCGACGCCAAATTCCTCGCCGCCCGCCATCGCCGTTTCTGGGAGGAGGCGGCCAGAGACCCGGTGCTGGCGGAGATGCTGCACGCGGCGATCCTCACCATCGGCGAACGTCCCGCCGCCTTCGCTTTCGACCTCGATGCAGGCACGCTCAAATATGCCGTCGCCAACAGCTATGACGAGGAATTCGCCAAGCACAGCCCCGGCCGGGTGCTCGCCTATCGCAGCCTGCCGGCCGCGGCCGAGCGCGGCATCGAGCGCGTCGACTGGGGGGCGGGCGACAGCGGCTACAAGCGCACCTTGGGCGCCGTCGCCGGCCCCGAGATCGTCGACTTCCTGTTCGTCCGCAACCGCGCGCTTGCAGCCGTCCTGCGCCCTTTGTGGATAAGGTCGGGCCGGCGCTGACCCGGAACGCCGCGGCGGCGGCGCCGTTATCCCGGAATGAGGAAATCGGGGCCGGCCTTGCTGCTCGCGCCGCTGGCGCTGGCCGGATGCGACCAGCCGGCGGCCGGCCCGGCCGCGCCTTCGGAGGAGGTCAGCATCCCCGAGCCTTCGGGTCCGCCGGCGCCGCAGAACCTGCCGGACGCGCCGGCTCCGCAGCCGCCGGGCGGCTGGGAAAGCGCGGCGAGCGCCGAGGGCATGGCGCTCCGCCTCACCGGTCCCGACGGGAAGCTGCTGATGAGCGTCGCCTGCCTCGGACGGCCGCCGACGCTGACGGTGAGCGTGCCCGGCTTCTCGCCGATCGGCAGCGAGGACCGCTTCGCGCTGGCGGTCGGCGACGAGCCGGTGACCCTGGTCGCCGACCCCAACCGGCAGCCGGACGGCGTCACCGGCCGAGGCCCAGTGCCTGAGGGTTTCGGCACGCTCTTGGCCCAGGCCGATCGAATCGGCGCGCTCTACGGCACCCAGCGGGTCGAACCCGCCGCGCCGCCGCCCGCGGAGCTGGCGCGGCTGCTGACGGACGCCTGCTCGCGGCCGTAAGGAACGAAACGGGCGCGTCCGAAGGCGCGCCCGCTCGTTCGGCTCGGCCGGCTCAGTAGTCGGTGCCGCCGCTGCCGGTGGTGGCCGACATGTCCTCATGGAGGCGGCGGAAGGTGTCGCGGCCCTCGCGCACCGAACCATAGCATTGCTGGATCAGCGCGCGCGTCTCGGGCGACAGCCGGTCGTCCTTCAGCGCGGTTTCCCATTTGCCGTTCAGATAGCTCTCGCCATGATCGACCTCGGCAATCACCGCCGTGTCGTCGCTGCCGGTGACCTTGTCGCGCAGCGACAGGAAGGTGCGGTGGGCGGCGGCGAGCACGCTGCCGTCATCCTCGGGGTTGCCGCCGAGCTTGCGCACCTGGTCGCGCAACTGGCTGACGATTTGCTCGCGCTCGCTGGCGCGTTCGAGGAAGCCGGCGCTGAACCGGCTGTTGGTGGCTTCCTGGGCCGAGCGGCGATAGCCGTCGACGCTGTCGATGGTGGTCTCGATCAGGCTGTTGAGGACGCTGATATCGTGGCTCTTGTCAAAAGAGTCCCTGCTGTCCGGGCCGAGCATAAGCTTCTCCTTATTCGGGGGTTTGATCCGCAGGCGTAACGCACCGGACCCGAGAAGGGTGCGCGCGGCTGCGATGAACGGACGCGCGCGCTGGTCCACTCGTCCGGCCGGCGGAACGGCAATGCGCGGCAGGACGTTTGAAGGCTGCGGCAAGCGAGGAGAGCTCCATGCAGGATCAGGACAGGCCTGACCACCGGACCGAGCGCGGCAAGCCTGCGTCGTTCGACCCGGTCAGCGGCGAGGTCCATGGCAGCGGCTCGGGCGCGGGCGGCGGCGGCAATCCCGGCGAGGATCATGACGCCGACCCGATGGCCGGCGCCGGCGCCGACCCGGCCGGCGGCCCGCGGCCGCGCGACCGCGCGGTCGACCGGCCGATCGATCCGGACGAGGGCGTCTGACATGGCGCGCGGCAAGACCGGCCACCCGCTGCCCGGCAGCGACGAAGCGCGCCACAACGAGATCCCTGAAGCGGTCGAGGAGGAGAAGGGCCGCGGCGACGATGATGCGCCGGTGGTCACCCCCGATCCGACCGGGGTCGATCCCGACGGCAGGCCCTATCGCTACGGCGACCTCGGCCGCGGCGAGAAATTCTCGCCGTGACCGAATGAGCCCTGGGGCGCGCACGATGAACATGAGGAGGAATCGAATGGCAGACGACAATAAGGGCGCCACCAGCGGCAGCGGCCTCCAGCAGAGCCAGTCCGGCGGTGACAGCGGCGACTATGGCGGCAATCGCGACCAGCAGCAGAGCGGGCAAGGCGGGATTGGCGGCCGGCAGCAGGGCGGCGCCGCTCAGGGTAGCGATTTCCAGCAATCGGGCGGCGGCAGCGGCACCGGCGGCTACGGCAACGCGCAGAACCAGGCCAGCCACCAGGGCCAGGCGAGCGGCGGCGACGGCAGCGGCCGCGGCGCTTTGTTCGACGAACAGCAGGGCGGCGGCCGCGGCGCCGACGCAATCCAGCCCTCGGCGCCCGAACGCGCAGGCGGCAGCTCCGGCGGGTTCGATGAGGAGGAGGAGGAGGGCGGCGACGCCAGCCAAGGCGGCTTTGAGCAGCGCCGCGACGGCAGCGCCGAATTCGCCGACGACCAGCAGGACCATCAGGACCGCGGCCAGAGCAGCGTCGAGCAAGACGGCTGAGCCCTGCGCGCGAGAGTAACCGCAGACGGCGACGGCGCAAGGAACCGTTCGCGCCCCCGCACGTCTGTTACGCGTCAGTTACAAGGCCAGGAGAGAGCAATGGCAAAGGCTAAGTCGGGTGGAGCCAAAACGGGCGGCCGCAAGAGCGGCGGCGCGGGCAAGAGCGGCGCCTCTGCGGGCGGCGGCGGCAAAAGCGGCGCCGCTTCCGGCGGCTCCAAGAGCAGCGCGAAAAAGAGCGGCGGCGGCGACAGCAAGGTCACCAACGCCCTCCGCGAGGCCGGTCAGAAGGCGGCCGAGCTGGCGCAGAATCCGGTCGCGCGCAACATGCTCGCCGCCGGCCTCGTCGCCGCCGCGGCGGCGCTGAGCTCGAGCTCCAAGGTCCGCGACAGCGCCCGCCAGGCGGGCCGCGACGCCGCCGAGAGCGCCGAGGCCGCGGCCGAGAGCGCGACCAAGATCGGCGCCGCGATCGTCACCGCCGCCACCGACGCGGTTCGGCGGATGATGGGCAGCGGCGACCGCTCCGAGGGTTCGGGCGGCGAGACGCTGGCATCGGCGCCGGCGCGCAAGGCGCGCACCGCGTCGGCCGGAAAGGCCGGCGGCCGGGCCAACGGCGGCTCGAAGAGCGCCGCGGCGGGCGGCTCGCGCGGCAGCGCCAGGTCGACGGGCGCGAAATCGCGCTCTTCCTCGGCTGGCGGCAAAGCGGCCGCTTCCGGCGGCACGGGCAAGTCGGCCTCGGCGGCCGGCGGAGCCAAACCGTCCTCCTCCGGCGGCAAGAGCAAGTCGCGCGCGAGCGGCGGCGGCAAGGGCTCCAGCGGCGGCTCGGCGCGGCGTTCCGGCAAGAGCGGCGGCGGCTCTGGCGGCGCAACGAAATCGGGTGGTGACACCGGAGGCGGCGGCGGCGCAACGGGCGGCGGCGGCGGAACAGGCGGCGGCGGCGGCACGGGCGGCGGCGGCACGGGCTCCGGCGGCAGCTAAGGCGGGTCGCGCTCGCCGGCCAAGGCGGACCGGCCGGCCCTAGACCGTTGGTCGGCCACATTGAATCGTCACCCCGGACTTGATCCGGGGTCCGCCTTCCTCAAGCCGCTGTTTCGCAAGGAAAGAAGGCGGGTGCCGGATCAAGTCCGGCATGACGAGGAAAAGTAATCCTCATCGCAGAGTGCTCTAGGTGCCGATACCCTGGACGGCGGTGAAGGCCAGCCTGCGCATCGCGCCCTCACGCGTCCCACTTGAGCCGATAATGTTCGGGGACGCCGTTCTCGAATTCGGGCGGCCCCTCCGCCCTCAGCCCCGGCAGCAACAGGCACTGGCGGACGATCTCGGGGATCATGACGGTGGCGATCGCCCGGCCTAGACATTCATGGTGGCCGTAGCCAAGGGTGAAGGTCTGGTACATGGTGCGGCGGGGGTCGAAAGCGCCCGGGTCCGGATAGGCGCCCTCGTCGAACATCGCGCTGTGGGTGCAGGCGATGATCGTGGTGCCGTGCTCGCCCGCGCCCGGCCTGACCTCGCGCGCATGGGGCGTGCCGCCGGCGAGTTGGGTGGGGGTGTGACAGGTGCGGAAGAAATAGGGGAAAGCGGGGTTGAAGCGCAAAGCCTCGACCACGTACCCGTCGAACTGGGTGGGGTCCGGATCGGCCGCTGCGGCGCGGGCGCGCGCCAGCTCTTCGGGCCGCGACAGCAATTCCGCGAGCGCGTTGTTGACCGTCACCGAGGTCGTCTCGATCGTCCCGATCAATAGGCCGCCGGCGTTGAACAGCACCTTGCTGAGCCCGAAATCCTTGAGCGCCCCGGACCGCGAGAGGCGCAGCAGGCGGGTCACCGAGTCGGTCTTGTCGCGGTGCAGCTTGAGCTGGACCCAGCGCTTCAGCAGCACCCGGCCGAGGTAGAAAGCGAGGCGGATCCCGGCTTTCTTGCGCTGGGCGACGACAAAGCCGGGATCGGCGATCACGTCGGTGTCGAAGAACTGGTTGTGGAACGCGTCGGTCTGGTTCCAGTAGGACCATTCGATCAGCTTGTCGGCGTCGCTGCCGGTGAAGCCGAAACGCTCCTGCACCAGCCGGCACGGCACCATCCGGGTCAGCTGCGGGGGCGCGTCGATCGCTCCGTTCGCCTGCTTGAGGATGCGCGCCGCCTCGCGCCCGACGAACGCGCGCAGCTCGGGTATCTCCTCGAAGTCGAGGATCGACTTCATCACCGACTTGTCCCGCCAATGGTCGGCGGTGTCGTCCTGGGCCATGAAATAGTCGCCCTGCTTGGGCTTGTAGAGGTCCACGCCGAAATCGTTCCAGCGCTGCAGCACCAGCGTGCAGTCGGCATGGCGGGTGATGAAGACCATGCCGCCGGGCAGGTCCATCACCGGCCGCTCCGCGCGCAGCTCGGCGAAGAAGGGCTGGCGCTCGTCGGTCATCAGCCGGCGGACGAGCGGCCACTTGTCCGCCGGGGCGGCCGCATCGATGCGGTCGATAAACTGTCCCACGACCTTCCTTCCCCGGCTAGAGCGTCTTCATATATTCGATGAGAGCGGCCCGTTCCTCCTCGGTGAGGTTGCCGACATTATAGTCGTGACCTTCGTTGGAATTGCCCGGCCCGGCCGCCTCGAAGGTGAAGCCGTTGCCCGGCGCGTCGGCCCGAGTGACATAGCCCACCCTGACGGGGTCATATTCGCGGGTGCCGAGGTTGAAGCGGGCCGGTCGGTCGGCCGGCGCCCGCAGCAGGTCGTAGAGCGTCGGCACCGAGCCGTTGTGGAGATAGGGCGCGGTCGCCCAGATCCCGTCGAGCTGCCGCCCCTTATAGGCGAAGAGCGGGCTTTTTGCCTGATAGCATTGGTCGAGGCGGCCCCTCCGCCGTTCCTCCGGCGAGACCACATCGGCGGCTCCGACGACCCGCGGCAGCGGCTCGACTCCGACGAAGATCTCGACCGCGGTGTCCAATATCTCCTGCCACTTGGCGAGCAAGGTGCCCACCACCGTGGTGGTGAGGAGGGTCGCGAGGGGCTCGGTCCGCGCCAGCTTGTCGCCCTTAAAATAATTTTCCGGCCGGTCGCGCAGCTTGCCGCTGGCGCTGACATAGCTGATCGCGTTGCACGCCATCCACGGATCGGTGTTGTTGCGGTTGGGCGTGCCCTGGCTGTCGCGCGTCAGCGGCACCATCTTGACGGCGTAGATGGAATCGCCGGCAGGCGGGTTCGCGTGGCAGCCGAGGCAGCCCTTCTGCTGGAACAAGGTGCGGCCGGCATCCACCCGCGCCTGGTTGAGCGCGCCGAAGCGAGCCGGCCATTTCGGCGCCTGCAGGCCGCGCAGCACCGTTTCCAGCGCGTTGAGGTTCTTGGCGGCGATGCTCGACGGAAAGCCGTGCATGTCGGGCACCGGCTTTATGGTGACGTCGCCGAACACCCCGATCACCTCGCCGGTGTTGCGGCCGAGCGCACCGTAATCGAGATATCCCTGGCCGAGGTTGAGGCGCTGGGTCTTGACGATGCCGTTCCACTGCAGCTTGTCCTGCCGGTAGATGCCCCACAGGAACGGGTAGCTGACCGGGGCATCGGCCGGATTGGGCGTCGGGCGCGCCGCAGGGGGCGCCATTTGGTAGACCGCCAGCTGCGAGACCTTGTTGAAGATGTGGCCGAACGCATCGAGCCGGCCGTAGCCGTAGCGCATCGGCGTCTCGTTCAGGCGCGCATTCTCCTTCTCCCAGGCGATCAGCTTGCCGAGCTCCGTCTTGAGCAAGTCCCGATTGGCCGGCGTGTCCTTCCCTGCCAGCACCTTGGCCGCAAACCGCTCCCATTTGGCGGGATCGTCCCGGGTCGCGGCAAGGGCCGCGTCGACCGCTTCGATGAAGCTCTGGAAATCGACCAGGCTGGGGCCGCCGTCGATCCGTTCGGCCTTGCCCTGATAGCTTATCTCGGCGGTGTGGCAAGCCGAGCAGTTGAGGCCGACCCACTGCTCCGTCGAGCCCTGGTTCGCGTACCAGCGCAATTTGGTGAAGCTGAGGTGGCTGTCGTCCTGGTCGTCGAGGGCGAAGCCGACCGGAAGGCCCTGTTTCGATTCCGGCAGCGTCAGGAAACGGAAGCTCTCCATATGGGCTCTGGCAAGCAAAGGCTGGTCGTTGCCGGCCTGCTCGAGCGCCTGGGCCCAGGCCCACGGCATCAGCCGCGACCCCTGCGTCCCCTGGTACCAGGACAGCCGCTGCGCCTTGACCCAACCCTGGACCGGCTCTTCCGTCGTGCCTTCTTTATCTTTCCCGCCTCCCCCGAAGATCCAGTCGCAGCCGGCCACGGCGAGGATCAGTCCTCCGGCGAGCATGACGGAGATAATGTTGTGCTTGCGTCCCGCTGTCATGGCGGCCCCCGCGGCTAAGGTGAAACGCGCAACCGGACCGCCGCGACGAACGCCGTCGGTGCGGAACGAGCCTTCTTAACATGAAGCAAGCGGGAAAGTCGCGCGTGTCGACCGCTTGGCGAGCCGTATTATGATCCAATATCGAGTGATTTTATCGTTGCCGGCAGCGGAATCGACGGCGCATTCTTACAGCGCAACCCGGGCGCGGAGCGAGAGGACGGCAGGCGGCATGGGCGTCGGAATCTCAGGGCAACAATATCTGTGGCCAGGCCGGACGATCTTCTACATCATCGACCCTGACCTTCCCGATCCGCAGCGCGTCCACGACGCGATCGCGCATTGGCACGCCCGGACCGCCATTCGTTTCGTCTCGCGCTCGGGGGAGGCCGATCATATCGTGGTGACGCGCCAGGCGGGAGTGGCCGTCTGCGACGTCGGGCGGCGCGGCGGCGCGCAGAAGCTGGCGTTCGGCGACGGCTGCACCGTCGGCTCGATCATCCATGAGCTGGGCCACGCCGTCGGCCTTTGGC
Organism: Allosphingosinicella sp.; assembly: GCA_035942355.1. Lineage (GTDB taxonomy): Bacteria > Pseudomonadota > Alphaproteobacteria > Sphingomonadales > Sphingomonadaceae > Allosphingosinicella. Next base: position 11,673 of record DASZDE010000172.1, on the reverse strand, counting down.
ACGAGCATTGCCGACATGACCGCGACGATTGGGTCGAGATCGACTTCACCAATATCGAGGACGGCTGCGAAGGCAATTTCATGCAGGATTTCATCTGCGACGTCGCCACGCCGACCCGCGACCTCGGCGCTTACGACTACGGCTCGATCATGCACTATCGCGCCGACGCCTTCCAGATCGACCCGGAGTGGCCCACCATAACGCCGCGCCAGGCGATCCCGACGGGTGTCGTGATGGGGCAGCGCGACGGACTCAGCGCGGGCGACATAGCGGCGGTCGAGGAGATGTATGCGGGTGAGCCGATGCCCGTCGCCGACACCGGCGGCTGATTGCCGGGTCGCTCCCGGCCGGCGGCTACTGCGCCTCGCCCTGGTCCGGCCTGTCGAGCTCGTTGCGGATGACCCTGGCCATTTCCGATTGCTGCCGCCGGGCCGCGAGCGAGTGGCTCGTGGCGTAGAGGGCTTTGAGATAGGCGGCATCCCAGCTGGTCAGCTCCGCGGGCGCGGCCCTGGCCGGATGGGGGACGAACAGGTTCAGGATGGTCGACGAACCCGGCACCGAGTCCGGCCGAGTCCGGGCCAAGACGCGCATCGCCGCATAATCGGCGATCTGGGTCAGCGTCAGGCCCTCGAGCGCATCCACGTCGAAAACGAGGAACGAGACCGCCAGCGCCTGCTGCGTTTCCTTCTGGAACCGCGACGTCAGGTTGGTCCCCTGCAATAGATGGGAATCCTTGCCGAGAAACATGATGCTTCCGCCCATGTTCAGGTAGGAAAGCTTCTCGATCGGGCGGCCGTCCGACCCTCGCAGCGACACCGTCTGCCACGCCCACACCGGTCCGGCTCCGGCCAGCAGCCGGCGGACTTCGGGCAGTTCCAGGCCGAGGAAGAAGGAGCGGCGGCCCCGCCGGAGCGATTTCAGGAACTCCTCGCCGTCCTCGGCAAAGGCGATCACGACATTAGTACGGCATCCGGGACCGGCCGCGTGGACGCCCGCGCGCCGGGCCACCGCTTCGATCCGGCGGGCGACCACCGAACCGTGAGCCCGGGGAAGCCCGAAAGTGGCGATGCACAGGTCGCTCGACAACCGGGCGATCTGATCGCCTGCGGGTTCGGTGACCTTGGCGACGAACGTGCGGACAGCCTGGTTGCGGTCGCGCTGTCCCGTCACCGTGATGGTGCCGCCCGCGCCGTCGCCGGAACCGCGTTCGGCCTCGCCCGGGCCTTGGGCATGGGCCAGGGAACCCGCCAACAGGGCGCTCGCCGCGAGGCCCGCGATCCTGGCCGAAGCACGAAGCTTGAGAATGGTCGCCTTCACCCATCTTCTCGAAAAGAAAGGGAAGTCCACCATAACATCGCGGCAATTTTACTCAACCTGCGTACGGGGACGCTGGAACCGCTGGTGAAAGCTGCGCGAGCGGCAACCGAGCCAAAGTTGATCCGCTGAAGCTGCGGCGCCCGCTGCCCTCGACAGTGGACCCGGTCATCTTTGTGGCTGTCCGGGCCGGCGAAGCTTGTGCGAGCCTGATTCGGCTTTCGACCGCGCGTCCTGCATGACCCGCGACACGTTCCGGTGGATCGCCCACCGCGCGATCGGCTCCCAGTAAAGGACTGGATCGAGGCGCAGGATGTGCGCGGTGCGGACCGTCAGCCTTGTGCCGCCGCCGGGAAGAGGCGCGAGATCGAACCGGGTGGCGGACGTTTCGAAATAGCCTGAGACGTGGGGCGCGTGGACGCGCCGCCACGGGCTCATCTCCTCCATGGCCGGCGGCTGGCTCAACACCTTGAAAGCGAGGGTCCTTGCCGGGATCCATGCGGTGACGCGCTCCCGTGCGATGCCGGTGGAGAAGACGCCAAGCCGCTCGGCGCCGATGCCGTGGCCGATCAGGCGGCCGCGGATCGGAAACGCCAGGCCGGCATGGCCGACGAGCCCCGGAGGCGCGGTGATCGGATCGCCGCTGATGAGCGCCTCCCATACCAGGGCCGGTGGAGCCGAGATGTCCATGCTCTTATCCACCTCGATGGGAACCGCCGGCGGCACGGCCGCTTCGACGGCGAAGATGGCGGGCAGCAAGGCGAGGCTCATCAGCGGCCTGTCCGCGGCGTTGTGCGCCACGGCGGCCGCGCGCCCGATCGCACCGCCTGCGGCCGCGGCCGCGGCCGCGAGCGGCGCCACCAGCACAATGCACAGGAAGCCTTCGAGGGCCAGCATGAGCAAGGCGAGGGTGCCAAGGCCCCCGGCCGACAGCACCAGGGTCATCGACTCGCCGGCCGTGAGCGCCACGCGGCGATTGGCCAGATAGGCGGTCGTGATGCCGACCAGGAATGGCGTCAACACGAACAAGCCCCAGCCATAGGCCCCGAACGTCAGCGCCGACACCAGAACCGCGGCGACCACGATGGCCACTCCGGCGAGCAGCCCCTGGAGAATGTGGACGGTGTCGAACGCCGCGTCCGCATTCGCATCTTCCCGGACTGCCGCCTCGTCCTCCTGCCCCTCGACGGGGCGGGCCCATGCCCCGGGCACAAAGGCGAGCAGGGCGATGGCCGGGATCTGCAATGCGGGGACGACCGCGAATGCGGCGAGGCCGAAGCCCATGCGGGATCGCGACGCGCGGCGGAGCGAGAGCAGGGCCAGCCCCCAGGCGACGGCGAGGCTGAAGGCGAAGGCAAGCGCCGCCGCCCATGCCGGCAGCTCGGGCAGGAAGGCGAGGCGGCGCAGCGGCAGCAGCCAGAATGATGCATCAAGCTCCAGCTTCGACCCGCTCGCGCGATAGGCGAGGAAGACGAGGAGATGCTGCGACAGCAGCAGCGGGGGAGCCAAGGCGGCGAATGCGAGAGGGCCGATCTCGCCGCGCCAGGAGGGGAGGCTGCGCATCGTCTCAGGTCCCGGGCACCGCGCGCACGCCTATCGCGTCGCTGGACATGGCGTCGGGGGAATCAACCACCCGGCGCAACGCCTTGCGGCGCTCCAGGCCCTCGGGGAGGACGATGTTCCAGGCGAGGCCGAGCCGTTCCAGCAACCGGATGAAGGCATAGCCCCAGTCGCTCTGCCCGGGATAGAGGCCGATCCGGGCCGAACCGGGAAACGCATGATGGTTGTTGTGCCACGCCTCCCCCATCGTCGGGATTGCGGCCCATGGGACATCGTGCGCCTGCACGCCCGCACCCTCGACCAGCCAGCTCTGGGGACCCCGCCGGTGCGCGAGATGGCCGACGAACCAATGTCCGGTCGCCGAGGCGGCGACCCGCACGCACACGCCCCACACCACCCAGCTCCAGCCGCCCAGGGTGAAGAGCAGGGCGGCGATCGGAAGCTGGTGCGCCATCCAGGTCGCTTCCAGAAAGCGATAGAAAGGATCGCGTCCTGACCGGCCGAGGTCGAAGGCTGGCGGCCGCGCCAGTTGCAGCCGGCAGTGGAGCTGCCACCACGCGTCGACCGGCATCGGGCGGCGATGGGCGAGATAATCGTGGCAGTCGGCCTGCCGCTGCGCCCAGTCGCGCAGATCATGGGTACGGATCATCCAGAAAGGGCCGCTCATGCCGACGCACGTGCCGATCCAAACCAGCGTGCGCTCGAGCCAAAGCGGGCAATCGAAGCTGCGGTGGATCAGCCGACGGTGGAAGCCGACGCTGTGGCCGAGCAGCAAGGACGCGCCGGTCAACCCGAAAAAGACGGCGAGCGCGCTCCAGCTGAACAGCATCGGGGCGAGCCCCAGCGAAGCCGCGAGCATCGCGCCGTTCCAGAGCGAGTGGACCGGGTCCCATCGGACCACGCCTTCCGTCGGGCTGCACCCCGGCGTTTCGATCAAAGTATTCACGGCGCAGCGATCACGGGCCATCATCGGAGACTCCGTTAAGCAATTAAGCCACAGCTTAATTATGCCGTAGCACTTGTCAAGCGATTAGCTTACTCCTTAAATGATGGCATGCAGAAAATCTTCGAAGCCCTTGCCTCGACCCCCCGCCGCAAGATCCTGGCCTATCTGACCCATGCCGAGCTCAGCGCCGGCGAGATCGCCTCGCGTTTCGACATGTCGAAGCCGGCAGTGTCGCAGCATCTCGCGGTGCTCGAGAATGCGGGCCTGGTAACGAGCGAGAAACGCGGCCAATTCGTCTATTACCGCCTGATGGCCGACAATCTCACCAACACGCTCAATGCCTATGTGCAGGAGGTCTGTCCGGTCTCGCGGCCGCTCAAGGCCGAGAGCGCGAAGCTGGCGCAAAGGGGCCCAAAGCGGCCGTCCGGCTGATTCGATCTTGATTGGGGCGCGCGGGAGAGGGGCCGAGTAGAACCAACGCCGAAGCAAAGGCTTAGGCCTCGACCATGGTGACCCCTACGGGAATCGAACCCGTGTTTCAGCCGTGAAAGGGCCGCGTCCTGGACCGCTAGACGAAGGGGCCAAAGCAAGCCCCGTCAAAGCGCGGCTTTGGCGGGACCGTTTGAGCGGCGGCACTTAGAAGAGCGGCCGCCGAGGGTCAACCGGCGATCAGTCGGCCCAGGCGGCGTCCTCGAGGTGGAGCTCGGCGGCGGGACGGTCGCCCCAATCGTCACGCTTGATCCGGCCGGCGATCCACAGCTTGCGATGCGGCGGCGCGCCGAGCATCTCGCGGCCGAGCGCGCTGTCCGCCATGCGGAAGGCGATCGCCTTGAGGCGGCGGCCGTCGTCGCCCGCGACCACCAGGCGGAGGTGGCCGTTGCCGACCGTGTCGGCCTTGACGATGCGGACCGGTCCGGCGGCGACGCGCGGGGCCGGCCAGCCGGCGCCATAGGGCCCGCCCGCCTCGAGCGCGTCGCACAGGTCCGGGCAGACGCCGCCGGGGGCGAGCAGCGCGTCGAGCAGCAGCGCGCGGCCGTCGCGGTGGGCCGCCACGCCGGCGGCAAGCCTGTCGTCGAGGAAATCGGCGAGCGCGTCGAGCTTCTCCTTCGCCACGGTGAGCCCGGCCGCCATGGCGTGGCCGCCGCCGGCGATCAGCAGGCCGCAGTCGCGAGCGGCGAGCACCGCGGCGCCGAGGTCGACGCCGGCGATCGAGCGGCCGGAGCCCTTGCCGGTGCCGTCCTTCCCAAGCGCGACCACCAATGCGGGCCGGCCGAGCTTCTCCTTGAGCCGGCCGGCGACGATGCCGATCACGCCCGCATGCCAGCCCTCGTCGGCGACCACGGCGACGGCGCGGTGAGCCTGCGCCGCGCCCAGGGCCTCGGCCCGCTCGCAGACCAGCATCTCGATCGCCCGCCGCTCCTCGTTGAACCGCTCCAGCTCGGCGGCGATGGCTTCGGCCTCGGCGGCATCGGCGGTGGTGAGCAGGCGGACGCCGAGGTCGGACGTGCCGACGCGGCCGCCGGCATTGATGCGCGGGCCGAGCGCGAAGCCGAGGTCGGCGCAGGTCGGCGCCCGCGCCAGCCGCGCCGCGTCGGCCAGCGCCGCCAGGCCGACATTGCGGCGCTGCGCCATCACTTTCAGGCCCTGCGCCACGAACGCGCGGTTGAGCCCGCGCAGCTGGGCGACGTCGGCGACCGTGCCGAGCGCGACCAGATCGAGCAGGTCGGTGAGCCGCGGCTCGGGGCGGCCGGCAAAGAATTCGCGGCCCCTCAGCGTGCGGACCAGGGCCGCGCCGAGGAGGAAGCACATGCCCACGGCGGCGAGGTGGCCGTGCGCCGCCGCCTCATCGGCCTCGTCGAGCCGGTTGGGGTTGACCAAAGCCAGCGCGACCGGCAGCGCGGCTGCGCATTGGTGGTGGTCGACGACGATGACGTCGACGCCCGCCGCCCGCGCCATCGCCAGCGCCTCGAACGCCTGGGCGCCGCAGTCGACGGTGACGATCAGCCGCGTGCCGCTCTCGGCGATCCGCACCAGAGCCTCGCCGGACGGGCCGTAGCCTTCCATCAGCCGATCCGGGATATAGGCCTGCGGGTCGCCGCCGAGGTCGCGGAGCAGGCGGATCATCAAGGCGGCCGAGGTCGCGCCGTCGACATCGTAATCGCCGAAGATCGTCACCGGCTCACGGCGTTCGACCGCGTCGGCAAGCCGCTCCGCCGCTTTGTCCATGTCGCGGAACAGCGAGGGGTCGGGCATGAAGCCGCGCAGGGTCGGGCGGCGGTGGCGCTCCAGCTCTTCGCGAACAACGCCGCGGGCGAGCAGCAACCGGTCGACGAGATCGTCGGGCCGGAACCCCTCGTCGATATTGTCCGCCGCCGCGCCGCGCCATCGCCACGGCTGCCCGAGGATCGAGCGGGTCACGCCGCAAACATGGACCGGGGCCATCAGCATCGCGCGAGCCTAGGCCAATCCGCGGCGCAGGTGAATCCTGCCCACGAAAAAGCTGGGGAAAAGCGTGCGGCTCGGCTTAACCCTGCTTTATCCGGCCGACGCTAAAGCGCGGCCATGGCGGAGAAGCTTGCGATGACCAATGGCGCGGGCCGGACGGTGCAGCTGATCTACAATTGCTCGGCCGGGCGGCATTGCCGCGAGCGGGTCGCGGCCCTGCGCCGGAGCTACGAGGCCAATGGCGCCCGCGTCATCCTGTCGGAATGCGGCCCCGGCGCCGAGATCGCGATCGACGAGGAGGCGAGCCACGTCTGCGCCGTCGGCGGCGACGGCACCGTGCGCCACGTCGCGCTGGCGGTTGCGCGAAGCGGCCGCCCGCTTCCGATCGGCGTCTATCCGGGCGGCACCGTCAACCTCCTCCACCGCGAGCTCGCCTCGCCGCTCGACCCGGACGAGCACGCGCTGCGGGCGCTCAGCGGCGACGGCGCCTGCGTCCATTATTCGGTGGAGATCAACGACACCCTGTTCCTCGCCTGCGCCAGCATCGGCCCCGACAGCCATACGGTCGCGGCTTTGTCCGCGCCCCTGAAGCGACGCATCGGCAAGCTCGCTTATGCCGCGGCCTTCCTCCAGGTGCTGGTTCGCTGGCCGCGGCACCGGATCAGGCTTCGCCACGACGGGGGCGAGCTCGCCTGCGAGGCTTGCTACGTCGCCAAGGGCCGCTATTTCGCGGGTCCCTGGAGCTTCGCACCCGACGCCCAGCTCTGCTTGCCCCTGCTCCACGTGATCGCGCTCGAAGGCGCGCGCCGGCGGGACTATGCCCGCTTCCTGTGGGCGATGCTCCGCGGCAGGCGCATCGACGCGCTCCCCGGCGTCGTCGCCTTCACCTGTACCGCGCTCACCCTCGAAGCGGCCGTCCCGCTCCCGGTCCAGGCCGACGGCGACATCGTCGCCACCCTCCCCGCTTGCATCCGGCTCAAGGCCGACCCGCTCTCTTTCTGCTAACGAGGCCGCCCGAGCCGCGCCTCCTCCGCGGGCGTCGCGGCGGCCGCCGGCGCTCCGGCCAAGGCCGCTGCCAACAGCATGAACCGCCGCGCCATCATCGCCTCCCCGCCCCGCCCGCGCCGCACCGAAACGTCAGCCGCGCGCGCCTGGCTCGTGCCGGTGCTCGCCCTTGACCCAGCGGACGGTGCCGGTGCTGGCGCGCATCACCACGCTTTCGGTGGTGATCGAATCCTTGCGTCGCTTCACGCCTTCGAGCAGCGAGCCGTCGGTGACGCCGGTGGCGGCGAAGATCACGTCGCCCCGGGCCAGCTCTTCGAGCCGGTAGATGCGGTCGAGATCCTCGACGCCCCATTTGGCCGCGCGGGCGCGCTCGTCGTCGTTGCGGAACACCAGCCGCCCCTGGAACTGGCCGCCGACGCAGCGCAGGGCGGCGGCGGCGAGCACCCCCTCCGGCGCCCCGCCCTGGCCCATATAGACGTCGATCACGGTATCCGGGTCGGTCACCGCGATCACCCCGGCGACGTCGCCGTCGGGGATGAGCTGGATGCCGCAGCCGAGCGCGCGCAGCTCGGCGACCAGCGTCTCGTGGCGCGGCCGGTCGAGCACGCAGGCGATGATGTCGGACGGATCGACGCCCTTGGCGGCGGCGATCGCGCGGATATTGTCGCTCGGCGAGCGGGCCAGGTCGATCGTGCCTTCCGGATAGCCCGGGCCGACGGCGAGCTTGTCCATATAGACGTCGGGGGCGTTCAGCAGGCAGCCCTGCTCGGCGATGGCCAGCACGGCCAGCGCGTTGGGGCCGGCCTTGGCGGTGATCGTGGTGCCCTCGAGCGGGTCGAGCGCGATGTCGATCCTTGGCGCTCCGGGATCGTCGCGGCGCGCGCCGACCCGCTCGCCGATATAGAGCATCGGCGCCTCGTCGCGCTCGCCCTCGCCGATCACGACGGTGCCGTCGAACTCGAGCTGGTTCAGCGCCTCGCGCATCGCCTCGACCGCGGCATGGTCGGCGGCCTTCTCGTTGCCGCGCCCGATGAGCTTCGAGGCCGCCACCGCCGCCGCCTCCGTCACTCGCACCATCTCCAACACGAGCACGCGGTCGAGCGTGTGGCTTGCGGTCACCATTTTTTCTGTCATCCCTGTTTGGCGTGATGCTCGGGCGTTAGGCGAGGGCCATGACAAAGTCGAGAATGACGGCGACGCTGATAATGCTCAGCCTTGCCGCGGCGGCGCCGGCGCAGCAGCCGGCCGACGCGGATGCGGCGCTCCGCAACTACCGCGCCCTGTTCAAGCCGCCGCCCGAGCTCGACTGCCCGCGTGGCGGCGGCGAGGATGCCGACATCGTCGTGTGCGGCCGCCGCCGCGACGCGCCGCAGCCCGAGCGGCTGCCGCTGCCGGTCGAGCCGGTGCCGGGGGAGCGGATCGCGGGCGAGATTCCGTCCGGCCTCACCGAGATGAAGGCGGGCTCGGGCAGCTGCTCGACGGTCGGCCCGCACCAGCGCTGCAGCGGCGGCCTGCCCGTATTCGCGATCGCCGTCGCGGTCGCCCATGCCGTCGCCAAGGCGGTCGCCCAGGAGGACTGACCGGCTCAGGCGGCGGCGAGGAATGCCTTCACGCCGCGCGCGGCCTGACGGATGCGCTGCTCGTTCTCGACCAGGGCGATGCGCACGAATCCCTCGCCCTCCTCGCCGAAGCCGACTCCGGGGCTGACCGCGACATGGGCGTGCGCCAGCAGCCGCTTGGCGAATTCCACCGAACCGAGCGCGCGGTACGGCTCGGGGATCGGGGCCCAGGCGAACATGCTCGCTTCGGGCGGAGGGATCGGCCAGCCGGCGCGGCCGAAGCTATCGACCAGGCAGTCGCGGCGCGCGCGGTAGAGCCTGCGATTGGCCTCGATGATGTCCTGCGGGCCGTTGAGCGCCGCGACCGCGGCCGCCTGGACCGGCGTGAACGCGCCGTAATCGAGATAGGATTTGACCCGCGTCAGCGCCCCGATCAGCGCCCGGTTGCCGACCGCGAAGCCGATCCGCCACCCGGCCATCGAATAGGTCTTGGACATCGAGGTGAACTCGACCGCCACCTCCTTCGCCCCCTTCACCTCGAGGATCGACGGCGTCGGCGCCTCCCCGAAATAGATTTCGGCATAGGCCAGGTCGCTGATCACCCACAGCCCGTGGTCGCGGGCAAAGCCGACCACCCGCTCGTAAAAGCCGAGGTCGGCGACATAGGCGGTCGGGTTGGACGGATAGCCGATCACCAGCACGGTCGGCTTCGGCACGGTGTAGCGCACCGCCCGCTCCGCTATCTCGAAAAAATCCGGCCCGGGCGCCGCCGGGATCGATCGGATCGCGGCGCCGGCGATGATGAAGCCGAACTGGTGGATCGGATAGGAGGGGTTGGGCGCCAGCACGACGTCGCCGGGCGCGGTGATCGCCTGAGCAAGGTTGGCGAGCCCCTCCTTCGAGCCCAGGGTGACGATCACCTCGCTGTCGGGATCGAGCTCGACCCCGAACCGCCGCGCATAATAGCCCGCCTGCGCCTTCCTCAGCCCGGCTATCCCCTTCGAGGCCGAGTAACGGTGCGCGCGCGGGTTGCGCGCCACTTCGGCCAGCTTGTCGATCACGTGCGCCGGCGGCGCCCCGTCGGGATTGCCCATGCCGAGGTCGACCACGTCCTCCCCGCGCGCCCGCGCCGCCGCCTTCATCGCGTTCACTTCGGCGAACACGTAAGGCGGCAGCCGCCGGATGCGATAGAAATCGGGATTCATCGCCCTGCTCTAAGGTGCGGGCCGGGACACTTTCAAGCGGCACCGGGGTTGAGTAAAGAGCGCCACGAAAGGTTTCCGACCATGGCCGAGCAAGACACTGCGACCGCAGCCCCGCCCCTCCCCTCCCTCGAGGAGATGCAGCATTGGACCTGGGTGATGGGCCGCGCCCAGCAGCTGATGATGGAGCATGTCGCCCGCCAGATGGGCGAGCTCGGCGCCAAAGCGGCCGACGCCGCCGCCCATCCGCCGGCGGTGCAATGGCCGACGACGAGCTGGTTCGCCGACCCGGCGAAGCTCGCTCAGGCCCAGGTCGAATTGTGGACCGAGGGGCTGTCGATCTGGCAGCGCGCGCTCGGCCTCGGCGGCGAAGGCAAGAGCGAGCTCGCCGAGAAGGCCGACAAGGATAAGCGCTTCAACGCCCCGCAATGGCGCGACAATCCACTGTTCGACATGATCCGCCAGAGCTACATATTGATCTCCGACCGGCTGCTCGGCGGCGTCGAGGCGCTCGAGGGCGTCGATCCGAGGCAGCGCGAGAAATTGCGCTTCGCCACCCGCGCGTTCGTCGACGCGATGAGCCCGTCCAATTTCGCGCTGACCAATCCCCTCGTGCTGGAAAAGATGCTGGAAACCCGGGGCGAGAACCTCCTCAAAGGCCTCGAGCACATGCTGCGCGACCTGTCCAAGGGCCAGCTCACCCATACCGACCCGGAAGCGTTCGAGGTCGGCCGCAACATCGCCACCACGCCCGGCAAGGTGGTCCACCAGACCCCGCTCTACCAGCTGATCCAGTACAGCCCGACGACGAAGGAGGTGCTCGAGACGCCGGTCGTGATCTTTCCGCCCTGGATCAACCGCTTCTACATCCTCGACCTCAACCCCAAGAAGAGCTTCATCCGCTGGGCGGTCGAGCAGGGGCTCACCACCTTCATGGTGTCGTGGAAGTCGGCCGACGAGACTCTCGCCGAAACCACGATGGACGATTACGTCCTCGCCCAGGTCGAGGCCATCGACGTCATCCGCGACCTGCTCAAGGTCGAATCGGTGCACGCGATCGGCTATTGCGTCGCCGGCACCAAGATGGCCGCCACCCTCGCTTTGCTCGAGGCGCGGGGCGAGGCGGCCAAGGTGGCGAGCGCAACCTTCTTCACCGCCCAGGTCGACTTCTCCGAAGCCGGCGACCTCAACCTGTTCCTCGGCGACGAGGCGATGGAGCTGATCCGGCAGCTGTCGGCCGAGAAAGGCTATATGGACGGCCGCTACATGGCCGCGACCTTCAACCTGCTCCGCGGCCGCGACCTCATCTGGAACTATGTCACCAACAATTATCTGCTCGGCGAGGATTATCCGCCGTTCGACCTCCTGCATTGGAACGGCGACACCACCAACCTGCCCGCCAAATGGCATCAGGCCTATCTCAAGCAGCTCTACCAGGAGAACCGGCTGGTCCGGCCCGGCGGCCTCACCATCGACGGCACGCCGATCCACCTCAACAAGGTCCGCACCCCGACCTACGTCCAGGCGGGCCGCGAGGACCATATCGCGCCGCCGCAGAGCGTGTGGAAGATCACCCACCATTTCTCGGGGCCGATGCGGTTCGTGCTGGCGGGCTCGGGCCATATCGCCGGCGTGGTGAATC
>DASZDE010000171.1:0-9450 GCA_035942355.1 Allosphingosinicella sp. | reverse complement strand
CATGTCGTTCGGATGACCTGGTATGTCGTCGACATCGACGAATACCGCCTCGGACTCGCCGGGATAGGCGCGGCCTATAAGGAGGTGATGGGGCGCAACTTCCCGGCGATGGCGGTCGTGGAGGTGGGAGCTTTGGTCGAGCCCGGCGCGCGGATCGAGATCGAGACGATTGCGGTGGTGCCGAAATGGTGAGGCCTGCCGCGCCCTCACCCTGGCATCCCGCTGCGCGGGCTGCCTGTCCCTCTCCCCTGCAGGGAGAGGGACGAAACACCCCTCTCCCTGCAGGGGAGAGGGCGGGGCCCGCCGCGAAGCGGTGGGCGGGTGAGGGATATGCTCACCATTCTGGCACCACCGCAATCGTCTCGATCTCGATCCGCGCCGCCGGCTCGACCAGCGCGCCGACCTCGACGACCGCCATCGCCGGGAAGTGCCGCCCGATCATTTCCTTGTAGGCGGCGCCGATCTCGGCGAGGCCCAGGCGATATTCGTCCACGTCGACGACATACCAGGTCATCCGGACGATATGCTCCGGCCCCGCGCCGTCCTCGGCGAGGATGGCGAGCGTGTTGAGCAGGATCTGGCGGAGTTGGCCGGCAAGATCGGGCGCGACGATCGTGCCCGTCTCGTCCCAGCCGATGATTCCCGCGGTGAAGATCGTCCGCCCCCTGGCGGAGATTCCGTTGGAAAAGCCGCTGGGCCGAGGCCAGCCGGGCGGGAGCAGGGTCTTCAAGTCCGATACTCCGCGAGGTGGGCTCGGGCGATCACCACTTTCTGCACTTCCGAAGCCCCTTCGTAAATGCGCAGGGCCCGAATCTCGCGGTAGAGCCGTTCGACGGGAACGCCGCGAGTGACGCCGAGACCTCCGAACAGCTGCACCGCCTTGTCGATCACGCTCTGGGCGCTGTCGGTAGCGTGGAGCTTGGCAAGCGCGGCCTCGCGACTGGCCGGCCCGCCCTTGACGTCGCGCAGCCAGGCGGCGCGATAGACGAGCAGGGCGGAAGTTTCGACGTCGAGCACCATCTCGGCGAGCTTCGACTGGGTAATCGCATTGTCGGCCAGCAGGCCGCTACCCAGCTTCCGCGTCAGCGCCCGCTCCGTCGCCTCCTCGAGCGCGCGGCGCGCGAAACCGAGCGCGGCCGCGCCGACGGTGGTGCGGAATATGTCGAGCGTGGCCATCGCCTGCGCGAAGCCGCGCCCGCGTGCGCCGAGCAGCGCGTCGGCCGGGATGCGCGCGTCGGTAAAGCGTAAGGTCGCCAGCGGATGCGGAGCGATGACCGCGATCCGCTCGCTGTCGTCCAGGCCGGGCGTGTCGCGGTCGACGATGAAGGCGGAGATGCCCTTCGCGCCCGGCCCCTCGCCGGTGCGCGCGAAGACCACGTAATAGTCGGCGATGCCGCCGTTGGAGATGTAGGTCTTGGCGCCGCTCAGCGCCCAGCCGCCGTCCGCTTCCTCGGCGCCGAGCTCGATCGAGGCGACGTCCGAACCGGAACCGGGCTCGGTCAGCGCGAAAGCCGCGATCTTCGTCCCGTCCGCGACGGCGGGCAAATAGGCCGCCTTCTGCGCCTCGCTCCCGAACAGGCTGATCGTTCCGGAGCCGAGGCCCTGCATCGCGAAGGCGAAGTCGGCGAGGCCGGAGTGGCGCGCCAGCGTCTCGCGGACGAGGGCGAGGGAACGGACGTCGATTCGTCCGTGCCTGTCGGGGACGCAGCAGCGAAGCCAGCCGCCGTCGCCCAACTTGCGCACCAGCGTCCGGCAGGCCTGGTCGACGTCGGCGGGCTCGTCGTCCGAAAGCTCGGCGCCGCACCAGCGCTCCAGCTCTTCCGCCAGCCGGCGGTGGCCATCCTCGAAGAAGGGCCAGTCGAGGAAGTCCTTCATCGCTGAGGCCCTCACCCTGCCGGACCCTGCGGGCCCGGCTGTCCCTCTCCCCTGGAGGGAGAGGGGTTGGTGCGGGCGATACCCCCCTCTCCCTCCAGGGGAGAGGGAAACGCGGGCGGCGAAGCCGGCTGCGAGGGTGAGGGCAGCGCATTCGCGATTACCGTAAGGACGCCGTCGAGATTCTCAGTGATCTCGTTGTTCCAGAAGCGGAGCGTCCGCCATCCGACATGGGCGAAGGCGCGCTCGCGCTGGGAGTCGTATTCGGCGTCGTCAGCGTGCTGGCTGCCATCGGCTTCCACCACCAGCCGAGCTTGTGGACAGGCGAAATCTGCGATGTAGCCGGCGAGCCACATTTGGCGGCGGAATTTGAATCCCTCGAAACGGCGGCCACGCAGATGTTCCCAAAGGAGCTTCTCCTGAGGTGTCATCTCCCTCCGCAGCCGTTGAGCGCGTTCGAGCTTGTCGTATCCCGGCGGCCTTCTCATGCCCTCACCCTCCCACGACGCTCCGCGTCGCGGGCCCCTCCCTCTCCCCTGGAGGGAGAGGGGGTTTTGGGACCCTCTCCCTCCAGGGGAGAGGGACAGGCAGCCCGCGCCAGCGGGATGCCAGGGTGAGGGAAGTCAGTCACCCTTGAACTCCGGCGTGCGCTTCGCGGCGAAGGCTTCGTAGGCGCGCTTGAAGTCGTTGGTGGCCATGCAGATGGCCTGGGCCTGCGCCTCCATCTCGATGGCGGTCTCGAGGCTGACGTTCCACTCCTGATTGAGCTGGGTCTTGGTGACGCCGTGCGCGAAAGTGGGGCCGGAGGCGAGCTCGCGGGCCAGGGCCGAGGCCTCGTCGAGCAGCCGTTCGGGTGCCACCAGGCGGTTGTGGAAGCCCCAGTCTGCGCCTTCCTCCGCGGTCATGAAGCGGCCCGTGAAGAGCAGCTCGGCCGCCCGCCCCTGGCCGATGATCCTCGGCAGGATCGCGCAGGCGCCCATGTCGCAGCCGGCCAGCCCGACCCGGGCGAACAGGAAGGCCGTCCGCGTCCGCGGGGTAGCCAGGCGAAAGTCCGAGGCCATTGCGACGATCGCGCCGGCGCCGGCGCAGACGCCGTCGAGCGCGGCCACGATCGGCTGCGGGCAGCCGCGCATCGCTTTGACCAGGTCGCCGGTCATGCGGGTGAACTTCAACAGCCCGGGCATGTCCATTTTGGTCAAGGGGCCGATGATCTCATGGACGTCGCCGCCGGAGCTGAAATTGCCGCCGGCGCCGATCACCACCACCGCCTTCACTTCCGGCGCGTAGACCAGCTGCCGGAACGTGTCGCGCAGCTCCGCATAGCTGTCGAAGGTGAGCGGGTTCTTGCGCTCCGGCCGGTCCAGCGTCACCGTGGCGACGCCTTCCTCGAAGCTCCAGAGGAAGTGCTCAGGCACGAAGGTTTCAGGGCTCATGCTATCTCCACGGCCTCGCCGTTACGCTCCGAGAGGACGAGGTCAAGCACGACAGCGGCAACCTCTTCGGGCGTGATCAGGCGGCCGGACGGGTTGAGCCCGCCCAGCTCGGCGAGCGCCTCCTCTTCGCTGCGGCCCGTCTTCGCGGTGATGTTGGCGATGGTCTGAATGGTCATGTCGCTGTCGACGAAGCCGGGGCAGACCGCGTTCACCTTGAGGTTCGTGTTCGCATATTCGGCCGCGAGGGCGCGGGTGAGGCCGACGGCGCCGTGCTTGGCGGCGATATAGGGGGAAGCGTAGGCGAAGCCGTGCAGCCCCGCCATCGAGGCGATCGTGACGATGCGGCCTGCCTCCGCGGCAAGAAGGTCCCCGAGCGCGGCCTGGCAGCAATGGAACATGCCGCCGAGGTTGACCGCCAGCATGTCCCGCCACAGCGCCTCGGTGACCTTGGCGAAAGGCGCGCCCTCCGCCGCGCCGGCATTGTTGACGAGAATGGTGATCGGCCCCTGCGCCTCGCGCGCGAGCGCGAAGGCGCGCTCCACTTCCTCCCGCACGGTGACGTCTGCCGGCGCGACCAGGTTTCCCGGCGAAGGCCGGGATCCAGCGTCTTCCTGGGCCCCGGCCTTCGCCGGGGAGCAGGAGCGCGCCACCTCCTCCAGCTTCTCCCGCCGGCGGCCGACCAGGGTGAGCTTCGCCCCCTCGCCCGCCAGCGCCCGGGCGATAGCGGCGCCGATGCCGGTGCCGCCGCCGGTGATGAGGGCGTGGTGGCCTACCAGCCGAGTCACAGGCCCTCACCCTGGCGCTTCGCGCCTGTCCCTCTCCCCTGCAGGGAGAGGGGCTTTTGCTCTCCCTCTCCCTGCAGGGGAGAGGGACACGCGGCCCGCGAAGCGGGGTGCGAGGGTGAGGGCCCGAGCCTCACGCCTTGAGCTCCGCTTCCCGAGCCAGGTTGCGCGCCAGCTGGGTCATGCCGCCAAGATAGGGCGGCGGCACGTGGACGCCGCGATAATCATGCGCCGCGGCCGCCCGCAGCGTCCACATCGGGTCTATGAGATGCGGGCGGGCGAGCGCCACCAGATCGGCGCGGCCGGCGGCCAGGATCGAATTGACGTGGTCGGTCTCGTAAATGTTGCCGACCGCAATCGTCGCCACCCTGGCTTCGTTGCGGATCCGGTCGGCGAACGGCGTCTGGAACATCCGGCCGTAGACCGGGGCGCAATCGGCCCAGGTCTGTCCGGCCGAGACGTCGATCAGGTCCGCGCCCGCCTCGGTGAAGGCACGGGCGATGTCGACCGCCTCGGCGGGGGTGACGCCGAGCTCGCCCATCCAGTCGGTGGCCGAAATGCGAACCGACATCGGCTTTTCGCCGGGCCAGGCGGCGCGCATCGCCCGGAACACTTCGAGCGGGTAGCGGAGCCGGTTTTCCAGGCTGCCGCCATATTCGTCGGTGCGGGTGTTGTGCAGCGGCGTGATGAAGCTCGACAGCAGATAGCCGTGGGCGCAGTGGAGCTCGACCATGTCGAACCCAGCCTCGAGCCCCATCCGCACCGCCGCGATGAACTGGTCGCGCACTTCGTCCATGTCCGCCCGCGTCATCGGGCGCGGCCTCTGGTTGGCCGCCGACCAGGGCACGTCGGAAGCGGAGATGACCGGCCAATTGCCCTCGTCCAGCGGCACGTCATAGCCTTCCCAGCCGACCCTGGTGGACCCCTTGCCGCCGGAATGGCCGAGCTGGAGGCAAAACTTCGCTTTCGAATGGGCGTGGACGAAATCGACGATCCGCCGCCACGCCGCCGCCTGGTCGCGCGACCACATTCCGGTGCAGCCCGGAGTGATGCGGGCGGTGGGCGAGACGCAGGTCATTTCGGTATAGATGAGGCCGGCGCCGCCCTGCGCGCGGGTGCCGTAATGGACCAGGTGGAAGTCGTTCGGCACGCCGTCGCGGGCGGAGTACATCGCCATGGGCGAGACCACGACGCGATTATCCAGGGCCATGTCGCGCAGCCGATACGGAGCGAACATCGGCGGAGCCGCGTCGTTCACCGGCTTGCCCAGCGCCTTCGACTGGAACCAGCGCTCCACGCTTTCGAGCCAGGGCCGGTCGCGCAGGCGCAGATTCTCGTGGCTGACCCGCTGCGAACGGGTGAGCAAGGAATAAGCGAACTGGATCGGCTCGAAGCCGAGATAGCGGTCCAGGGTCTCGAACCATTCGGTCGAGTTGCGGGCGCTGTTCTGGAGCTTGAGGACTTCGAGGTTGCGCTCCTCCTGATATTCCTCGAGCGCGCGCTCGCGGCCGAGGCCGGGGCGGTTCAGCACCTCGGCCAGCTTGATCGCGTCCTCGAGCGCGAGCTTGGTGCCCGATCCGATCGAAAAATGGGCGGTATGGGCGGCGTCGCCGAGCAGGATCAGGTTCCGGTACGACCAGCGGTCGCAGAGGATGCGGCGGAAGTTGAGCCACGCCTCGGGTCCGCGCAGGTGCGCTGCGTTCGACATCAGGCTGTGGCCGTCCAGATATGCGGCGAAGATCTTCTCGCACAGCGCGATCGCCTCTCCCTGGTCCATCCGGTCGAGGCCGAGCCGCTCCCAGGTCGCGGGATCCATCTCGACGATGAAGGTCGAAAGGCGATCGTCGAAGCGGTAGGCGTGCGCCCACACCCAGCCGGCCTCGGTCTCCTCGAACGCGAAGGTGAAGGCCTCGAACACCTTGTGGGTGCCGAACCAGAAGAACTTGTTCCTGCGCACCTGCACGTCGACGCCGAAATGCCGCTCGTGGGCGGCGCGGATGCGGCTGTTGGCGCCGTCGGCGGCGATCACCAGGTCGTAATCGGCCCAATCGGCCAGGTCCGCGCTCGCCTCATGCTCGAAATGCAGGTTCACGCCGAGCGCGCGCGCCCGCTCCTGCAATATGGTGAGCAGGCGCTTGCGGCCGATGCCGATGAAGCCGTGGCCGCTCGAGCGGATCGTGCTGCCGTGAATATGCACGTCGATATCGTCCCAATGGGCGAATTCGTCGCGGATCACGGCGCCGCTGACCGGATCGTTGGCCATCAGATTCTCGACCGTCTGGTCGGAGAAGACGACGCCCCAGCCGAACGTGTCGTCGGGCCGGTTGCGCTCGAACAGGTCGATGAGATGCCCGGGGTCGCGCAGCTTCATCGATATGGCGAAATAGAGCCCGGCGGGGCCGCCGCCCAGGCACGCGATCCGCATCGCCCTCTCCCTTTCGCCTGAGGCTAGGGGCGGCGGGCGGGCGAGGCAAGGGCGCAGCGGACGCAACAGCCGATCTCGCGCCCTCACCTTTCGTGGCCTGCATCGGCGCGCGCGTCCGGGGCGCTTTGGCCGGCCGCCTGATCGTGCTAGGAAGGCCGATCAACCGCAGCGAGGAGAACGATCATGCGTCTCCCTATCCGTGCCGCGTGCGTCTTTGTCGCTTTTGCCGTCGTGACGGGGCTGATCCCGACATCCGTTACAGGTCCGGCTTCGGCCCAGATGGTGCCGCGGGCGTTCGTCCACGGCGCGATCTCGCACATCGACAGCGAAATCAGCGGCATGACAAGCGGCGACATCGCCATTCCCTACCAGATCGACGGCAAGACGTTTCACCGTCGCATTCCGCGGCAAGCCCTTGTGGAGGCGCTCACCAACGCGGCCATGCTGGGAGAGATTTCCACCGACGAGATCCCGGGCCTGGTGCGGGCCGCGAGTCGGCAGAGCCGGCTGTATCTGAGGGAACTCCGGCAAATGCGGTCCGACTATGGCGAGTATCTGGGGCGGCTTCCTGCCGACATGAACCAGGAGCCGCGGGAGCAGCGGGCGGAGCGCCCGCCACGCGCCCACCGGCCTCCGTTGCGGCGGGACGGGCGCCAGCTCACCAACGACCAGCTGCGCCCGAGGCACGCCCGGCCGCAAAGGAGGAGGAGGGAACAGGCCCGGGGACCCGAGGATCATCCCCACCCGAACGGCAACTAGCGCACTCTGCGATGAGGTTTACTTTTCCTCGTCATGCCGGACTTGATCCGGCACCCGCCTTCGTTCCTTGCGAAACAGCGGCTTGAGGAAGGCGGACCCCGGATCACGTCCGGGGTGACGATTCAATGTGACCGGCCAGCGCTCTAAGCGTCCAGCCGCGGCCGGCGAAGCTTGGCGGTCAGCCGGGCGGCGTCGGCCGCCATCCCCGCCAGGAAGGGGCGGGGATCGTCGAGCGTCAGGACGTAATAGCGGGTGCGGGGGTCGATGAAGCCCAACAGGTAGCGGGCGAGGTCGCGCCAGGGCGTCGCGGCATAAGCGGGGTCGGCCGGGGCACGGCGGCGCGACAGGAGCCGGGCCAGGCGCTTGGTCTCCCGCATCATGTGGCGGGCGCGCAGGTTGGTGCGCGGCGCCGGGGCGAGGCTGTTCTCGCCCAGCACCTGGCGACGGTAGAGCTCCCAGCCGAATTCGGCGCCGCTGGCGGTGGCGAGCGGCTGCGACCCCCAGAAGCGGCCGTTCACCTCCATCAGCACGAAGCGGCCGGCGGCGGGGTCGCGGCGATATTCGACCATTGCCGGCCCCTCCCATCCGATTGCCGCGAGCAGGGCTTCGGATCTCTCCATCTGAGCGGCGTCGCGCGCCGGCGGCAGCGCCCGGCACAGCGTCGAGACGCCGCCTTCGGCCGGCCATTCGTGGAGCCGCTCGTGCTGGAAACGGAGCACCGCCTTGCCCTGATGCATGTAGAGCATGTGGCCGAGCCCGCGGCCGGGGACGCGCCGCTGCACGATCGGCAGCGATCCGACGGGCGCATAGCGGGTGAGGAGGGCACGCAGGGCCGCCTCGTCGGCCGCATATTCGGTCTTGGCGAAGGCGAGGCCGGCGGCGGCGAGGGCGGGCTTGACGACAGCCGGATTGGGCCATTTGACGACCACCGGCCAGCCGAGGTCGGGGGCCGGCTCCTCCGGGGTTCGCGGCTGCCAGGTTTGCGGCACCTCGATCCCGAGCGAGCCCGCCAAATCGAGCGTGCGGCGCTTGTCGAGCACGAGCGCCAGCGCATCCCAGGGCGGGGTCAGGATCCGGCAGCCGGGAACCGATCCTCCCGCCGCCTTCAGCGCCAGCAGATCCTCCTCACCGATTCCGAGCGCGACCTCGGAGCCCCATGCGGCCATGAGTTCCGGCAGCCACCCCGTGACCGGCCCCGCCGGGCGGAGCGCGAAGCGCTGCAGGTAGCGCGAGGTGCGGCCGACCGCGTTCATGTCACGCCCGACGCCGTGGACTGGAACGCCGCGGCGCCCGAGCTCGCGCACCACCGCGAGCGAGGCGGGGCGGTCGACGCCGACCACCAGGGCGGCCGGAAGGCGGGGCGCGTTCACGCACCCTCGCGCCGGGGACGCACGCGGTGCAGCCGGGCGGCGATGAGCGTCGAGGCCTGGCGAAGCTCGGGGACGCGCAGCAGCCAGCCCGCGGCGGCGTAGGCAGCCACAGCGGCGCTGCCGGTGAGCGCGATGACGGCGAGGCCGTCGACCAGGCCGACGTCGCTCGGCAGGACCTGCAGCAAGGCGACGCCGGCGGCGGCGGCGGCGAGGCCGCACAGGCCGGTGAGCGCGAAATCGCGCGCCTGACCGGCGAGGCTGAAATGGGGGAAGCGGCGGCGGGCGATCACCATGGTGAGAACCAGGGTCGCGGCGGTGGCAAGCGTGGCGGCCCAGGCGATCCCCTCCGCCCCGAACGGCGCCGAGGCGGCGACAAGCGCCGCGCGGATGGCGAATCCTCCGGCGCAGATGATTGCGATGTCCACCGCCGGCGAGCGGGCGGGATCGGCGTAGATGGCGGAGGTCGCGACGTGGAACGGCATCAGGAATATGGCGGCGGCGGCGTAGCCGACGGTGACGGCGGCGGTCACGGCGACATTGGCCTGTCCGAACTGGCCATGTCCGAAGATGATATCGACGATCGGGTAGGCGGTCAGCATCAGCCCGATCGAGACCGGCATCTGGATGAACAAGGTGAGCCGCTGATATTCGCCGATCTTGGCCGCCGAGCGTGCCGGATCCTTGTCATGCATCGCGCGGATCAGCTCGGGATAGATGACGGTGTAGACGCTGGCGGTGACGAGGCCGGGGAGGATGCTGACCAGCCGGGTGCCATATTCGAGCGCCGAGACGCTGCCGACGTCGAGGGT
>DASZDE010000170.1:0-6243 GCA_035942355.1 Allosphingosinicella sp. | reverse complement strand
ATGGAGGCGAGCCGGGCGCCGATGCGCTGGCCGTCGGCGCCGGGGGAGCTGCTCGAGCCGCTGCCTGCCCGGGGCGGCGCAGGCGGCGCGGCCGCGCCGAGGCGGCGGCGGGCGCGCTTTTCGGCGGCGCGCCAGCAAAGGTACCTGGCCGCGTTCGCGCTGACCTGCGATACGACCGACGCGGCCGCGGCGGCCGGCGTGCACCGCTCGGCGGTCTACCGGCACATCGCCAGGGACAAGGCTTTCGCCGCGGCCAATGCGGCGGCGCTGGCGGACGGCTACCAATTTCTCGAGGCGAAGGCGGCGCGCGAGCTCGAGGCGCGGGCGGCGCGGCTGCGGCGCTGCCTCGATGAGGCGACGGCGCCGACGGCCGAGATCAGCCAGGATTTCGACCACCAGATGAAGCTGCTGGCGCGCTACGCCCGGCCGGCGCCGCGGCGCGCGGACCGCTGGCGGCCCAAGCCGATGAGCCGCTGGGAGAGGGCCGCCGCGCTGGACGAGAAGCTGGCGCGCGTGTTCGGCCAGCGGACCGGCCAAGGCGGGTCCTGAACGGCGCCGCCGGCCCGCCGCGGTGACAGCGGGCGTGGCGGACGCTAACGTCGGGCGATGATCTCGCAGAAGACCCGCTATGCGCTGCGCTCCTTGCTCTATCTGGTCGAGGAGGGGCAGGGCGCGCCGGTCCAGCTCGCCCGCATCGCGGAGACCCAGCGCGTGCCGCGCAAATATCTCGAGCTGATCATGCTCGAACTGAAGAAAGCCGGCATCGTCGCGAGCGTGCGCGGGCCGGCCGGCGGCTACCGGCTGGCGATGGCGGCCGAGCGCGTGTCGTTCGGCGACGTGATCCGGATCATGGACGGGCCGATCGCTTTGGTGCCGTGCGCCAGCGTCCATTTCTACGCGAATTGCGGCGATTGCCACGACGAGGCCACCTGCGCGATCCGCAAGGTGCTGGCGATGGTGCGCGAAGCGAGCGCCGGCATCCTCGAACGCACCTCGCTGGCCGAAGCGGCGGGCTGGGAGACCGGCGATTCGGCGGCAGCCCGTGCCGGGGCAGCGCCGAGCTGAGTAGAAACTCCTATTCCCTACTAGTGTACTAGAGATTACGCTGCTCTCCAAACAAAGGAGAGTCGATGTTCAGCCTGCGCAACCTGATCGCCGCCGCGGCGCTCGCCGCCACCGCGCTTGCTCCGGCGGCCGCCGTCGCCGCCCCGGCGCAATTGCTCAACGTGTCCTACGACCCGACCCGCGAGCTCTACCGCGACATCAACGCCCGCTTCGCGCGCGGCTGGCAGGCGGCGAGCGGCCAGGCGGTGACGATCAGGCAGAGCCATGGCGGCTCGGGCAAGCAGGCGCGCTCGGTGATCGACGGGCTGCAGGCCGACGTGGTCACGCTGGCGCTCGCCTACGATATCGACGAGATCGCGCAGCGGGCCAGGGCGCTGCCGGCCCATTGGCAGGCGCGGCTGCCCAACAACAATGTGGCGCTGCTCACGATCCGCAATTTCGGCGGCTGGGGCCGGGCGCAGGCCACCCATTTCAACGACGGCGGCCTGTTCGACCAGATTTTCGAAGCTGCGAAGCGCTGACCCTCCGGCGCTGTCGCACGGCGGGCCGGAGCGAGGCCGGCCCGCCACCCCCCTTGCCGATGGAGAGAAGAGATGCGGTTGTTCCTGATTGCCGGCGTTTCGCTGATCGCCTTGTCGTCGCCGGGCCTGGCCCAGGACCCGGCCGAGGACCCGCTCGACGAAGCCCCGGTCGGCGGCACGATCGACACCGTCATCGAAGACGAGGCACCGCCCGCCCCGGCCGCGCCCGCCCCGACCGGCGATCCGGTGCTCGACCGCCTCAACGCGCTCGAGGCCAAGGTCGCCCGGCTCGAGGCGCGCAACGCCGAGCTCGAGCAGCAGGCGGAATTGAACGAAGGCCGGATCGAGAGCGTCGAGACCCGCGCCGCCAGGAACGTCCAGTTCGGCTGGGGTCCGACCCTGGCCGATACGAGCGGCAGCTTCACCTTCAAGCCGCGCGGTGTGGTCGAGGCCGATTACGCCGCCTTCCTCGAGCGCGAGGGCGGCTATGATTATAATAACGGCACCGGCTTCCGCCGCGCCCGGATCGGCGTCGAGGGCACCGCCTTCAAGAAGTTCAACTACCGCATCGAGGTCGATTTCGCCGGCAATGCCGTCGCCATCACCGACGCCTATCTGCAATATGTCGCCAGCCCTGAATTCCTGATCACCGCCGGCCAGCACAAGGCCCCGTTCGGGCTCGAATCGAACAACAGCGACAATTACAACGTCTTCATGGAACGCGGCATGTTCACCAACGCGTTCGGCAATGCCGGGGCGGAGCGCCGGATCGGCCTGTCCGCCGCCTACCAGACCGAGACCTTCAACGCCGCCGCCGGCCTCTTCGGCGACAATGAAAGCATCAGCCGCTCGTCCGCGGCGCCGGCCACCGCCACCCCCGACGAGAGCTGGGGCTTCAACGGCCGCGTCGCCTGGGAGCCTGTGTTCGAGCCCGGCAAGATCGTCCATGTCGGCGCGTCCGGCTACCACCGCACCTCGCTGAGGTCCGGCGACCTCGAGGATGCGGTCCGCTTCAGCGACCGCCCCAACATCCGCATCGACAATGGCAACATCGCCGATTCCGGCGTCATCACAGGGCTCGAATCGCTGCGCTACCTGGGCGCCGAGGCGGCCGCCGTGTTCGGGCCGGTGACGCTCGCGGGCGAATATGGGCGTGTCTGGCTCGACATGCCCGAATTCGACAACGAATCGTTCGACGGCTTCTACGTCCATGGCAGCTGGTTCCTGACCGGCGAGACGCGCCCGTTCAAGAACGGCAATTTCGACCGGGTGAAGCCGTTCACCACGGTCGGCCGGGACGGCCTCGGCGCGGTCGAGCTCGCCTTCCGCTACGACAAGCTCAACCTTGCCGACACGCCGGTCGAGGCGCGCGTCGGCAACCGCGCCGAGAGCCTGACGCTCGGCCTCAACTGGTACCTCAATCCCTACGCCAAATTGATGTTCGACTGGGTCCGTTTCAACGGCGTCAACACCCCGCTCGATCCCGACGGCGAGCGCACCGAAGGCGACGTGCTGGCGACCCGCCTGCACTACGATTTCTGATCGCGCCATGGAGGCCGCCCTCGCTTTGCCCGCCGAGCCGCCGCTCGCGGCGCCGCGCGGCGAGCGCGGCCCGCGCCGGCCGCCGTTCGGCCGCAAGTCGGTCATTCCCGGCTTCGGACTCACTTTCGGCTTCACGCTCGCCTATCTCGGGATGATCGTGCTGGTGCCGCTGAGCGCGGTCGTCCTCAAGACCGCCGGCATGGGCTGGTCCGAGTTCGTCGCGGTCGGCCTGTCGGAGCGCGCGCTCGCCGCCTACCAGCTGAGCTTCGGCGCCGCCTTCCTCGCCGCCGCCGTCAACGCCGTGTTCGGCCTGCTCGTGGCCTGGATCCTCGTCCGCTACGACTTTGCCGGCAAGCGCGTGGTGGGCGCGCTCGTCGACCTGCCGTTCGCGCTCCCCACCGCCGTGGCCGGGATTGCGCTCACCGCGCTCTACGCCGATACCGGCTGGCTCGGCCGCCATCTGGCGCCGCTCGGCATCGAGGTCGCGTTCAAGCCGCTCGGCGTGGTCGTCGCCCTGATCTTCGTCGGCCTGCCGTTCGTGGTGCGCACGGTCGAGCCGGTGCTCGCCGATGTCGGCATCGACGTCGAGGAAGCGGCCGCTTCGCTCGGCGCCGGCCGCTTCCAGACCTTCCGCCGCGTGCTGCTGCCGGCGATCCTTCCCGCCTTGCTGACCGGCTTCGCGCTCGCCTTCGCCCGCGGCGTCGGCGAATATGGCTCAGTGATTCGAGGGCGCGGAAGGCACCGAGGCCGCCGCCGCCGGCGCCGCCGCGGCCGCTCCCCGCCCCGCCCCGGTCGAGATCTTCGCCGACGCCGCCGCCGCCCCCGAGCCGGGCGGCCTGGTGATGCTTGCGGTCCGCCGGGCCTCCCTCTTCCCCGCCCGGTACGGCGATCACGTCTGATGGCGAGCCCGATGAAGCTGGACCTCCGGTTGGCCCCGCCTCGCCGCCCGCCGACGGCGGCGGCCCGACCCCTCAGCCACGCCGACCTCCGCCGCCTCCTCGCACCTCGGCCGCGTGCGGCGGCGCCCGCCCGGGGAACCGCTCGAAGGCATGGCTTTGGGCCTCCTGGTCAGCCTCCCGTTCCGGGCCGGGGCCGCCGCGCCGGCGGCCGCGGCGACCCGGCCGGACCTTCCTCCCGCGGCCGGACCTTCCTCCCGCGGCCAGCGGAAACCGTGCCTGCTTGCCGAGGGTCCCGCGGACAGCACGCAAGCCGCCCTTCGCTCGATCGATCGCCGCCGCGCCGGAGGGTCCGGATATCGAACGCCATGCCGGTCTTAGCGCTGGCTTTTGTTCGGGATCAGGCAGATAGTCGCCGGCGCTGAGTCTCGGGGGTGGCGAAGTGCTGCTTCAACCGATGCGTTGAACATCCACGCGAGGGGGGCGGTGGCATGGCGACTTTCTACGGCACGGGCGGAAGCGACCTGTTGCGGGGCGGCACCGGGGCCGACACGCTGATCGGGCGCGGCGGCGACGACACCTACATCGTCAACCATCGCGGCGATGCGATCCTCGAGCCGGTCGCGGGCGGGACCGATCTCGTGCGCAGCTCGGTCAGCTACGGACTGGCGGCCAATCTGGAGAATCTGGTCCTGGCCGGGGGCGCGGCGATCGACGGGACCGGCAACGCGCTGGCCAACGCCCTCGACGGCAATGCCGCCGCCAACCTGCTCGACGGCGGCGCCGGCGCCGACCGGATGAGCGGCGGCGGCGGCAACGACATCTATGTCGTCGACCACGCCCGCGACCGCATTGTCGAGGCGGCGGGCCAGGGCACCGATATCGTCCGGGCCTCGGTCGACCATGTCCTCGCGGCCAATGTCGAGACTCTGACGCTCACCGGCGGCGCCGCGATCGACGGCGCCGGCAATGCGCTGGCCAACAGCCTGACCGGCAACGCCGCCGCCAACCTGCTCAACGGCGGCGGCGGCGGCGACGCCATGGCCGGCGGCCGCGGCAACGACACCTACGTCGTCGACAATGGTCGCGACAGCACGTCCGAGGCGGCGAGCCAGGGCACCGACACCGTCCGAGCCTCGGTCGATCATGTCCTCGCGGCCAATGTCGAGAATCTGACGCTGACCGGCGCCGCCGCGATCAACGGCACCGGCAATGCCGCTCGCAACATTATCGTCGGCAATGGCGGCGCCAATGTCCTCAATGGGGCGGGCGGGATCGACAGGCTCACCGGCGGCGCCGGCGCCGACCGGTTCGTGTTCGATCTGCGGCCCGCCGCGTCCAACGTCGACACCATCACCGACTTCGCCGCGAACGACACGATCGCACTCAACCGCAAGATATTCGACGGGCTGAGCGCCAACGGCACCCTCGCCCCTGGCGCGTTTCACCTTGGCACCAGGGCACAGGATGCCAACGACCGCATCCTCTACGACCGCGCCGGCGGCAGGCTGTTCTACGATGCGGACGGCAGCGGCGCCGGGGCCGCGATCCTGTTCGCCCAGCTCAGGCCGAACACGGCGCTCGGGAGCGGCGACATTCAGGTCTATCTCCAGAACCGCGCCCCCGAGGCGCTGCGGCCGATCGCCGACCAGACCACCCATGCCGGCCATGAATGGAGCTTCCGCGTTCCGGAAGCGGCCTTCGCCGACGTCGACGGCGACACGCTCAGCTTCCGCGCCACCCGCGCCGACGGCACCGCGCTCCCGGCCTGGCTCGACTTCGATGCCGCCACCCGGACCTTCTCGGGCACTCCGCCCGCCGACTGGAGCCGGTCGATCGACCTTAAGGTGATCGCCTCCGACGGCACCCGATCGGCCGTTCAGAGATTCACGCTCGAGGAGGTGCCCGAATTCCAGTTCAGCAAGTCCGGCCAGAGCTGGGGCGTCGACAGCATCGGCTTCACCTTCGACGATTATTATTGGGAGTTCGAGGAGACGTTCGACGAGACGCTGAGCGATACGTTCATCGTCGCCGGCCTCGACGGCTATATTCGCGGCGCGGCGGGGCTGAAGATCGATTTCCGGATGCACTCGAGCGATTTCGCCGCGGCGATGGACATCGACGTGACCGAGAGCGTGTCGCGGCTTGCCGAGGTGATCGACAGGAAGCCGTTCCTGATCGTCGGCAGCGAGATCAGCGGCAATGCGGGCCTCGAGATT
>DASZDE010000169.1:0-2367 GCA_035942355.1 Allosphingosinicella sp. | reverse complement strand
CGATCGCCGACCAGAAGGAGATGCGCCGGCAGATCGCCAAGCTCGAGAAGCTCCAGGAGAGCTGGACCGAGAAGGCCGAGCTGGCTTTGTCGAAGGACCGCGAGGACCTCGCCAAGGCGGCGCTGGTCGAAAAGCAGAAGGTCGCGGACATCGCCGATCATCTCGACGCCGAGATTGCGGTGCTCGAGGACGGCCTCCGGGCGTCGGAGGGCGACATCGCCAAGCTGCAGACCAAGCTGCGCGAAGCCCGCACGCGGCAGAACGCCATCGCCAGCCGGCTCGAGAGCGCCCACAACCGCGCCCGCCTGCGCGAAATGTATGCCGGCGCCAGGGTCGACGAGGCGTTCAGCCGCTTCGATCTGCTCGAGAAAAGGGTCGATCTCGCCGAGGGCCGCGCCGACGCGCTGGCGCTCGCCGCGCCGCCCAGGACCATCGAGGAAGAAATCGCCGAGCTTCGCACCGCCGACAGGGTCGAAGCCGAGCTGACCGCCATGAAGGCCGCACGCGGCCTGGCCCTGATTTGAACCGGGAGGACAAGGACATGAAGAAGAAATTCCATCTCGACAGGCGCAACGGCAAGGTGATGGGCGTGTGCGCCGGCATCGCCGATTATTTCGGCATCGATGCCACCTTCGTCCGCATCGGCGCGGTGGTGGTGACCTTGCTCGGCGCCTTCCCGTGGACGCTTATCGCCTACGGCGTCGCAGCCTGGCTCGCCAAGCCCAAGCCCTATGGCGCCTACGAAGCCGAGGACGTCCGCGCGGTGCGCGGCTCCACCCACGCGCTGCGCCGCGACATGACCGACATCGACCGCCGCATGGCCGAGGTCGAAACCTATGTCACCAGCGCGAACGGCAGCCTCGCCCGCGAAATCGAGCAGCTCCGGTAAGCGCGGCAGAAGGGAGGAAAGACAATGAGCGAACCGATGACCCTCGTCACCATGGCCAGCTTCGGCCTGCTGGCGCTCACCATCGCCCTGGTCGCCGGCCTCAAGGGCTGGCAGGGCTGGCTCGACCTCAAGCGGCTGGAGCTCAGCGGGCATCAGCAGCAGGGCCGCTCGCCCGCCTTCGAACGGATCGAGATGGCGGATCTCAAGGAGCGCATCCGCAAGCTCGAGGCGATCGCCTCCTGCGTCGACCCCTGAACGGCTGAGGACCGCGCCGTCCGGGAGGCGCACCCTGCCTCAATTGGTTTTTCCGATCAGTGTCATGCCGATTAGCCGCTTCCGACTCGGGCCGAACCGGCGTAGGGCCTCACCGGCTGTTAGAATCCGGAGAGGAAAATGGACGCAAAGACTGGTGAACCCATGGGCTGCCCGGTGGATCGGCCGAGCACCGTCCGCTCCCTGCTCGGCCGGCAGAACCGCGACTGGTGGCCGGAATCGCTCCCGCTGGAAGTCCTCAATCAGGGCGGCCTCTCGCCGGACCCGATGGGCGAGGGCTTCGATTATGCCGAAGCGTTCAACGCGCTCGATTACCAGGCGCTCAAGGCCGATCTCACGGCGCTGATGACCGACAGCCAGCCCTGGTGGCCGGCGGATTACGGGCATTACGGGCCGCTTTTCATCCGCATGGCTTGGCACGCGGCGGGCACTTACCGCACCGCGGACGGGCGCGGCGGCGCCAATAGCGGCCAGCAGCGCTTCGCTCCGCTCAACAGCTGGCCCGACAACGGCAACCTCGACAAGGCGCGGCGCCTGCTGTGGCCGATCAAGCGGAAATACGGCAAGAACATCAGCTGGGCCGATCTCTTCATCCTCGCCGGCAACGTGGCGATCGAATCGATGGGCGGCCCGATCTTCGGCTTCGGCGGCGGGCGCCAGGACGTGTTCGAGCCGGAGCGCGACATCTATTGGGGCGCCGAGGAGAAATGGGTCAATGAGGGCGTGGAGACGCGCATCGATCCGGAGCGTCAGAAGGAGCTCGAGCATCCGCTGGCGGCGATCCAGATGGGCCTCATCTACGTCAATCCGGAAGGCCCGGGCGGCAAGCCCGACCCGCTCGGATCGGCGCGCGACATCAAGGTGACGTTCGAGCGGATGGCGATGAACCACGAGGAGACGGTCGCCCTCACCGCCGGCGGCCACACGTTCGGCAAGGCGCATGGCGCGGGCGACCCGAGCCTGGTCGACGCGGCGCCCGAGGCGGCCGACATCGCGCTCCAGGGCTTGGGCTGGGCGAGCGCCCACGAAAGCGGGTTCGGCGAGCATACGATCACCAGCGGAATCGAGGGCAGCTGGGTGAACACCCCGACGCAATGGTCCGAGAATTATTTCCGGCTGCTGCTCGACTATGAATATGAGCTGGTGAGGTCGCCTGCCGGCGCCCAGCAATGGCAGCCGATCAACCAGCGCGAGGAGGACATGGC
>DASZDE010000168.1:0-64745 GCA_035942355.1 Allosphingosinicella sp. | reverse complement strand
CGGGGCCGCCGCTGGCGGCGCTCGGCGTCACGCCGGCGGCGGCCGACGGCTCGCTGGCCGCGTTCCGGCTGAGCTGCCCCTCGCTGGTCAGACGGACCGACGTTTCGGGCCTTACCGCCCCCGGCGACTGGTCGGCGGCCTGCGCCGCCGCCGCGACCTTGCCCGCCTCGGACGCGCTCGCCTTTTTCGCCAGGCATTTCGAGACCGCGGTGGTGGGGGACGGCAAAGCCTTCGCCACCGGCTATTTCGAGCCGCAGATCGCCGGCTCGCGGGTGCACGCGCCCGGTTATGAGGTGCCGGTCTATGGCGTCCCTCCCGATCTGGTGCGGGCGGTCCCGCCCGGCTCGCCGCCCGATGCCAAGCCGCAGCGCGGGCGCTGGGACAACGGCCGGTTCGTGCTCTATTACGACCGCGCGCAGATCGAGGACGGCGCGCTGGCGGGACGGGGGCTGGAGATCGCCTGGGCGGCCGACCCGATCGACTTCTTCTTCCTCCAGATCCAGGGATCGGGGCGGCTCGCGCTGCCCGACGGCAGCGTCATGCGGATCGGCTATGCCGACCAGAACGGCCGCGAATATATCGGCATCGGCAAGCTGATGAAGGAGCGGGGGCTGCTCGGCCCCGGCCAGACCAGCATGCAAGGGATCGTCGCCTGGCTCCGCGCGCACCCCGAACAGGGGCGGGCGATCATGCGGGAGAATAAGAGCTTCGTCTTCTTCCGCGAGCTTACCGGCCCTGGCCCGCTCGGGGCGCTCGGGCTACCGGTCACGCCTCGCGTCACGGTCGCGGCCGACCCCAATTTCGTGCCGCTGGGCGCGCCGGTCCTGCTCCGCACCGGCCACCCCCAAGTGCAGGGCCTGTGGGTCGCGCAGGATACTGGCGGCGCGATCAAGGGGGCCAACCGGTTCGACACCTTCTGGGGGGCCGGGGAGGCGGCCAAAGCGATCGCCGGCGGCATGCAGGCGGAGGGCTACGCCTGGCTACTGCTCCCGCGGGGCGCGCTTGCCCGGCGCAAGGCGGGCCATGGCACGTCGCCTCGGCGCTGAGGAACGGGCGCTCTGGGCCAAGGTGATCGCGACCGTTCGGCCGCTCCACCCGCAGCATGGGGAGACCGCCGCGACGCCTCCCGCACCCG
The DNA here is from genome assembly GCA_035942355.1 of Allosphingosinicella sp. Classification (GTDB taxonomy): domain Bacteria; phylum Pseudomonadota; class Alphaproteobacteria; order Sphingomonadales; family Sphingomonadaceae; genus Allosphingosinicella. The sequence goes on along the minus strand of DASZDE010000168.1, from coordinate 63,610 downwards.
CTCCCGATCCGCCAGCGGCTCCGGCCGTAGCCGCTTCGCCCGACGGAAGGCAGCCGCCTCCCGCTGCCGCCCGTCCGCGCCGGCATGAGGGCGCGACCCTCGACGGCAGCTGGGACCGCCGGCTGACGCGCGGCCTGGTCCAGCCCGATTTCACCGTCGACCTCCACGGCCATCATCTTCAGTCCGCTTATCATCTGATCGACATGCGGCTCGAGCAGGCGATCGCCGCCGGCGCGCGGGTGATATTGCTCGTCACCGGCAAGTCTCCTGCCGGCGAGCGGAGCCCGGCGGCGCGCGGCGCAATCCGGGCCGCGGTCGGCGACTGGCTCGCCGCCTCCCGCCATGCCGACAGCATCGCCTCGGTCCGCAATGCCCATCCGCGGCACGGCGGGGCGGGCGCGCTCTACATCATCCTGCGCCGGCGCCGGCGGCCATAGACGAAAATTTAAGTGCCGGGCGGCTATACCGGATCGTTGGCGCGGAGGAGTCCGCGTGCTGGGAACGGCGACCTCGATGCGCGAAAAGTCGGACATCAAGCTGAAGCTGGAAAGGATCAGCAACTTCCTGATGTCGCTGTGCGCGGGCGTCGCCTCGTTCGTGTTCACCCTGGTTGCGATCCTGATGCTGAGCGAGCTGAACGAGCAGATCGTCGCTTCCGCGACGATGGGGCTGTTCGCACTGCTGATCGTCTGGGTGGCGTCCGAAAAGCCGAACAGCGCCCACGCCCGCGCGGTCGCCGCTTTGATCGACCGCCTGCTGGCGGTCGCGTCCGGCGACCTCACTTCGCCGGCTCCGGCCTCGGTCCGCCGCGAGATGCCGGCGCTGGCCGCGGCGGTCGACAATCTGTTCGAGCAGGTCCGTTCCAATCTCGACAATGTCCACATCATGGCCCTCTACGATCCCGTGACCGCGCTGCCGAACCGCGTCCACTTCCGGCGTGAGGCGGACCGCATCCTCGAAGCCCGCAAGGCCGACGAGCAGCTGGCCTTGCTGTTCATCGACCTCGACGGCTTCAAGGAGGTCAATGACAGCCTCGGCCACGCCCATGGCGACCAGGTGCTGGCGATGGTGGCCAATCGGCTGCGGATCGTCGTCAAGGCCGAAACCAAAGCGGGGAGCGCGTCGCATCCGTTGCTGGCGCGGCTGGCCGGCGACGAATTCACCTTGATCTTCCCGAACGTGACCGGGGTCGAGGAGGCCGAGCGCATCGCCAAGAGAGCCGTGCTCGCGCTCAATGAGCCGTTCGACCTGGCCGGACAGAGCATCGACCTTGGGGCCTCGATCGGCATCGCCGCCTGCCCGGCGCACGGCACCGATCTCACCAGCCTGATGAAGGCCGCCGACACCGCCATGTACAATGCCAAGGCGAGCGGCCGCTCGCGCACGTCGGTCTACCATGCCGGCATGGCGGCCGCCGTCGAGCAGAAGGCGCAGACCGAGAAAGCGCTGCGCGAGGCGTTCGTCCGCCGCGAGTTCGAACTGGCGTTCCAGCCCCAGGTCTGCGCGCGCACCGGCGCGATCGTCGCCGGCGAGGCGCTGCTGCGCTGGAATCATCGCGACGGGGTCCGTCTCCCCGAAACCTTCATCGGCCTGGCCGAGGAAAGCAGCCTGATCGTCGATATTGGTGGCTGGGTGGTGGACGCCGCCGCCGAATCGCTGCGGCGGTGGCGCGAAGCGGGCATGACCCAGCGGCTGACCTTCAACGTCAGCCCGCGCCAGGTCGAGCGCGCCGACTTCTTCCGGCGCCTGCGCGCCGCGATGGCGCGGACCGGATCGGCGCCGTGGCTGCTCGAGCTCGAATTCACCGAGACGCTGGCGATGAAATGCGGCGAGGGCGTGATCGCCGAGCTGGCCATTTTGCGCGAGCAGGGCGTGTCGATCGCGATCGACGATTTCGGCTCGGGCTATTCCAATTTGGCGCGCATGAAGGACATGCCGCTCGACCGGGTCAAGCTGGACCGCAGCCTGATCGCCGCGGTCGACACGTCGGACGGCGCCCGCACGATCGTTTCGGCGGTGATCCACCTGATCCATGGCCTCGGCTGCGAGGTCGTCGGCGAGGGCGTCGAGCGCAAGGAGCAGATCGACGTGCTTCGCGCGATCGGCTGCGACATCCTGCAGGGCTTCGCCTTCTCGGAGCCGCTCAGCGAAGAGGAGTTCGTCGCCTGGGTCCGCCGCAATACGCCCGCCGAACGGATCCCGCGCATCGCCTAGCCGGCCAGCGCTTTCCTGATCACCCGCTTGTAGATGTTCGTCAGCGTCCGCAGGTCTTCGACGGCGACCGCTTCGTCGAGCTTGTGCATGGTCGCGTTGCACAGGCCGAAGTCGACCACCGGGCACAGCTCGATCAGGAACCGGCCGTCGGACGTGCCGCCGCCGGTCGACAACCTGGGGACGATCCCGGTCTCCGCCTCGATCGCGTCGCGGACGATCTCGTAGACCGGTCCCGGTGGAGTCAGGAACGCCTCGCCGGAGATTTTCGCCTCGACGGTCGCGCCTGGCGCCGCCTCTTCGACGATGCCGCGGACCCGCGCGACCAGATCCTCGCCGCTATGGAGGTTGTTGAAGCGGATGTTGAGCTGGGCGGTGGCGGCGCCGGGGATGAGGTTGGTGGCTTGGGTGGGGGTGGCGACCGCGGTGAATTCGAGATTGGACGGCTGGAACGAGTCGGAGCCCTCGTCGAGGCGCAGCGCGTCCAGCGCGGCGACGATCCGGGCCAGCTTCGGCACCGGATTGTCGGCCCGATGCGGGTAGGCGACATGGCCCTGTTGACCGGGGATGGTGATCCACATGTTGACCGTGCCCCGCCGCCCGATCTTCACCACGTCCCCGAGCCGCGCCTCCGAGGTGGGCTCGCCGATCAGGATCATGTCGGGGCGGATATCGCGCGCGGCCATCCAGGCGATGATGGCGCGGGTGCCGTGGACGGCGGGGCCTTCCTCGTCGCCGGTGACGATCAGGCTCAGCGTCCCGTCATGGCCGCCAGCCTCGGCGCAGGCGGCGACGAAGGCGGCGATCGCACCCTTCATGTCGACCGCGCCCCGCCCGTAGAGCAGCCCGTCCCGGACCATTGGCACGAATGGGTCGGTGGCCCATCCGGAGCCCGGCGGAACCACGTCGACATGGCCGGCGAAGGCGAAATGCGGGCTGCCCCTGCCGCGGGTCGCGAACATGTTCTCGACCGGGCCGTCCGGCGGCTCGCCGGAGCGGAAGCGGTGGACGGCGAAGCCGAGCCGCTCGAGCGCTTCGCCGAGCACGTCCATCGCGCCCGCCTCCCGCGGCGTGACGCTCGGGCAGGCGATGAGGCGGCTGGCGAGCTCGATGGGATCGATTGCGGCGGTCATCGGCTCCGCCTAAAGAAATTTGTCGACGGAAACACCCACTCCGTTCGCCCTGAGCCTGTCGAAGGGCTGATCTTTTCTTCCCTCGCTTGGGACAGAGCGAGGGCAGGGCTTCGACAGGCTCAGCCCGAAGGGGATTGTCGCGGAAGGGCTATGCCGAAAATAGACCTTGCTTCCATCGAGCAGACCAACCGCACCGGCTATCCGGAGCCCTATGCGGCGGCGATGGCGAAGCGCTGGTACCGGCGGCTGGCGCCGGCGGCGGGGCTCACCGATTTCGGAGTCAGCCATGTCACCCTGCGGCCCGGCGGGATTTCGAGCCAGCGCCACTGGCACGAAGGGGAGGACGAGTTTGTCGTGATGCTGTCGGGCGAGGCGGTCCTGGTCGAGGATGACGGGGAGACGGTGATGACGGCCGGCGATTGCGCGGCTTTCCGCAAGGGCGTCGCCAACGGCCATCATCTGGTCAATCGGAGCGGGCGCGATTGCGTCTTCATCGCCGTCGGCAAGCTGGCCGCGACGGACTGCCACTATCCCGACATCGACCTGCTGCTCGACGGCGCCACGAACAGCTTCGTCCACAAAGACGGCACTTCCTATTCCGCCGCCGATTCGTAGCGTTCGATCACCCACGGTTCTTCCTGCGCCGCCTCAATCCAGTCGCGCATCCAGGGATGGTTGAGGATCGCCTCCATATAAGCGGCGGCGAAGCGCGGCACCGGCACCGAATAAGTGACGAACCGCGTCACCACCGGCGCGAACATGATGTCGACCGCGCCGAAACCGCCGAACAGATAAGGCCCGCCCGAGCCGTGGCGGGCGCGCGCCTCGGCCCAGAGCTCGAGGATGCGGATGATCTCGGTGCGGACCTCCTCGGCCAGCTCCCGGGCCGGGAATTGCTTGCGGACGTTCATGCTGAGCTCGCGGCGGAGGTTCGGGTAACTCGAATGCATTTCCGCCGCCATCGAGCGGGCCATGCCGCGCGCTTCCTCCTCGATGGGCCAGTAGCGGGCGCGGTCGGTCTTGTCGGCGAGCCATTCGATGATCGCCAGCGAATCCCAGATCACCGCCTTGTCGTCCCACAGGATCGGCACCTTGCCGCCCGAGGGCGCGAACTCGTCGCCTTGGGTGCGCTTGCCCCAATCCTCGTCGAACATCGGCACGGTGATCTCTTCGAACGGGAGACCCGACTGCTTCACCGCCAGCCAGCCGCGCAGCGACCAGGACGAATAAGCCTTGTTGCCGATGATGAGCTTGAGCATCGAAGTCCGATCTCCTAATCCGTCATGCCAGCGAAGGCTGGCATCCAGACAGCGTCTGCGCGGCGCTGGCGCCGCTTGGACCCCAGCCTTCGCTGGGGTGACGGAGGGCGGCCGATAACGACGACCGAGACCTGCCACAACCCGATGGATTCCCGCTTTCGCGGGAATGACGGCGAGCGGACGCGCGGCGCGTCACCCGATAGCCTCGACCACCGCCCGTCTCAACCGATCGACGCCAAGCCCGGTTTCGCTCGACGTGGTGATCACCTCCGGATGCGCGGCGGGATGCCTGGCGGCCTCTTGGGCGGTGCGGAGCTCGACCTCGCTAAGCTCGCTGGCCTTCACCTTGTCGGCCTTGGTGAGGACGAGGTGGTAGCTGACGGCGGCCTCGTCGAGCATCTTCATCACCTCCCGGTCGATGTCCTTGAGCCCGTGGCGGCTGTCGACCAGCACCAGCGCCCGCTTCAGCGCCTGCCGCCCGCGCAGGTAATCGTTGACCAGATAGCGCCATTTCCGCGCGACGTCCTTGGGAGCCCTGGCGAAGCCGTAGCCCGGCATGTCGACCAGCCGGAACCGCGGCGGCTCGCCGACATCGAAGAAGTTGAGCTCCTGGGTCCGCCCAGGCGTGTTCGAGGTCCGGGCGAGGTCGCGGCGATTGGCCAGCTTGTTGAGGAGCGACGACTTGCCGACGTTGGACCGGCCGGCGAACGCGACTTCCGCCACGGCCGCTTCGGGCAGGAACTGCAGGGCCGGGGCCGACTTCAGGAAGGCAACCGGTCCCGAGAAGAGCTTGCGCGCGGCTTCGTCCAAATCCTCGGCCCGGGCTTCGCTCATTGTGCCTCGGCGGGCGGCGCGCTCATGCCGGGATAGCGGCTGTAGAGCCACTTCTGCTGGGCGATGGTGAGGATGTTCGACACGGTCCAGTAGAGCTGCAGCCCGGCGGCGAACGGCGCCATGATGAACATGAAGACCCACGGCATGATGCTGAACACCTGCTTCTGCACGGGGTCCATCGGCGCCGGATTGAGCCGGAATTGCAGCCACATGGTGATGCCGAGCAGGATCGGCAGAATGCCGAGCGCGAGGAAGGAAGGCGGCGTGAACGGCAGATAGCCGAACAGATTGACCGGCGTCAGCGGGTCGGGAGCCGACAGATCCCTGATCCACAAGGCGAACGGCTCGTGGCGCATCTCGACCGCCAGCATCAGCACCTTGTAAAGCGCATAGAAGATCGGGATCTGGAGCAGGATCGGCAGGCAGCCGGCCATCGGATTGACCTTCTCTTCCTGGTAGAGCTTCAGCATTTCCTGCTGCATGCGCGGCTTGTCGTCCTTGTAGCGCTCCTGGATCGCCTTCATCTTCGGCTGCACGACCCGCATCGCCGCCATCGACTTGAACTGGCGCTGCGCGATCGGGAACATCAGCGCGCGGACGATCAGGGTCAGGCAGATAATGGCCACTCCGAAATTGCCGATCGCGGCGAACAGCCAATTTAGGAGCGCGAAAATCGGCTTCATGAACCACCTGAACCAGCCCCAGTCGATCGCCCGCTCGATCTCGGTGCCGAGCTGATCGGTATATCGATCGAGGAGCTGGACCTCCTTCGCGCCCGCAAACAGCCGTGACTGGTGGCGCACCGCCTGCCCCGGCGCGACGATCGACGGGGAGGGGGTGAAATCGGCCTGGAACCCGCCGTTGGCGCCGCGCCGGAAAGCGGCGTCGACCTGCGTGCCCTGATCGGGAACCAGCGCCGCAAGCCAATATTTGTCGGTGAAGCCGAGCCAGCCGCCCCGGCTGCCGAAGCGCTGATCGCCCTGCTCGACCAGGTCGTCAAAGCCCCAAGTGTAATTGGCGGCGCCGTCGAACACTCCCACCGGCCCGACATGCATGGTCCAGCTGTCCGGATCCGGCGAAGCCTTGGCCCGGTAGATCGAGCTGTAGGGCCGCACAGCGACAGCCCCGGCGCCATGGTTGTCAACGCTCTGCTCGGCCGTGAACAGGTAACCGTCGTCAACCGACAGGCGGATGCGGAAGGTCTGGCCGGTTGGGTTGCTCCAACTGAGGGTGACCGGATTGCCCGGCGCCAGCCGGTTGCCGCTGGCGGTCCATCGCGTGTCCGGCCCAGGCAGGCTCAGCCCCTGACCGGTCCAGCCGAAGCTGGCAAAATAGGCGTCCGGCGCTCCGCTCGGCGAAAAAAGCCGGACCGGCGGCGAACTTCGCTGGATATTCTGCCGATGCCGCGTCAGCACCAGGTCGTCGATCTTCGCGCCCTGGAGGTTGAGCGAGCCTTGAAGGCTCGCCGTGTCGATCCGCACTCGCGGAGTCTCCGCCAGCACCTGCCGGCGATCGCGGATCGCCTTGGGAGCGTCGGCATCAGGATCCGCCTGCGGCAGCGGCAGCGGCACCTGCTTGCCCTCGACGATCTTGGTGGAAGGCTCGCCCGCCGTCGGCAGCCAGCGCTCGGAGATGAAGCTCCAGCCGAACAGAACGATCGCCGACAGGACGATGGCCAGGATCATGTTGCGGTGGTCGCTCACTCAATTCCCCTCACGGTACTGGGTCATAGCCGGATCCCCCCCAGGGATGGCAGCGGGACAGCCGTCGTGCGGCAAGCCAGGCGCCGCGCAGCGCGCCATAGCGCTCGATGGCTGTAATTGCATAGGCTGAGCAGCTCGGCATGAAGCGGCATGATGACGGCAGAATCAGCGACGGGCCCTTCTGCCAGCCCTTGGCGAGCAGGATAAGCAAGCTACCGATCATGGATGAAGCTTCGCCAGCGCCTGGGAGAACTCCGCGCGGAGCTCGTGAAAGGGCCGTTCGATCCCGCCCGCGCGGCCGATCAGCACATGGTCCGCCCCGGGCACACCGAGCCCCGGAAGTATTTCACGCGCCAAGGCTCGGAGGCGGCGCTTCATCCGGTTGCGTGCCACCGCGCCGCCGATCTTGCGGGTGACGGTGATGCCGAGCCGCTTCGTCGCGTCCCCGTCCTGGCGGTCGCGGACAAGCAGCACGAACCCCGGCGTCGGCGAGCGGCGTCCGCGGTTCGCCGCGAGAAAGTCCGCGCGGCGGGTGAGCGTCGTTATGCCGACAGCGTCTTGCGGCCGCGGGCGCGGCGGGCGGCCAGGATCTTGCGTCCGCCGACCGTGGCCTTGCGGGCGCGGAAGCCGTGACGCCGCTTGCGCACGAGATTGCTCGGCTGGAAGGTGCGCTTCATCGCTCATACCTCGGAACTAATGAAAAGGGCCGCCGGATCGGGGCGGCCTCGTTGCTGGCGCGGATAGGCAATGCACCGCCGCAAGTCAATCATCAAGCGCCTCGAGCGTCGCCTGCTGATCCTTGCGCAGCGCCTCGCGCCGCTTCGCGCTCTTGCGGCGCAGGCCCCAATCCGCCCAGCGGCCCTTGTTCGGGTGCTTGCGCTTGAACTGCACATATTGTCGCTTGGCCCAATCGCTATATTTCAGCGCCAGCGCGAGCCCCGCGCCGAACACCAATACTCCGCCGGGACCGGGGAACAGGCCGACCAGCGGCGAAGCGAGCATCAGCAGCAGCCCGAGCACGAACAAGCCGGTCCGCACCGCGGGGATCCGCCCTAGGGCCCGCCATTTCTCGCGCAGGTTCATGGCGTCACATGTGGGGACGACCGCCCGACGCTCAAGGTCGGGTGACCCGGTATCCCCGCTATCGACATAAACGCTGAGCGGCTCCACTATGGTGTTCATTTCGGAGGGGCTCAATGGTCGCGCATGTCGCCACGGTGGCATTTCTCGGGCTGGAGGCGCGCGCCGTGGAAGTACAGGTGCAGATTGCGAGCGGCCTGCCCAAGTTCCTGATCGTCGGCCTGCCCGACAAGGCGGTCGGCGAAAGCCGCGAGCGCGTGCATGCGGCGCTCGCCTCGATCGGGCTTTCGCTGCCGCCGAAGCGGATCACCGTCAATCTTTCGCCGGCGGATCTGCCCAAGGAGGGCTCGCATTACGACCTGCCGATCGCGCTCGGCCTGCTGGCTGCAATGGGTGCGATCGACGCCGAGACGCTGTCGGAATATTGCGCCGTCGGCGAGCTCGGCCTTGACGGGCGGCTGACCCCATCCCCGGGCGTGCTCCTGGCGGCGATCCATGCCTCCTCGCGCAGCCTCGGCCTGGTCTGTCCCGCCGCGCAGGGATCGGAGGCGAGCTGGGCCGGGGACATCGAAGTCATCGCCGCCCCCGACCTGATTGCGCTGCTCAACCATTTTCGCGGCTCCGCGGCGCTGTCGCCGCCGCGACCGGGCGAGGCCGACCCGCTCGGCCCGGGCCCCGACCTGACCCAGGTGAAGGGTCAGGAAATCGCCAAGCGCGCGCTCGAGATCGCCGCATCGGGCGGGCACAACCTGCTGATGACCGGGCCGCCGGGGGCGGGCAAGTCCCTGCTCGCCGCCTGCCTGCCCGGCATCCTTCCCCCGCTCACCTCGTCGGAAGCCTTGGAGGTGTCGATGATCGCAAGCGTCGCCGGCGCGCTCACCGACGGGAGGCTGATCCGCAACCGCCCGTTCCGGGCCCCTCATCACAGCGCCTCGATGGCGGCATTGGTCGGCGGCGGGCTCAAGGTGCGGCCGGGGGAGGTGAGCCTTGCTCATCTGGGCGTCCTGTTTCTCGACGAGCTGCCCGAATTCCAGCGCCCGGTGCTGGATTCGCTCCGCCAGCCGCTCGAGACGGGGTCGGTCAGCGTCGCCCGCGCCAATGCGCATGTGACCTTTCCGGCCCGGTTCCAGCTGGTCGCGGCGATGAACCCGTGCCGCTGCGGGCATCTCGGCGACCCCGCTCTTGCCTGCTCGCGCGCGCCGCGCTGCGCCGCGGATTACCAGGCCAAGGTCTCGGGCCCCCTGCTCGACCGAATCGATCTTCATGTCGACGTCGCCGCGGTTGCCGCGGCCGATCTCGTGCTGCCGCCGCCGGCCGAAGGCTCGGCCGAGGTCGCCGCCCGCGTCAAGGCCGCGCGCGACGTCCAGACCGCCCGCTATGAGGCGCAGGGCCTGCGCACCAATGCCGAAGCCGACGGCGATCTCCTGGACGCGGTCGCCACGCCGGACGAGCCGGGGCGGCGCCTGCTGGCCCAGGCGGCCGAGGCGATGCGGCTGTCCGCCCGCGGCTTCCACCGGGTGATGCGCGTCGCCCGCACCATCGCGGACCTCGCCGGCAGCGACGGGGTCGGCCGTATCCATGTGGCGGAGGCGCTGAGCTATCGCAGGGCGGCGCCACGCAATTGACGCAGGTAGCGCGCCCAGTTGCTGGTGCTCCACCGGCGCCTCGCGCGATCTCGGCAGCGGGATCGCGGGGCCAGCAGCCGACCCACTCATCGGGGCCGCGCCTCATCATTATCCTTGCCAGCCCGCCGGCTCAGATTAGGATGCGCCCGGGTGGAGCCGGCCCAGGGGGATGCGAAGCCATGAACTGGGCGATACTGCCGCTCAAACGCTACAGCGACTATGGCGGCCGCTCGCGTCGCAAGGAGTTCTGGCTGTTCCAGCTGCTGATGCTGGTTCTGAGCGTCATCACCGGTGCCCTCGATTTTGCGCTGGGCCTCGACAGGCTGCTGTTCGATTCGATGGGGCCACTCACTTTTGCCACCTTTGCCGCGCTGGTGACGCCCAGCCTGGCGGTGGCGATCCGCCGGCTTCACGATATCGGCCGCTCCGGCTGGTGGCTGCTGATGATTTTTGTGCCGATCCTCGGCCTCCTCGTCCTGATCTACTTTTTTGTGCTCGAGGGCACGCGCGGTCCGAACGGATACGGGCCCGATCCGCTTGAGACTGAACGGGCCGGCGCCGCCGGCGCCGTGTGACCTGCTTCCGCCGAGGCGGCTTCTGTAAGCGTATCGACTACTCAATTCGACAGGGGACAAGCGATGCAATGGATGCTGATGCCTTTGAAGCGTTACGCGGATTTCTCCGGTCGTTCGCGGCGGAAGGAATATTGGATGTTCGCGCTCTTTCTAGCGATCGTGTACGCGGTCCTGATCGCCGCAATGATGGCATTCGGCGTGCTCGAAGATGGCGGCGCCGACGGAGGTTTGGGCCTGTTCAGCGGTACGGCTCTCGTCCTCCTCGTCGTCTTCGCGCTGGCGATCTTCATTCCCTCGCTGGCCGTGACTGTCCGGCGGTTCCACGACCAGGACAGATCCGGTTGGTTCGTGCTGCTGAATTTCGTCCCCTATATTGGCGGGCTGATAGTGCTTGTCTTCATGTGTCTGGAAGGAACCAAAGGCCCCAACCGGTTTGGCCCCGATCCCAAGGATCCTGACCACAGCGAGGTTTTCGCCTGACGGACAAGACGGGCGGCAGTTGCGAGCCGCTCCGCGCTCGGCTAGTCACGCCGTTCGCGCTGCCCCTGTGGCGGAATTGGTAGACGCGCTCGACTCAAAATCGAGTTCCGCAAGGAGTGCCCGTTCGACTCGGGCCAGGGGCACCAGCGGCCGCCGCCGCGTTCACAGATGGCGGCGGAAGGCCTCGAGCACCTCCTCGTAAAGCTTCTTCTTGAACGGCACGATCATCGCGGGAAGCTCGGCGGGATCCGCCCATTTCCAGGCGCGGAACTCGGGATCTGCGGTGGCGATATTGACGTCGGCGTCTGTGCCGGTGAAGCGGCACAGGAACCAGGTCTGGCGCTGGCCTCGCCATTTGCCCTTCCACATCTTGCCGACGAGGTCGTCGGGCAGGTCGTAATGAAGCTCGACCGGGCAGCGGGCGATCACTTCGACCAGGTCGGGCGCGATTCCGGTCTCCTCCTCGAGCTCGCGCAGGGCGCCGCTCAGCGGCTCCTCGCCCTCGTCAAGCCCGCCCTGAGGCATCTGCCAAGCCTCGAGCATATTGTCCAGGCGCTGCGCGACGAACACCTTGCCCTCGCGATTGACGAGCATCACGCCCGCGCCGGGACGATAGGGGAGGCCCTCCTTGCCGCTCATTTGCCCAGCGCCTCGCTGAGCAGCAGGTGCAGCGCGACCACGCAGCCGCGGACGTCCTCCTCCGACGACGGGATCGCCTTGCGCAGATTGATGAAGCCGTGGATGTTTCCGCGCGCTTCCCGGAAGATGGTCGGCACGCCCGCCTCCACGCAGGCAGCGGCATAAGCGCGCCCCTGATCGCGAATCGGGTCGAGGCTGGCGGTGACCACCAGGGTCGGGGGCATGCCGGCCTGGCTCTTGACCAGCGGCGCGTAGCGCCAGTCGTCGGGGTCGGGTCGGTAGCATTGATCGAACCAGTGCATGCCTTCGCGAGTGAGCAGATAGCCTTCGCCGAAGTCGGTAAAGCTTGGATAGCCTTTGACCGGGTCGGCCGCCGGATAGATCGGCCACTGCACCAGCACCGGCTGGGCCGCGGGCTCGTCGCGCAGCGCGAGCGCGGTGACGATCGCCAAATTGCCGCCGGCGCTGTCCCCCGCCAGCACCAGGCCGTTCACCTGCCGGCCCAGCGCCTCCGGGCTCTCCGCAATCCAGCGGGTTGCGGCAATCGCGTCTTCCGGCCCCGCCGGCCACGGATGCTCCGGGGCCAGCCGGTAATCGACGGCGATCACCGGCAGGTCCATGAGCCTGGCCAGCTCGGCGCAGAACGGCTCGTGCGTGTCCAGGTCGCCGAGAACGAAGCCGCCGCCATGGAAAAAAACCACCACTGGGCCCGCGTCCCGCTCGGAACGGGCATCGTAGAGCCGGAGCGGGATGACGGCGCCTCCATCGCACCGACCGGGAGCATCGCGGCTCTTGGGTTGCCGCGATGCCGGCGCAGCGCCATCACCGCCCGCCGGCCGCGGCGCCATGACGTCACGGATCAAGGCGAGGTCGCCGACCGGTGCGTCGGCGACGTGGCGCGAGGCGTGCATCATGTTGCGCGCCTCGACCGGCCCTGCCTGATGGCTCCGCGGTCCCGGCAACGCATTGAGATAGTCGAGGAAACGGCGTACATCCGGGCGAACGAACGGCTCTGCCATGCTGCTTTCCGTTGAGGGGCGAATCGGGCGCATAAGGTAGGGCCTCTTAGGCGAACTCCCCCGGACTGCCACCTGTTGTGACCGGGGCGCGCCGCCGCTAGTGACGGAGGCGAAGACTTTTCGAAGGACGACGATGGCCACCGCCACCCATTTAGTGACAGCCGAAGAGGCGGGAGCCGACATGCCGCTCGAGGCGGTGGTGGTGCGCTTCGCCGGCGACAGCGGCGACGGCATGCAGCTGACCGGCGGCCAGTTCACCCTCTCCACCGCTCTGGCCGGCAACGATCTTGCCACTTTCCCCGATTTCCCGGCCGAGATCCGTGCCCCGCAAGGGACGACGTTCGGAGTATCGGCGTTCCAGATCAATTTCGGCTCGTCGGCGATCGAGACCGCCGGCGATGCGCCCGACGTGCTGATCGCGATGAACCCGGCGGCGCTCAAGACCAATGTCGATGCGCTGAAGCCGGGCGGCCTCGTCATTGCCGACGAGGGCGAGTTCGGCGCCCGCAACCTTGCCAAGGCGGGCTATGACGCCAATCCGCTGGACGACGGATCGCTCGCCCGCTGGCAAACAATTTCGTTCAACATCAGCCAGATGACGCTTGATGCTGTGAAGCCGTTCGGGCTCGGCAACAAGGAGGCGCTGCGCTGCAAGAACATGTGGACGCTGGGCCTGGCCTTGTGGATGTTCGACCGTGACCGCAAGCCGATCGAGGCCTGGCTCAAGAGCAAGTTCGCCAAGGCGCCGCTGCTCGCGGAGGCGAACATCGCGGCCCTCAATGCGGGCCACGCTTATGGCGAGACCGCCGAATTGGGCGGCCAGATCCGCCAGCACCATATCGAGCCGGCTCCGGCCGAGCCGGGCCTCTACCGCACCGTCACCGGCGCCGAAGCGATCTCGCTCGGCCTGGTCGCGGGCGCCCAGCTGGCCGGCCTGCCGATGTTCTTCGGCGGCTATCCGATCACGCCGGCTTCTGCCATCCTGCATCATCTTTCGCGGCTAAAGGAGTATCAGGTCACGACTTTTCAGGCCGAGGACGAGATCGCCGCGATCGGTTCGGCGATCGGAGCGAGCTTCGCCGGTTCGCTCGGAATCACGTCTTCCTCGGGGCCCGGCATCGCGCTCAAGGCCGAGGCGATGGGGCTGGCCATCATGAGCGAGCTGCCGTTGATCATCGTCAACTCGCAGCGCGGCGGCCCGTCCACCGGCCTTCCGACCAAGACCGAGCAGTCGGACCTCTACCAGGCGGTCTACGGCCGCAACGGCGACGCGCCGATGCCGGTCATCGCCGCCCGCTCGCCGGCCGACGCGTTCGACTGCGCGATCGAGGCGTGCCGGATCGCCACCCAATATATGACGCCCGTCATGCTTCTGACGGACGGCTATATCGCCAATGCCGCGGAGCCGTGGAAGGTGCCCGACATGGCCGGCTATGCGCCCTTCCCGGTCCGCTTCCACGATCGCGCGCCGGTTGAAGGCGAGGCTGTAAACCCTTACGAGCGCGACGAAAAGCTGGCGCGTGTCTGGATCAGGCCCGGCACCCCCAACCTCACCCACCGGATCGGCGGGATCGAGAAGAATGTCGGCACCGGGCATATCGACTACGCCCCCGCCAACCACCAGGCGATGACCGACCTGCGCGCCGCCAAGGTGCTCGGCGTCGCCGATTCGCTGCCGTTGCAGGATGTCTGCCTCGGCCAGGCGGGCGGCGCGCTCGCCGTGGTCGGCTGGGGCTCCACCTTCGGCCCGATCCACCAGGCCGTCCGCCGCGCCCGACGGCGCGGGCTCGACGTGTCGCACGTCCACTTGCGCCACATCTGGCCGATGCCGAAAAATTTGGGCGATCTCCTGAGGTCTTACGACCGGATCATCGTTCCCGAGATGAACAAAGGGCAGCTCAAGACCCTGCTCCGCGACCAGTTCCTGGTCGATGCCCGCCCGGTCAACAAAATCTCCGGCCAACCGTTCAAGATCGCCGAGATCGAGCAGGCGATCGAGGGAGCGCTGCAATGACTCAACGCCCGTTGCCGTTGATCGCGATGCTCGTGCTTGTCATCATCCTCATCATCTATCTTACCGGCGGATCCTAAGCCCATGAACGAACTCACCAAGCTCACCGCCAAGGATTTCGCCACCGATCAGGAGGTGCGCTGGTGCCCCGGCTGCGGCGACTATGCGGTGCTGAAGGCGGTGCAGCGCACGATGCCGGAGCTCGGCGTGAGGCCGGAGAATGTCGTGTTCGTCTCCGGCATCGGCTGCTCGTCGCGCTTCCCTTATTATATGGAGACCTACGGCTTCCACACCATCCACGGCCGCGCGCCGACCTTCGCGACCGGCATCAAGCTGGCCAATCCCGAGCTCGACGTGTGGATCATCACCGGCGACGGCGACGCCCTGTCGATCGGCGGCAACCACACGATGCATGTGCTGCGCCGCAACCTCGATTGCCAGATATTGCTTTTCAACAATGAGATTTACGGCCTTACCAAGGGCCAATATTCGCCGACGAGCCGGGTCGGAACCCGCTCGCCCTCGACTCCCTTCGGTTCGGTCGACCGCCCGGCCAGCCCGTGCGCGTTCGCGCTCGGCTCGGGCGCCCGCTTCGTCGCCCGAGGCATCGACGTGAACAAATATTTGCCCGATGTCCTCAAGGCCGCTCATCAGCACAAGGGCGCCGCCTTCATCGAGATCTTCCAGAATTGCATCGTCTATAATGACGACGTGTTCGCGCCCTTCACCGCCAAGGAGTTCGCGCCCGAAAAGCAGCTCTGGCTCAAGGCCGGCGAGCCGATGCTGTTCGCCAACGGCAGCAAGGGCCTGACGCTCGATCGCGAGTCGCTGAGCGTGAAGGTGGTCGAGGTTGAGGGCGGCGACTGGCAGGCGGCGGACGTGATCGTCCATCACCCGGCCAACAAGATGATCGCCCACATGCTGATCGACATGCCGTTCGGCGCCTTCCCGATGGCGCTTGGCGTCATCTACGAGGATCCAGCGCCCACCTTCGAAAGCGCGGTCCTGGAGCAGAATGCGGCGGCCAGCGCCGGCAAGAAGCCCGACCTCCAGGCTTTGGTCGGTAAGGGCCAGAGCTGGCTGGTCGAAAAGGAGCCGCACACGATATGATCCCGGGATTGATGTTATTGGCAGCGGCGCAGGCTACCTCTCCGCCGCCCATTGTCCGGACCGTTCCATTGGAAGGCATGTTCACGGTCGTCGGCCTTTCGCCCGAAGGTTCTAAGAAGGTCGTCTCGATAATTTTCGAGGATCGAGAACGGCGGGTAGCGCTTGAACAGCGCGCGCGGCAGTTAAGTGCTGCGGGGCTTGCCCTTATTCGTGCTCCGCAGCCGGATATCGAAGCGATTGCTGCCAATCTTCGGGAGGCTCAGGCAGTCAGAGCTCAACTGCAGGCATTGAAGACGGAAGGTACGATAAAGATCCTCCGTAGTCTTTCAAGCAAGGACCGGCGAGCATATTTGGCCAACGTATTCCCACCGGGGCGCCTTCAGAAGCACGGCACGTCGCCTCCATTCTCCGAACCTCTCAAGCCCCGCGTCGATTAGCGGAAGGCTGCCTGGCCTTGCGCCTATGAGCCAGCACCCCCGCGGCCGCCATCTCGTCTCCGCCGACCGCGGCTTTGCGACCGGCGGCGGCCTGCTTGCGCGGCTGTTCGGCGGGCGCTTCCACCGCATCCTCGACCGGATCGACGCAGGTCTCGAGATGGGCGGCATCGAGGCGACGCTCCCGGACGGCTCGAGGCGGCTCCTCGGCGGCCGCCGGCCCGGGCCGACGCCGGTCGTCCACCTCCACAGCTGGCGGGCGCTGGTTCGGCTGATCACGTCCGGTTCGGTCGGCTGGTATAAGGCCTGGGCGGTGGGCGAATGGTCGAGCCCCGATCCGGTGCCCTTGTTCGACCTGTTCATGCGCAACGGCGAGACGCTCGGCGACACCGGCCGGGCCAAGAGCGCCTGGCGGCTGGTCAACCGGTTGGCCCACGCCTTCCGCGGCAACGACAAAACCGGCTCGCGCAGGAATATCGAACATCATTACGACCTCGGGAACGACTTCTACGCCGCGTGGCTGGACTCCGGCATGACCTATTCGAGCGCGGTCTTCGCCGAGCCCGTCTCCGACGCGGAGCCGCTCGAAGAGGCCCAGGCCCGCAAGCTCCATCTGCTGCTCGACCGGCTCGGTCTCAGGCCGGGCCAGCGGCTGCTCGACGTCGGCTGCGGCTGGGGCTCGCTCGCCGAGGTCGCGGCGCGGGATTACGGCGTCCACGTCACCGGCCTCACTTTGTCGGAAGAGCAGAAGAAATTTGCCGAGGCGCGGCTGCATCGGGCGGGCCTCGCCGGGCAAGTGTCGATCGAGCTCACCGATTATCGCGACGCCCGGGGCTGTTTCGATGCGGTCGCAAGCGTGGAGATGGTGGAGGCGGTCGGGCGGGAATATTGGTCTTCCTATCTGGGGCACGTCGCCCGGCTGCTCCGTCCCGGCGGCCGCGCCGCGCTCCAGTTCATCTCGATCCGCGAGGCGCTGTTCGACGGCTATGCCGCCAACGCCGATTTCATCCAGACCTACATCTTTCCAGGCGGCATGCTGATCAGCGAAGAGCGCTTCAGGGTGGCCGCCGAGAAGGCGGGCCTCGGCTGGCACGACCGCAGGGCGTACGGCCCGCATTATGCGGAGACGCTGAAGCGCTGGCGCCGGCGCTATGAGGCGGCCGTTGCGCAGGGCCGTCTCCCCGCGGGTTTCGACGAGCCCTTCCACAAGCTGTGGCGCTACTATCTGATGTATTGCGAAGGCGGCTTTAGCGGCGGCGGCATCGAGGTGGCGCAAGTGACCCTGGTGAAAGGCTGATCGCCCTTCGCTCTCGCCGCATCCGCCCGACCTAGGGCCTGATCGTCTTAGGTCGAAACGCCTGTGGCGTTTCGGCGTAGGGCGTGAATCAGGCTCCAGATAGATAGCTAGGCCGGATTGCCCTCGGTTGCGGACGTCGGCAGGATTTCGACGATCGTGTCCCCGGCGAGCAGCGATTCCGCTTCGGGCTCCCAGAAGCCGTGGGGGATTCCGTGCCGGTAGACGCGGACGCCGAGGCCCTGGGCGATGGCGGAGAGCGGCTTGCCGCATTCTTCCGGCCGAATCGCGCGCTCGGCCAGACGGACGCGGCCGCTCGAGGAGGCGAGATCGGCGATGTAATCGGCGATGTGGGCGCCGTGGGTCGAGCCGGCGAGCAGCAGCCCGGCGAAGCTGACCGGGTTGATGACCGTGGTCGCGCCGGCCTGGCGGGCGAGCAGCTCGTTATCCTCGTTGCGGACGGCGACGCTGATCGTGAGGTTGGGGGCGAGGTGGCGCGCGGTCAGCGTCATCAGGATCGATGTGTCGTCGCGGCCGGCGGAGATGATCATCGCCCGGGCCTCGGTGACGCGCACGGCAGTCAGGGTCTTGTCGCGGGTCGCGTCGGCGTCGAACACCGCACAGCCGATCGCCTTGGCCCGCTCGAGCGCCTCGAGGTCCGAATCGATCACCACGATGTCTCCGGCCGGAGTGCCGCGGGCGATCAACTCGTCGACGGCCTCGGAACCGGTGGTGCCGAAACCGGCGACGATGATGTGGTCGCAGAGCGTCTTCTGGATATAGGCCATTCGCCATTTGTCCCATGTGCGTTTGAACACGAAGCTGTACGCCGTGCCGAGGAAGACGAGCACCGCGAACACCCGGATCGGGGTCACGATGATCGCGTCGAACAGCCGCGCCTGGTTGCTGACCGGAGTGATGTCCCCATAGCCGGTGGTGGTGACGCTGATCATCGTGAAATAGACGACGTCGAGGAAGCTGATCTCGCCGTCATAATTGTCACGGAGGCCGTCGCGCTCGAGCCAATGGACGAGCACGGCGACGCCGAGCAGGCCCACCACGAACAGCGCCCGCCACCCAATCGACACCCAGACCGGCAGCCGGCCCCTGCGCTGCAGCGTCGTGAAGTCGGGGGGGCGGCGCCGGCGCGGCATTACGGATAGAGCTTTGCCAGCCTGCCCAGCGAGGGGCCGTGGGTGAGATCGAGGTGGAGCGGCGTCACCGCGACATAACCGTCGGCGATCGCCTCCAGGTCCGTCGAATGGCCGGGCGTCTCGATCATCGGACCGAGGCCGAACCAGAAATAATCGTAGCCGCGCGTATCGGTGCGCTGGACGATCCGCAGCCGGCCATAGTCGCGCAGTCCCTGCTGGGTGACGCGGACGCCTTTCACGTCATCGGGGGGAAGGGCGGGGAAGTTGACGTTGACGAGGGTGCGCGGCTCCATCGGCGTGTCGATCAGCGGGCGGAGCACGCGCTCGGCCCAAGCTTCGGCGGCGGCGAAGGGGACGGTGTCGCCCATGCCTTCGCGGGCGTAGCTCTGGCTGAGCGCGATCGAAGGGATGCCGGCGAGCGCCCCCTCCATCGCTGCCGAGACGGTGCCCGAATAGGTGACGTCCTCGCCCAAGTTCGCGCCGCGGTTGACCCCCGAAAGGACCAAATCGGGGCGGTCCTCCTTCATGATGTGGGCGATCGCCATCATCACCGAATCGGTCGGAGTGCCGGTGACGCAGAAGCGCCGCTCGCCGAGCTTCCTCAGGCGGACCGGAAGGGTGAGGGTGAGCGAGTGGCCGGCGCCGGACTGTTCCTCGGTCGGGGCGACGACCCAGATGTCGTCGGAGAAAAGGCGTGCGATCTTCTCGAGGACCTTGAGGCCGGTGGCGTTCACCCCGTCGTCATTCGTCAGCAGGATCCGCATCGGTCGGGCTATGGCTGCGGGCCTGCCGCGAGGCAAGTCCGGCACGGCAACCATAGCGGCGATTGCGGCGTTGATCGGCCAAATCAAGAGGAGAGCGAAATGCAGGTGCCGCACAACAGCTTCATCGTGGTTGCCGACGGCGAGAAGATGCTGTTCCTCCGCAACGAAGGCGATGCCGAATTCCCGAAGCTGGAGGTGGAGCGCAAGCGCGAGCAGGACAATCCGGCCAATCGCGACCAGAAGAGCGGCGAGGCGGGCAGGGCCTTCCCCAGCTCCGGTCCTGGTCATCATGCCTATTCGGACACGGATTTCCACCAGCTGGAGGAGGACAGGTTCGCCGCCGAGACGGCGGACATGCTCAAGAAGCGCGCGCTCAGCAACGACTTCGATTCGCTGATCGTGGTGGCGCCGCCGAAGACGCTGGGCGAGCTGCGCAAACATTATCACAAGGAGGTCGAAAAGCGGCTCGCCGGCGAGATCGCGAAGGACCTCACCGGTCATCCGGTCGAGGAGATTGAAAAGATCCTAAGCGCTCAATAATCTCGGCCTCCACCGGCCGCAGGGCAGGACGATCAAGGGGTTCAACCCGTCAGGAGTGACACAAAGTGCGTAGCAACATCCTCATCTCCACATTCGCGCTGGCGCTTGCGGGCGCGGCAACCTCGCAGGGGGCCTTCGCCCAAGCCGCACCGGCGGCCAAGCCCTCGATCGCGGCCGGCGCCAGGGTCAGCGACACTGCCGGCGGCGAAGTCGGGACCATCACCCGGGTCGAAGGCGACCACGTCATCCTCAAGACCGACAAGCACGAGGTCCGCCTCCCGGTCTCCTCCTTTGCCGCCGGGCAGAACGGCTTCGTGCTGGCGATGACGCGGGCCCAGGTGAATGCGGAGGTGGAAAAGACGCTCGCCGCCGCGAGCGCGAACCTCGCTCCGGGCGCCACCGTCACCGGATCAGCCGGGGGCACCGTCGGCACGATCGAGGCGATCGACGCGCAGTTCGTGACGGTGAAGCTGGCCTCGGGCACGGCGGTCCGGCTGCCGCGCAACGCGGTTGCCGCGGGTCCCAACGGCGCCGTGATCGGCATGACCGTGGCCGAATTGGAGGCGGCCGCAAAGGGCGCCGCGCCCGCGGCCGCCGAAGCCGAAACCGCTCCCGAGGAGGGCGCGGCGGAATAAGCCATGGGTTAAGCGGCACGAGAAAGGCCGCGCCTCGGGCAATCAGGCGCGGCCTTTTCGGTGTGGGATGCGGAGCTTAGCCTTCGGAGCCGCTCAGCCTCCTCCGGGCGACCAGGGCGGCCGCCGCAGCACCGAACAAAAGGACCATCGGCGGAGCCGGAACCGGCACGCCGCCGGTCGAGGTGCTCGTCGTGCCGCCGCTCGAAGTCGAAGAGCTGGTGCTCGAGCTGGTGCTGGAGCTGGTGCTCGAACTAGAGCTGGTGCTGGTCGACGTGCTGGTGCCGCCGCCGAAGCTGCTCGACGAGGTGGAGCTCGACGTGGCGCCGCTCGAGGTGGAGCTCGAGGTGGCGCCGCTCGAGGTCGAGCTGCCGCCGGTCGAGGTGCTGGTCGAGGCGGTGAAGATGGTGTTGCCGCTGCTGCTGCCGCCGAAGAAGCCGCCGCTGAAGAAGCCGCCGCCGAAGCCGCTGGCAGCCGGGCCGCCGCCGACGACGACTGCGCCGCCGCCGCCGCCCGCAACCACCTGCGGCGCCGGGAGCGGCATTGGGACGGGAGCCGAGTAGGTCACCGTCTTGGTCGTGGTCGTGGTGGCCGGCGCGACCTTGCATTCGGTCTTGGCGAGGCTGACCCGCTTGATGCGCTTCTTCTTATAGGCGCGATAGGTCTTTGCCGGCTTCGCCTTCGCCTCCTTGACGATAGCGGGCCGCGCGGGCGGATTTGCAGAGACATGGACCGCACCGCCGCCGATGATCGCACCGCCGCACGTGCAGGCACATAATTTCGCCAAGGCCATCTTTACTGACATGACACGCACCCTGTTTTAGGCCCTGCAGGTGCCGGCTGACTTGAACCAAATAGTCGGCAGCTGTTTCGAGCTATTCGGTAGAAATGCCAGAGGGCGGTTGAAGATCAAGCACGTTAACCACGTTGTAGCGCTTCTGGGGCCTCAAAGAGCCCGTTCCTGCAACTTCCGTCCCAAGTGGAGACAGTGTCTGGGGTGGAATGAATGCCAACTGGCGACTTTCTCCTGGGCACTTAGGGTTAACGAGTTCCAGCCCCAGCCGAATCGGGCGGGAAATCGAATCGCGCGTTGCGATCGGCCGCGGCGAGCGCGTCACCCGGCTTGCAAGACGGCAAAAATGTCACGGCCATATGGTAAATTCGTGCAGATTTTCGATCACATTTTGAGTGACTTGTACTTACCGGCTCAGATGCGTATAGGCGCGCTGGGGCAGGTGCCGCGAATTGCGCGGGAACAAGCGTGCGGCACCAGAGGTCTGGCGCCGGCAGGTAAGCCGGACGCGGAGCGAGTGGAGGGGTGCATGGCTACGGCTTTAAGAGAAGTGTTCGACCCGCAATTCGGCCGTTCGGCGCCGATTCCCGATGCCGATTACCGGCCGGGCGCCAATGAAGAATTCATGAGCCCGGTCCAGCTCGCTTATTTCCGCCAGAAGCTGCTCGAGTGGAAAGAAGCGATCATCCGCGAGTCGCGCGACACGATGGCCCAGCTGAAGAGCGGCCCGATTCGCGAATCGGATGTCACCGACCGCGCGTCCAGCGAGACCGACTGGTCGATCGAGCTTAGGACCCGGGACCGTCAGCGCAAGCTCATCGCGAAGATCGACTCCGCCTTGCGCCGCATCGATACCGGCGAATACGGTTTTTGCGAGGTGACTGGCGAACCGATCTCGCTGGCCCGCCTCGAGGCGCGGCCGATCGCGACGATGACCGTGGAGGCGCAGGAGCGTCACGAGCGCCAGGAACGGGTGTCGCGCGACGATTGAAGTCTCGCCCGCGGCGGCTGCCGGAAGGCAGGCGGCGTTAACTCGATCGCGACTTTTTTTGGCTAACACGCCTCCCGGGCCGCCCTAGCGGTGCGGAGGTAAGCGCAGTGATCGAGACCAAGATTGAACAGAGCGGCGCGGCGGCAAAGACCAGCCGGCGGACGTCTTCGCGTGACAGCCTGCTGCTGTCGGCGACGATTCGCCGGACGCAGGATTCGGACAGCGATCTGAAACCGGTCAGGGTGCGCAATCTCTCGGCGATCGGGCTGATGGCGGATTATGTCGGGCTCGCCATGCCTGGCGACGCCGTGATTGTCACCATGCGCGGCATTGGCCCGGTCTCGGGCAAGGTCGCCTGGCTCAAGCGCGGCCAGATCGGTGTCACCTTCGACATCGAGGTGGATCCGCTCAAGGCGCGCAGGCAGGTGGGCAAGCCGGCGCCGCAACGGACGAAGCAGCGCCCGCTCTGACCGTCAGGAAATCCCGGCGATCGCTTCCTTGACCTTCAATTTCTCTTTCTTGAGCCGGGAAAGGAGCGCGTCGTCCGGGTGGGGGCGCTGATTCTCTTCGGCGATTCGGGCGTCGAGACCAGCATGTTTTTGTTCAAGTGCGGACATATGCGCCTGTTGCATTCCCATCTCCTCTGCGGGGTTGATGCTGACGTTGAAAACAGCGAATTCGGACCCTGTCTCCCCTGAACCGGACGGGCGCCCATCTATGTACGACGACCCGTTGTTGGATTATTATATCGCACAAAATCGCGGTTGAGTAGCGGGGCTGCATGGCATGATGGCTATCGTGGACGGCGACGGGGCGCTGGCGGTGAAGCTTGCCCGGCTGAGGACCGAGCATCGCGACCTCGACACCGCGATCGACGCGCTGAGAAGCCTCACGGCTCCCGACCAATTGCAATTGGCGCGGCTGAAGCGGCAAAAGCTGCGGCTGCGCGATGAAATCGCCGCGCTGGAGGATCAGCTGGTCCCCGACATCATCGCCTGACCGTCTCGCCAGCGGACAGTTCGGGACGGATCGCCTTCTTTGGCCGTTCACCCTGGCGGCGCGCTGTGGCAGTGTGGCCGCCATGCCGCCCCAGGACGCCAGCGCGCGGATGACGCCCAAGCTGATCGATTCGCTCTACGTCGAGGCGATGCTGCTGGCGGATGAGGCGCGAACCTATTTCGACCGTGACGGGCGCGCCGACAGGCAGAAGCTCGATCCGCTGGTGCGGGTGAGCTTTTCCTGCGAGTCGCTGAAGGTCACGACCCGGTTGATGCACGTCATCGCTTGGCTGCTCACTCAGCGGGCGGTCGAGGCGGGCGAATCGCTGGCCGGCCGGCCGCAGCGGCCGGTGCGGCGGCTCGGACATGCCGCCGAGAGCGATCCGGACTTGCTCCACCGGCTGCCGGACGCGGCAATGCAGCTCGTCCAGGCCAGTTGCGATCTCTACGCGCGGGTGCAGCGGCTTGACGAAGGGGGCGGCAATATCAAGCCGCAGGCGAGTCCGGTACGGAGCCTGCTGAGCCGGCTCGAACGGTCCTTCTGATATTTGCCCTTCCCGCTTCGGCGCGGCTAGAGCATTGCCATGAAAACCTTTGAGTTCCTTTATGGTCCGAAGCTGATCGCGGGCGCGGGATCGGCCGCGCGCCTCTCCCGCCTCCTGCCGCGCGGACGCTGTCTGTTCGTCACCGATGCCCAAGTCCGGAAGCTCGGACTCGCCGATGGGATCCTCGCGGCGTTGCGCGAGGCGGACATCGAGCCCGTTATCTACGACTCGGTGGAACCCGATCCCTCCCGAACCACGCTGACCGCGGCGGTGGAGCTGGGGCAGGAGCGGTCCTGCGCCTCGGTCCTCGGCTTTGGCGGAGGGAGCCCGATGGATGTCGCCAAACTCGCCGCCTATCTGATCGGCAGCGGGGAGGAACTCGATCGGCTTTGGGGTGTCGGCAAGGCGACGGGGGTACGGCTTCCGCTCGCGCTGGTGCCGACCACCGCGGGGACCGGATCGGAAGCGACGCCGGTCAGCGTCATCACCGTCGGCGGGGGGGAGAAGCGGGGCGTGAGCAGCGCCGCCCTTCTCGCCGACTGGGCGATCCTCGATCCGGAACTCACTGTGGGGCTGCCGCGCAGCATCACGGCGGCCACGGGGATCGATGCGATGGTTCATGCGATCGAGGCCTACACGTCGGCCCGGCTCAAGAACCCGATCTCGGATCTGCTTGCCCGCGAGGCGCTTGGTCTGCTCGCCGGCAATCTGCTCACGGTCTGCCAAAGCCCGGGCGATCTGACTGCGCGAAGCGCCATGCTGCTGGGCGCGCATCTCGCCGGAGT
This sequence comes from Allosphingosinicella sp., assembly GCA_035942355.1. Lineage (GTDB taxonomy): Bacteria > Pseudomonadota > Alphaproteobacteria > Sphingomonadales > Sphingomonadaceae > Allosphingosinicella. The sequence continues at coordinate 39,001 of DASZDE010000168.1, read as the reverse complement.
GGCGTTCGCCAACGCGCCGGTGGCGGGCGTGCATGCGCTCGCTTATCCGCTCGGCGGGCATTTCCATGTGCCGCACGGCCTGTCCAATGCGCTGATGCTGCCCCATGTGCTTGGCCACAACATGCCGGCGGCGATGCCGCTCTACGCCGAGCTCGGCACGCTGCTCGACCCTGCGCTGGCGGCGACCGGCCGGCAGGCCCAGGCACGCGGGCTGGTCGAGCGCCTCGCCGCGCTGGCCGCCGGCGCGGGAGTTCCCCGACGGTTGTCGGAGGTGGGGGTGGCAAGAAGCGATCTGCCGATGCTGGCGCGCGAGGCGATGAAACAGGAGCGGCTGCTGGTGAACAACCCGTGCCCGATCACCCAGGCCGACGCCCTCCGCCTCTACGAGGCGGCGCTGTGAGCCGCGAGCCGATGAGAGGCCGACAAAGCTACAAGGTGTGGCGCGAAATCGGCACCCGCTGGGGCGACATGGATGTCTACGGCCACGTCAACAACAGCGTTCACTATGGCTGGTTCGACAGCGCGGTGAATGCCTGGCTGATCGAGGCGAGTCTGCTCGACGTGGCGGCGGGCGATCCGATCGGGCTCGTGGTGGAGACCGGTTGCCGCTACGCCCACGCCCTTACCTATCCGGAGCCGGTGGAGGTTGGACTGGCGGTCGAAAGCATTGGCCGGTCCAGCGTCCGCTACCGCCTCGGCATATTCGCCAAAGGGGAGGCCGAAGCCGCCGCGGAGGGTCATTTCGTCCATGTCTATGTCGGCCGCGACAGCCGCCGCCCGATCGAGCTGCCTGAGGCGTGGCGGCAAGCCTTCGAGCGGATCAGAGACCCGGCCTGAACGGCTTCAGAACAGCCTGGCCGTCAGCTCGGCTTTCGCCGCCCCATATTCCCTCGCCAGCTCGTCCACATAGTCCGCGGCAGGCCGCACCCCGGTGACCGCGCCGATGCCCTGGCCCGAGCCCCAGATGTCCCGCCACGCCTTCTTGGCGCTCTCGCCGCCGCCGAAGTCCATCGTCTTGAGATCGCCTTCCGGGAGGTTGTCCGGATCGAGGCCGGAGGCGACGACGGAACGGCGGAGGTAGTTGCCGTGGACGCCGGTGAACAGGCTCGAATAGACGATGTCGCCGGCCCGCCCGTCGACAATGCCCTGTTTGTACTCAGGCGCGGCATTGGCCTCTTCGGTGGCGATGAACGGGGAGCCGATATAGGCCAGGTCGGCGCCCATCGCCTGGGCGGCGAGAATCGCGCGGCCGTTGGCGATCGCGCCGGAAAGGATGAGCGGACCTTCGAACCAGTCGCGTATCTCCTGGACCAGCGCGAACGGCGACAAGGTGCCGGCATGGCCCCCCGCTCCGGCCGCCACGGCGATCAGCCCGTCCGCTCCCTTTGCCACGGCCTTGCGTGCGAAACGGTCGTTGATGATGTCGTGCAGGGTGATTCCGCCCCAGCCATGGACCGCCTGGTTCACTTCGACCAGCGCCCCCAGCGAGGTGATGACGATCGGTACCTTCCACTTCGCGCAAGTGGTCATGTCGGCCTGCAGCCGGTCGTTCGAGCGATGCACGATCTGGTTGACGGCGAACGGCGCCGCCGGCCGCTCGGGATGGTCGCGGTCCCACGCGGCAAGCTCATCAGTGATACGGTGGAGCCATTCGTCGAGCAGCGGCTGCGGCCGGGCGTTCAAGGCCGGGAAGGAGCCGACGATGCCCGCCTTGCACTGGGCGATCACCAGATCGGGGTTGGACACGATGAAGAGCGGTGCGCCGATGACCGGCAGGCGCAGACGATCGAGCGGGGAAAGGAGGGCCATCCGCTTTCCCGTAACGTAAAGGAGAGGCGCGTCAACGCTGGCGCCGAAGCGCTCAGTGGCCCGCCTGCGGCCCCCGCTGAAGGCCGGACAAGGCCAGCTGCTCGTCGATCTGGGTGATCAATCGCGCCAGCGCACGCTCGTTGCCGGCCTCGGCGCGGGCGACGAGCACGTCCTGGGTGTTGGAGGCGCGAAGCAGCCACCAGCCATCGTCGGTATTGACTCGGGCGCCGTCGGTGCGGTCGACATTGGCGCCCGCTGTTTGGAGCCGGCCGAGCACTTCGTCTATGACCGGGAATTTGCGGCTTTCGTCCACCTGGAACCGCATCTCCGGGGTATTGACCATCGCCGGCATCGCCGAGCGCAGCGCGGTCAGCGAGCCGCCGAGCTGGCTCACCGCCCGGATCAGGCGCACGGCCGCATAGAGGGCATCGTCGAAGCCGTAATAATCGTGCGCGAAGAAGATGTGTCCGCTCATCTCTCCGGCCAGGGGCGCGCCGGTTTCCTTCATCTTGGATTTGATCAGGCTGTGGCCGGTCTTCCACATCAACGGAGTGCCGCCCAGCTCCGAGACTCGGTCGAACAGTGCCTGGCTGGCCTTGACGTCCGCAATGATGGTGGCGCCGGGCAGCTGCTTCAGCACCGGCTCGGCCAGGATCGACAGCAGCTGGTCGCCCCACACGACGCGGCCCTGGCCGTCGATCGCGCCGATCCGGTCGCCGTCGCCGTCGAACGCAATGCCGAAATCGAGATTCTTGTCGCGGACCAGCCGCTTCAGATCCTCGAGGTTCTTCTCTTCGGTCGGATCCGGATGGTGGTTCGGGAAGCGGCCGTCGATCTCGGTGTAGAGCAGATGATGCTCGCCCGGCAGGCGCTCCGTCAGCCGCTCCAGCGCGGGACCGGCCGCGCCGTTGCCGGCGTCCCAGCCGATGCGGAACGCGTCGCCGTCGAAATTCTTGAGGAGCCGGCCGACATAGCGATCCATTACGTCGGCGGCGGTGGCGGTGCCGGTCCCGTCTTCCCAGTCGCCGTCGGCCGCCATGAGGCCGAGCTTCTGAATGTCCCGGCCGAAGAAGGCGCTGCCGAACATCACCATCTTGAACCCGTTATAATGGGCCGGATTGTGGCTTCCCGTGATCATGATGCCGCCGTCGACGTCGAGCTCGGCTTCCGCGAAATAGAGCATCGGGGTCGGACCGAGGCCGACGCGGACCACGTCGACCCCGCTTTCGTTCAAACCGCGGATCAGCGCCGCTTCCAGCACCGGCGAGCTTTCGCGGCCGTCGCGGCCGACCGCCACGCTGGCGCCGCCGCCGCGGCGGACCAGCGTCGCGAAGCTGCGGCCGAGGGCATGGGCGTCGGCCTCCCCCAAGGTCTCGCCGACGATCCCGCGGACGTCATATTCGCGCAAGGAGGTGCGGTCGAAACGATGACTCATGGAAAGCTCCGCTCTTGGATTCCTGATCAGGACGCGCGAGGCGTCCTGCGGTTCATTTCGGCGACGAGCGCATCGCGTGCCGCATTGACGCGGTTGGCCAGTTCGGCCGAGCCGCCGATATCGGGATGGACCTTGGCGATCAGGCGGCGGTGCGCGTCGCGAATCTCCGCGAGACTCGCATCTTCCCGCACCCCGAGCAGCTTGCGCGCGTCCTCGACCGCCATCGCCGGCGGCGCAGCTTGTCCGCGGCGATAGGCGGCCCACAGGATCGATCCCGCCATCAAGGCTGCCCCGGGGAGGAGACGGCCGGTGGTCAGCAGCCGCAGGCCGAGCAGGAACAAGGCCGCGGCCATGCCGTCCTCATAGGTGAAGCCCTTCAGCCGCCCGGTCCACCAGGCCCAGCCGAGGCCGGCCGCGACAGCGAGGATGATGATGCCCGGCATCGGCTCAACCGGCGAGGGCGGCGCGCGGCTGGGGCGCCGCTGTCCCTTCTTCGGGAATGCCGAAGCCGGCGATCATCTCGCGCAGCTCCTGGCGCGCCGCGATGTGGCTGAGGCCAACTTCGCTAAGTTGACCCAGATCGAGCAGGGTCAGGCCCTTGGGGAAGAGCTCGCGGTAGATCACGCGCTCGCCGAGGCCCGGGATGACGCGGAAGCCGACCCGGCGCGACAGCTCGTCCAGCGCGGCGCCGACGCGGCGCATGTTACGCGCCTCGATATGCTGCATGCGGTTCCTCAGCAGCACCCAATCGACGCTGGCGCCGTGCGTCTTGGCTCGCTGGGTACGGCTGTTCCACACCAGTTCAGCGTAGAAGCTCGGCCGACGAATCTTGTAGGTTTCCGCATCGACCTCGCCGATCAGGTCGAGATCGACGAAGCTGTCGTTGATCGGCGTCACCAGCGTGTCGGCAAGCAGCATCGCCTGGCGGGCGAAGGGATCGTCGCGGCCGGGCGTATCGATCACCACCACTTCGGCATGGATTGATACGCGGGCGAGCAGGGCGCCGAGATCGTCATCCTTGGCAGGGTCGAAGGTTTCGTAGACCGGCATGGGCAGTTCGGTTTCGAGCCGGCGCATCGAAGCTACGCGGTTGTCGAGATAGCGGCCGAGCGTCCGCTGACGGGTGTCGAGATCGATCGCCGCGACTCGGCGGCCCGCGGCGGCCAGCGCCACCGCGCTGTGCACCGCCGTGGTCGATTTGCCGGTGCCGCCTTTCTCATTGGCGAAAACGATGAAATGCGCCGTTGCGCCAGCCATGCTTACTCGCCCGCCCCTCTTGATATTGCCCCGGCGGCTCCGCAAAGAGCGCGCCTCCAACCTTCCAGTCCAAACATGTATCGGAGGCCAGGCGGCGGTGCAAATAATCCGTGAAATCACTGCGCTTAGGCAGGCGGTGGCGGAGCTGCGCGGCGACGGCGGCAAGGTTGCGCTGGTGCCCACCATGGGGGCGCTTCACAGCGGGCACATGGCGCTCGTCGCGGAGGCGCGGCGGCGGGCGAAGCATGTGGTCGCCTCGATTTTCGTCAATCCCAAGCAGTTCGGCGCGAGCGAGGATCTGAGCACCTATCCGCGGCGCGAGGCAAGCGACGCCCGGATGCTGGACGCGGCGGGGGTCGCGCTGCTCTGGGCGCCCGACGCCGCGCTCATGTATCCGCCGGGTCATGCCACCACCATCAGGGTCGGCGGCGTCGCCGACGGCATGGACGGGTCGGCGCGCCCCGGCCATTTCGAGGGGGTCGCGACCGTGGTTGCCAAGCTGTTCAACCAGGTCGGGCCGGATTTCGCGATCTTCGGCGAGAAGGATTACCAGCAATTGGCGGTGATTCGCAGGATGACGAGCGACCTCGATTTGCCGGTCGAAATCGTCGGCGTCGCGACCCAGCGCGATGCCGACGGTCTCGCTCTGTCGTCGCGGAACCTCTATCTTTCGGCCGAGGAGCGGCTCGCGGCACGGGCGCTCCCCAGGGCGCTGGGGGAAGCCGCCCGCGCCATCGCCGGCGGCACGGCCGTGGATGAAGCCTTGAGCGCCGCCCGCGCCCGGATCGAAGCGGCGGGGTTCGGCCCGGTCGACTATGTCGAGCTGCGCGATGCGGCGACGCTCGAGCCGCTGGCCGGCCTCGACCGCCCCGCCCGCATCCTCGCTGCGGCGCGCATCGGCAAGACACGACTGATCGACAATCTGGCGGTGGAACCGGGCAGCTGAGACCCGTCACTTCCGCGTTAACCATTTCTTTGCACCCTTGGGCCGATGCATGTCCCGACAGCAACAGGGGCATGTCGTTATGGGGACCAGTATCAAAGCCGCCGCTTTCCTGATCGAAAGCCGCATGGCGGACGCCGCTCGGGGCGATGCCGACGCATTGTACGATCTCGGCGTGGCTTATTCGACCGGCGCCAACGGCATCGAGATCGACCTCGTCGAGGCGCATAAATGGTTCAACCTCGCGGCGCTCAACGGCAGCCGCAAAGGCCAGGAAAGCCGCGCCGACATCGCCGAGGAAATGACGGCGCGCGAAATCGCCGAGGCCCAACGCCAGGCCCGCGCCTGGCTCACCGACACCTGCCGCCGCGCGGCGTGACCCGTCGCTCCGGCGAAGGCCGGGGCCCAAGCCGAGAGCCCGCGGTTCGTGCCCGCACCCTCACGGCCCTTCCCGCTGAGATCCCGGCCTACGCCGGGATGACGTTATTTCGCCGCCGCCGGCGCCCCGTTTTTGTATTTCTCGAACCAGGCCAGGATGGCGCTCGCCTTGGCGCCGCTCTGCGAGGGCCGTGCGGCAATGCCGCCATGGCTTGCGCCGGGAACCTTGACCAGCGCGGTCGGCACGCCGACCAGCTGCAGCGCCGTATAATATTGCTCGGCTTCGCTGACCGGCGTGCGATAATCCTCGCTGCCGACCACCACCAAGGTCGGCGTCTTCACATTCCCGACCAATGACAGCGGCGACCTCGACCAGAAGGCGTGGGGGTTTTCCCAGGGATAGTCGCCGAACCAGTAGCTGGAGAAGAAGAAGGGCGCGTCGGCGGTGAGCGCGAAGCTGGCCCAGTCGATCACCGGCTTCTGCGTCGCCGCCGCCTTGAAGCGGTGGGTCTTGCCGACGATCCAGGCGGTCAGCACGCCGCCGCCCGAGCCGCCGGTCACGAACAGCCGGTCCGGATCGGCGATCCCCTGGGCGATGGCGAGGTCGACGGCGGCCATCAGATCGTCATAGTCGCGGCCGGGATAGGCGTGGTGGATCTGGTTGGCGAAATCGGCGCCATAGGAGGTCGAGCCGCGCGGATTGACCGACAGCACCGCGTAGCCGGCGGCGGCGTAGAGCTGGTCGTCGGTGGCGAAATGGGGGCCGTAGGCGGCGAACGGGCCGCCGTGGATCTCGAGGATCAGCGGCACGCGCTGCCCTTCGCCATAGCCGGGCGGCAGCGTCAGCCACGCATCGATCGTGCGCTTGTCGAAGGCGGTCGCCTGGATCTTGCGGACCTCGCCGAGGCGTTTGCCGTCGAGCAGCTCGGCGTTGAGCCGGGTGAGCCGCCGCGCCGCGCCGCCGCGGACCAGCGCGACGTCGGCCGGGCGGAGGGCGCTGCCGCTGCTGATCGCCAGCGCGCCGTCGCGGGCGACCGAGAAGGAGCCGCCGGTATAGGGCCGGTCGAGCGAGGCGCCGCTGAGGCCCTCGGCCACCGTCCGCACCGATCCGTCGAGCGACACGCGCGCGACCTTGGTAATGCCCTGGTCGTCATAATCGACATAGACGGAGCGGCTGTCCGCGGACCAGACCGGCGAGCCGACGCTGCGGTCGAGCGAGCGGGTGAGCTCGCGGCGGCCGCCGCCGCTCCTGTCCATCACGTACAGGGCTACATTGTGGTAGCCGAGCTTGCGGTCGTCGAAGCCGGTATAGGCGATCCAGCGGCCGTCGGGGGAGACGACGGGCGCGTCGTCCGGGCCGTCGCGCTCGGTGAGCGCGGAGATGGCGCCGCTGCCGACGTCGAGCGCATAGACTTCGGTGTCGACCGGCTCGCGCTCCCAGTCCGGGTCGCGATTGCCGCTGAAATAGAGGGTGGCGCCGTCGGGCGACCATGACAGCGGGCCGTTGTCGTTGACCGCCCCGAAGCTCAGCTGGCGCGGCGCGCCGCCGTCGGCCGAGACCAGGAAGATGTGGCTGTAGCCGGGCTTGGCATAGCCCTCCTCGTCGGTGCGGTAGGTGACGGCCGAGTGGATCTCGAGCGGCTCGGCCCATTTGGCGCCCTCCGGCTTGCGCGGCGGCGTGCCGAGCTTCATGCCCTCGTCGGGCACGAACATCGCGTAGGCGATATGGCGCCCGTCCGGCGACCAGGCGATGCTGCTCGGCGCGTCGGGAAGGCCGGTGATGCGCGCCGATTCGCCGCCGTCCAGCCAGCGCACGAACAATTGCGCGGCCTCGCCCTCGGCGGTCGAGACGTAGGCGAGCCGGCGGCCGTCGGGCGACCAGCGCGGCTGGCTATGCGACCCCGGCCCGGCGACGAGCGGCATCTGGCGGCCGCTGCGCGTGTCGATCAGCCAGAGGGTCGGGCGCATCCGGTCGGTCATGATGTCGCCGGAGCGGCGGACATAGGCGATGCGGCTGCCGTCCGGGCTGATCTGCGGGTCGGCGGCGACTTCGAGGCTGAACAGGTCGGCGGGCGTGAACAGCGGCGTCGGCCCCTCGGCGGGCGCGGCAAGCGCCGGGACGGCGGCCCCCAAAGCCAAAGCGGCGGCGTAAAGGCATTTCGTCATCGGCGACTCCCTGGCTGCCGGCCTGCTTAGAGCCTAATCGAGCGGGATCAACTCGCGGGGGAACAGGAACTGCGCGCAACCGACCCCGCTCCATCTTTTTCGTCATCCCCGCGAAAGCGGGGATCCCGCTTCTTTTCGTTTCCAGCGGCTTATCAAAGCGGGATTCCCGCTTTCGCGGGAATGACGAGAGTTGCGGAGCATTTTTCGGAACTCCGACTTTCGCCGGGGAACAGGAACTTCAACTCTTTTTGAAGGGCCGCATCGCCTGGAGAATGCCGATTTCGTGGGCGACCGCCCGGCGTTCGCTCTCCAGATAGTCGGCGACGGCCGCGCGCAGGCTCGGGTCGAGCAAATAATGGGCGGAGTAGGTCGGCACCGGCTCGTAGCCCCGGGCGAGCTTGTGCTCGCCCTGGGCGCCGGCCTCGACGCGGGCCAGCCCCCGGGCGATCGCGAACTCGATCGCCTGATAATAGCAGATCTCGAAATGGAGGTGGGGGATCTCCTCGGTGGCGCCCCAATAGCGGCCGTAGAGCGTATCGGCGCCGATCATGTTCAACGCGCCGGCGATCGGCCTGCCGTCGCGCAGGGCGAAGATCAGCAGCACCCGGTCCGCCATGCGCTCGCCGAGCAGGCTGAAGAAGCGCCGGGTGAGGTAGGGGCGGCCCCATTTGCGGGCGCCGGTATCCTGATAGAAACGCCAGAAATGGTCCCAATGGCCCTCCGCGACAGCGGCGCCGGTGACTTGCTCGACCGTCAGCCCGTCGAGAGCGGCGGCGCGTTCCCTGCGGATCGCCTTGCGCTTTCGCGACGCCAGCGTGGCGAGGAAGTCCTCGAAGCTCGCATAGCCGCGATTGTGCCAATGGAACTGGCTGTCGACCCGGATCAGCCAGCCGGCGCGCTCGAACAGGGGCAGTTCGTCGCGGCCGACGAAGGTGGCATGGGCCGAAGACAGTCCGCTGCCCCGCACCACTGCCTCGGCGGCCTCGATCAAGGCGGGCGCAAGTGCCGGCTCGCGGCTGAGCAGGCGGCGGCCGGGCACCGGCGTGAACGGCACCGCGATCTGGAGCTTGGGATAATAACGGCCGCCGGCGCGCTCATAGGCACTCGCCCAGCCGTGATCGAACACATATTCGCCCTGGCTGTGGCTCTTGACGTAAGCCGGCATGAGCGCGGCCGGACGCCCGTCGGGCCCGTCGATGGCGATCGGCGCCGGCTGCCAGCCGGTCCGGGCGGCGGCGCTGCCCGATTCCTCCAGCGCCGCCAGGAAGGCGTGGCTCACGAACGGATCGCCGGTCCCGGCGCAGGCATCCCATTCGCCAGCCTCGAAGCTCGCGACGCCGCGGCCGATCCGCGCGACGATCTCACCGCTCATGGCATGTCTTCGTAGATGATCTGGTCGGCATGCGCCGCTGCGCGGGCCCGCTCCTCGTCGGTCCGCACCGTCCAGGTGCAGACTGCCAAGCCCCGGCCCCGTGCCGCGGCCGCGAACCGCGAAGGGAGATCGCGAATGTCATAGGCGAGGAAATGGGGCTGCGCCCGCCGCAGCGCCAGCCGCCGCCCGACCGCGCCCCACAGGCCCCGCCGGCCTCGTTCGGTGACGACCAGCCCGCGAATTCGGCCTGGCGAGTGACGCGCGAACCAATGGCCGACCTGGGGATCGAACGACATCACTCCGGCCGCGCCGCCATAGCCGTTCAACGCCGCGCAGACCGACCGGCACAGCGCTGCAACCGTTCGCGGCAGTGCCTTGACCTCGATCAGCAGCGGCACCCGCCCGCCAACCAGCCCGAGGACGTCAGCGAGCGAAGGGATGGTTTCGTCGCAGCCCCGGAGCCGCACCAGGGCGAGCGTCTCGGAGGCCCGCTCCGTCACCGCGCCGCTCTCGCCGGTCAGCCGTTCCAGCGCTTCGTCGTGGAAGCAGAAGGCATCGCCGTCGCGGCTCGCCTGGACGTCGAGCTCGATGCCGTGGCCGCGGGCGATCGCAGCGGCAAAGGCGGCGCGGCTGTTCTCCGGAAGCCCGCGCCCGTGCAGCCCGCGGTGCGCGAACGGGAGGGCGATCAGCTCGGCGAGCCGCGCCTGCGCCGGCTCAGCCGGGCTTGACCGCGACGATGGCATCGATCTCGACCGCCGCGCCGAGCGGCAGCGCCGGCACGCCGACCGCGCTGCGGGCATGGCGGCCGGCCTCTCCGAACACCTGCTCCATCAGCTCGGAGGCGCCGTTGGCGACCTTGGGCTGGTCGGTGAAGCTGCCGGCCGAATTGACGAACACGCCGAGCTTCACGATCCGCTCTACCTTGTGCAAATCGCCGAGCGCCTTGTTGATCTGGGCGAGCAGCATGATGCCGCAGGCCCGCGCGGCGGCGTAGCCGTAGGCGACGTCGCGATCCTCACCGAGCCGGCCGGTCATCAGCTTGCCGTCGTCGAACGGCAGCTGCCCGGAGACGTGGAGGAGGTTCCCCACGCGCACCGTCGGCACATAGGCTGCGACCGGGGCGGCGGGTTCGGGAAGGACGATGTTCTGGCCCGCGAGGCGGGCGGCGATGGCGTCGGTCATGGCCGCAGCCGTAAGCATCCGGGGACGGGGCGGGTCAAGCCGAAGCTTGGGCAGCCGGCGCCGGCCCTTCCTCGAACCGGTCCAATATCCATTCGCAGGCCTGGTCCCAGCGGTCGATGCGGGCGTGGGCATGCGGCGCGGGCGGCATGTGGGCGGCGACGCGGGGCTCGGCGATCATGTGCAGCCGCCAGACCTGCGGCGCGTGCTTCGCGACCGATTCGTGATGGACGGCAAGGTCGTCGACGAAGACGGCGACGCTCGGCCGCATCTGCTCGATCAGCTCCAGCACGGGCCGGCCCTTGCCGCCGCGGTTGCACAGCACGCGGTGGCGGATGTCCAGGGCTTCGAGCTGCCGGACGCGGCCCGCCTGATATTGGTCGCCGATATTGGTGAGGATGACGATGTCGGCGGCCTTGCCGATCCGGGCCAGCGCCTCGCCCGCGCCGGGAACGACGTTCTGGCGGTGCATCTCGCTGTCGAAGAAGCCGTCGAGCAGGGGCCAGATCCGGTCCGATGGGACCGGGGCGCCGGTCGCCCGTTCGGTGACGGCTTCGCGAAGGCCCGGCGCGTCGAGCGCGAACGCCAGGCCGTGCGCCTCCCCGACCCAGTCGGCGAAATGGGTGAGCATGTGGAGCAGCACCTCGTCGCAGTCGCTGATCAGCAGCGGGCGGCTCACCGCTCGAGCTCGCGCCGCGCGTCGACCAGCTGCGACGGCGAGACCCGGAGGCTGTCGGCGCAGGCGACCAGGTCCGGCTCGTGGGCTTCGAGGAAGCGCAGCACCGCCGCGAGCAGCGCTGGCTCGGCAAGGCGGGCGCGAAGATCGGCCGGGGTGAGGCCGGTCAGCGCCAGCAGCCGCGCCGCCCGCGCGTCCTCGCCGAGCGTCCAGCCGAGCGCGGCGAGCGCCAGAGCGCCGGCGCCGTCGCGATTTGTTTCCTGAATCTTCATCGCCTAAGGGTGATCGAGGGGCTTACCGAGGCTTGCGCGTGGGACAAAAAATCCTCGTTGTCGAGGACAACGAACTCAATCTGAAGCTGTTCTGCGACCTGCTGCGCGCGCACGGCTATGAGGCCGAGCCGGTCCGCGACGGGCGCGAGGCGGTCGAACGCGCGCGCGGGTTCGCCCCCGACCTCGTCGTCATGGACATCCAGATGCCGCATATCAGCGGCCTCGAACTGATCGAGCAGCTCAAGCGCGACGATCTCCTGAGGGCGATCCCGATCATGGCGGTGACGGCCTATGCGGCCAAGGGCGACGAGGAGCGCATCCGCGATGCCGGCGCCGAAGGCTATGTGTCCAAGCCGATTTCGGTGATCCGGTTCATCGAAGCGGTGGCGGGGCTGCTCGCCGCGGCCGGGCGGGACGCGCCCGCCGCGGAGGTGCCGCTGGAGCGCGGGGAATCGGCCGCGTCAGAGGATAGCCCCCTTCCGGAGGAGCCTGAGGACGAAAGCGGTCATTCCCCCGAAGGCGGAAATCCGCCTTCCGAGGGCGGCGGCGAAGGAGAGACGGATCCCGGATCAGGTCCGGGATGACGGATCCCGGCCTTCGCCGGGATAATGGATCCCGGCCTTCGCCGGGATGACGCAGGACCTAAGGGCGGGCCGCCCCAAGGTCGTGCGTCACTTTATCTTGGCTTCCTTGAACTCGACGTGCTTGCGCGCGACCGGGTCGTATTTGCGGAAGGTCATCTTCTCGGTGATGTTCCGCGGGTTCTTCTTGGTGACGTAGAAGAAGCCGGTGTCGGCGGTGCTCACGAGCCTGATCTTGACGGTTGCTGGCTTGGCCATGACAGCCTCCGGGTTTCCTGACTGGGTCGAAAAAATAAAGCGGCGTCGCCGCCGCTGGTCGCTGGCGGGGCCTGTGCCGCGAACCGCCGCTTGTGTCAAGGCGGGGGCCCTTAACCGTCCGGTAACCATATGCGCGCATCTTCCGGTGAGAGAAACGGCCGGGAGCCTTTCGATGCGGAGCGAACATGATGCGATGATGGTGGTGCGGGCCGATCTGTGCGAGCGGCTCGAAAGCCTGCAGCTTCTGTCGCGGCGCCGGTCGCAGGCGGACTTCGCGGCCTCCATCTCCACCATCCGGCAGATCGCCGCCGCCTACGGGCTGGCGCCGGTCGTGCGGCTTGCCGAGGCGGTGCAGCGGGCGATCGCCGACACCGACCGCACCTGTCCGGTGGCGCTGTACCTCGACCGGCTGCACGACGCGATCGGCTGCGAGCGCGACGATGAACAGGCTAGCCGCGCGATGATCGCTTCAGTATCGGTGCGTCTCACCGCCTGAAGCAGCCTGAATGGACGCCCTCCTGACGACCTTCCTCGCCGCCGCGCTGGCGGAGATCGGGGACAAGACCCAGTTGCTCGTGATCGCGCTCGCCGCGCGTTACGGCCGGCCGGCGCCGGTGCTCGCGGGCGTGGCCGCGGCGGCGCTGGCCACTTGCGTGATCGCGGCGCTCGGCGGAACCCTGATCAACGGCTTCATCACCTTGCGGGCGATCTCGCTGCTGGTCGCGCTGGCGCTGGTCTTCACCGGCGTCAGCGGCCTGATCCGCAGCGGCCAGCCCGAAATCGGCGCCGACTGGAAGCGGGACGCGTTCGTCACCACCGCCGCCTGCTTCTTCGTGCTGGAGCTGGGCGACAAGACCCAGTTCCTCACCGCCGCGCTCGCCGCCCAATATGATTCGCTGGTGCTGGCCGCGGCCGGGGCGACTTTGGGCGTGGTCGCCGCCAATGCGCCCGGCGCGCTGCTCGGCGACCGGCTGACCGAGATCGTCTCGCTGCGCATCGTCCGCCTCACCATCGCCATCCTGTTCCTGATCGCCGGCTTCATCGTCGCGATCAACGCGTGGCGGCTGGTCTGACCGGTTTCCCGCCCAGCGCCAGCGGCATTGCGCGCGCGCGGCGGCTTGCAGGCCGACGCCCGCCGCCGTAGCTGACGCCGCACAGCGGCGGAGGCATGTCACATCATGGGCGGAGTCGGCCACGGCCTCGGCGAAGCGCTCGACCTCATGCGGCGCGGCGACGCGGCCGGCGCGCGCGCGGCCGCCGAAGCGGCGCTCGGCGGCGGCGCCGACGACGCCGCTTTGCTCCAGTTCCTCGGCGTGATTTGCTGCCGGGGCGGCGACCTCGCCGCGGGCTCGGCCTATCTGCGGCGGGCGCTCGAGCGCGATCCGGGCGACGCCAACACCCGCCTGAATTTGGTGAGGGCGCTGGTCGATCTCGGCCGGCTCGACGAGGCCGAAGCGCTGTGCTCGCCGGGGGCCGGCGGCGAGGGCTCCGAACTGGCGCGGAGCCGGGCGGCGATCCTGCATGCGCAGGGGCGGATTGCGGAAGCGATCGCCGCCTACGAGCGGCTGTTAGCCGCCGACCCGGCCGACTTCGAGGCGTGGAACAATCTCGGCAATGCCCGCCGCGAGGCAGGCGACGCCGACGGGGCGGTGGCTGCGCTCGAGCGCGCGGCCGCGCTCCGCCCGGAATCGCCGCTGGTCCAGTTCAACCTCGGCGTCAGCCTGGCGGCCGCCGGCCGGCTGGAGGAGAGCCTCGCTCCGCTCCACGCCGCCGCGGCGGCCTGGCTGGCCCATCCGGCGGCGCTGGTCGAGCTCGGCAAGGCGCTGCGGCATTCGGAGCGGGCCGAGCAGGCGCTGCCGTGGCTGGAGCGGGCGGCGCGGCTGGCGCCCGCTTATGCCGAAGCCGGGCTCGAGCTCGGCCGCACGCTGGCCGCGCTCGGCCGGCTCGACGCCGCCGAGGAGGCTTTCCGGCAGGCGGTGCGGGCCGAGCCGGGCGCCGCCGCCGGATATATCGAGCTCGGCTTCCTGATCGAGCACCGCAACCGGCTGGGCGAGCTCGACGCCCTGCTGCGCGAGGCCGAGGCAAATGCGGTCCCGCCGCAGGATCTCGCCTATCTGCGCGCGCTCGCGCTCGGCCGCGAGGGCCGGCACCGGGAGGCGCTCGCGCTCGCCCGGCAGGCGCCGCCGGCCATCGGCGGAGCGCAGCGGGCCCACCTGATCGGCACCCTCGCCGACCGGCTGGACGAGCCGGAGACGACCTTTGCCGCCTTCGAGGAGATGAACCGGATCGTCGCCGCCGACCATCCCGCGGCGCGCGCCGCCGCCGCCGCCTATCGCGAGCGGATCGCGCGGATGACCGAATTGGTGACCCCGCAATGGTACCGGAGCTGGACCGGAGCGGAGCAGGAGCGGGAGCGGGAGCGGGCGGCGCCGGTGTTCCTGGTCGGCTTCCCGCGCTCGGGCACGACCCTGCTGGATACTTTGCTGATGGGGCACCCGCGGGTCGCGATGCTCGAGGAGGAGCCGATCCTGCAGCGGGTCGAGGACGAGGCGGGCGAGCTTGCCGGGCTAGCCGCGCTCGGCCCCGCCGAGGTGCGGCGGCTGCGGACGATCTACTTCGCCGAGCTCGACGCAATCATGGGGGGCTCGGGCGGCAGGCTGGTGGTCGACAAGCTGCCGCTCAACATGCTCGGCGCGCCGCTGATCCACCGCCTGTTCCCCGATGCCCGCTTCGTCCTCGCCGAGCGCCACCCGTGCGACGTCGTGCTCAGCTGCTTCATGCAGAATTTCAAGGTCAACGACGCGATGGCGAGCTTCCTGGATCTGGGCGACGCGGCCCGGCTCTACGACCGGGTGTTCACCCATTGGACCAAATGCCGGCAGGTGCTCCCGCTCAGCGTCTACACTGTCCGCTACGAGGCGCTGGTCGAGGATCCCGAGGCGGTGCTGCGGCCGCTGCTCGGCTTCGTCGGCCTGCCCTGGGACGAGGATCTGCTCGACCATCGGCGGACGGCGCTGGCGCGGGGCCATATCAAGACGCCGAGCTACGCCCAGGTGTCCGAGCGGCTCTACGCCAGGGCCAGCGGCCGGTGGCGACGCTACCGCGAGCCGATGCGCGGCGTCCTGCCGCTGCTGGCGCCCTGGGCGGAGCGGATGGGATATACGATGTAGCCCGGCGCCGGCCGCGCCGTGCCTCGCGGGAGCCTTGGGCGACGGGCGAGAGTTGGACTACTCATGCGCGACTTCTCCCAGCTCCTCGACGGCCTCGTCTACACCCGGTCGCGCAACGCCAAGCTCAAGCTGATCGGCGACTATCTGAAGCGGACGCCCGACCCGGACCGCGGCTATGCGCTGGCCGCGCTGACCGGCGAGCTCGACCTGCCGGCGGTGAAGCCGGCCGCGATCCGGGCGATCACCGAGCAAAGGGTCGATCCGGTGCTGTTCTACATGAGCCGCGACTATGTCGGCGACCTCGCCGAGACGGTGGCCTTGCTGTGGCCCAAGGCGATCGACCAGCCCGGCGACATCGACGACGGCACGCTGCGCCTCGCCGACGTCGTCCGGCGGCTGGCGACGCTGGGCCGGGCCGAGGCGCCGGGGGCGCTTGCCCACATGCTCGACCATCTCGATGCGAGCGGCCGCTACGCCCTGCTCAAGCTCGCCACCGGCGAGCTCCGGATCGGCATATCGGCGCGGCTGGCCAAGCTCGCTCTGGCCGAAGCCTTCGGCCTCGACGTCGATCAGGTCGAGGAGGTGTGGCACGGGGTCGGCGCGCCCTATTTGCCGATCTTCGCGTGGGCGGAGGGGAGGGGGGAGCAGCCGACCGCCGGCAACGTGCCGGTTTTCCGCCCGTTCATGCTCGCTCATCCGCTCGAGGATCAGCGCGTGTCGATGGAGGAATATGCGGCCGAATGGAAATGGGACGGCATCCGCGTCCAGATCGTCCGCGTCGGCGGACAGACCCGGCTCTACAGCCGCGCCGGGGACGACATCAGCCGCAGCTTCCCCGACGTCGCCGCCGCGTTCGACCGGCCGGGCGTGGTCGACGGCGAGCTGCTCGTCAAAGGCGGGTTCCAGGGCGCCGCCGCGCAGGGCGGCGCCGCCGCGAGCTTCAACGCGCTCCAGCAAAGGCTCGGCCGCAAGCTCGTCTCGTCCAGGATGCTGAGCGACTATCCGGCCTTCGTCCGGCTCTACGACATCATGTTCGACGGCGAGGAGGATGTGCGGCCGCTCTCCTGGACGGAGCGCCGCGCGCGGCTGGAGACCTTCGTCCCGCGGCTCGAGGCCGAACGGTTCGACTTGTCGGCGCTGATCGAGGCTGCGAGCTTCGATGAGCTCGAGCAGATCCGCGCCGGCGCGCGCGACGCGGCGATCGAGGGAGTGATGCTGAAGCGCCGCGACAGCCCCTATGTGGCGGGGCGCAGGGCCGGCCATTGGTACAAGTGGAAGCGCGACCCGCTCACCGCCGACTGCGTGCTGATGTACGCGGCCCGTGGCAGCGGCAAGCGTTCCTCTTATTATTCCGACTATACGTTCGGCTGCTGGAGCGCGCCGCCGGAGCAGGGTGGCGAGCTGCTTCCGGTCGGCAAGGCCTATTTCGGCTTCACCGACGAGGAGCTGATGTGGCTTGACCGCTTCGTCCGCAACCACACCGTCCAGCGGTTCGGGCCGGTGCGCGAGGTGGACAAGACGCTGGTGCTCGAGGTCGCGTTCGATTCGGTCCATGCCAGCAAGCGGCATAAATCGGGGCTGGCGATGCGCTTCCCGCGCATCTCGCGCATAAGGACGGACAAGCCGGCGCATGAGGCGGACACGGTCGAGGCGCTCCGGCGGATGGTGGTGAGCGACGCCTGATCGGGATGGGCAAGCCGCTAGTTCCCCGGCGTCCGATAGTTCCCCGGTGCCGATAGTTCCCCGGTGCCGGTTCCCCGGCGAAGGCCGGGGTCCAGTTCTTCCGGCGGTGCCGCTGGGCCTCGGCCTTCGCCGGGGAACAGGAGTTTGCCGCCGGTTGGATCAGTCTCTCATGATCCCGCTAGTTCCCCGGCGAAAGCCGGGGTCCAGTGCTTCCGACGGTGCCGCTGGCCCCGGCCTTCGCCGGGGAACAGATGCGTGCCGCCGGTAATGCTCCTGCCGGACCGGATCGGCGAAGGAAATCACCTGCCGTAGATCCGGTCGAGCACGTCGGCGACATCGACCAGCCGCTCCGCTTCCCCGGCGAACCGCTCGCCGCCGGCGAGGCGCCGCGCCCAATCCGCGGCCGCGCGGCCGCCCCAGGCGTCCGGGGGCGAGGCGAGGGTTTCGCATTGGGTGCCGCGATAGCGTTCGGCGGCGAAGTCATAGAAGGAGCCGCCAAGGTTGCGCAGGGCGGCGCCGCCGGCGGTTCCGTGGAATTCGGCCGCGATCCTGGCGTCGCAGCCCGCCTGCAGCCGCCACGAGCAAGCAAGCCGGATCACCGCTCCGCCTGCCAGATCGAGCGTGGCGACCGCATAATCCTCGACTTGGCCCGCCGGCTCCGCCAGCGCCGCGCCGCCCGCCAAGAGCCTCGCGGAAACGCCTGCGACAGCTGGAAAATCCAGCGCCCACAGCGCCAGGTCGACGAGGTGGACCCCGAGATCGATGACGCAGCCGCCGCCCGAGCGCGCCGGATCGTAGAACCAGCCTTTGTCCGGTCCGTAGGCGTTGTGGAAGACAAGGTCGGCGGCAAACACCCGCCCAAGCTCGCCTTCCCGGATCAGCTCCCGGATGCGCTGCACGCCTTCGGTGAAGCGGTAGGAGAGGTCGACCGCGAGCAGCCGGTCCGCCTTCCGCGCCGCCTCGACGACCTCGCGCACTTCCGCCGCGGTCCGGCCGAGCGGCTTCTGGCAGAACACCGCCGCCCCCGCTTCGAGCGCTGCCGCCGATTGCTCCGCGTGCAGCGCGCTCGGCGTCGCGATCGCGACGCCGTCGAGGCCCAGGGCCAGCATCTCCTCATAGCTGCCGGGCAAGGCCGCGCGCGGGGCGAGCCTGGCCGCCTCGGCCGCGCAATCGGGTGAAGGATCGACGATCGCCGCCGCCTCGACCGCCCCGGTGGCGAGCATCGCCTCCATGCGGTGGCGGCCGATCCAGCCGACGCCGAGGAAGCCCACGCGCGGCCGGCGCATCACAGCGTCACCAGCGCCTTGAGGAAACCGTCGGGGCGGTCCCGGGTCGCGTCGAGCGCGTCGCCCAGCCGCTCGAGCGGATAGCTGTGGGTGTAGAGCGGGCTCGGGTCGAGGCGGCCCGAGGCGACCGCTTCGACCGCTTCCCTCATCCCTTGCGCGTATAGCTCGGGGTCGCGCTCATGGGCGTTGACCACGTCCAGGCCGCGCCAGTTCCATAGCTGCATATTGACCTGCCGCGGCCCGTCCTGGTGGTAGCCGGCGACGATCAGCCGGCCGCGCTCGGCGGTGAGCTCGCCCGCCAGATCGAGCGGCCATTGCTTGCCGACCGCCTCGATCACCCGCTCGCACAGGCGGCCGCCGCTAAGCTCCCGGACCCGATCGACGATGGCAGCGTGATCGTCCATCGCGATGGTTTCGGCGGCGCCGAACCGCCGCGCCACCTCCAGCGAGAAGCGCCGCCGCGAGATCGCGATCACGCGCGCGCCCGCGTCCGCGGCGAGCCGGGTAAGGATCGCGCCCAGGAAGCCGATGCCGACGATCGCCACGTTGTGCCCGGCCTGGATGTCGCTGCGGCGGAAGATGTTCATCGCGCAGCCGAGCGGCTCGCCCGGGAACGGCCGGCCGGCCAGGGCTTCCGGCAGCCGCACCACCGCGCCGGCTTCGGCGACGTCATATTCGGCATAGCCATGATGGGAGAGGGCGGCGACCCGGTCGCCAACCGCCAGGCTGTCGACCCCTGCGCCGAGACGCTCCACCACGCCCCACCCTTCATGGCCGAGCGCGCCCGGCTCGGTGGGAAATTGCATCCATTCCGGCCCTTCCCACGGCGTGAGGTTCGAAGCGCAGACGCCGCAGCCTTCGAGCCGCAGCCGGACCTGGCCCGGTCCCGGCTCGGGGAGCGGGACCTCGTCGATCCTGACCCGTCCGGGACCCGCGAGGACCGCGGCCCGCATCTTCTCACTGGCAGCGTGCAAGATCGTCTCCACCCAGCTTCCGTCACAATGCCGGCACGTCCATGGCGGTTCCTCGCCCGCCTGAAGCAGCGGGGTGTGAATTGCGTTGGCGGGCAATAAGCCTGCAATGGGGCCGGCAATGGACGCTGCGCGTCCCCGCGCCGGAATCCCGGCGACGGTCGAAGGTCGCCGTCGAACATCGCTTCCGGAAATTCTTCCTTTCCTATTTCCTCCAAAATGGATATTTCCCGAACCTTGGACTCAATTCAGGGGTGGGAAATATGGACCAAGAGACGCTGCTCACACTTACTGCCGACATCGTGGCTGCTCACGTTTCCAACAACCATGTCGCGGTCGGCGATGTTTCCAACCTCGTCCAGCGGGTCCACGATGCGCTTGCAGGACTGGGACAACCGGAGCCGGAGCCGGTCGAAGAGAGAAAGCCGGCGGTGTCGGTCCGATCCTCGGTCAAGCCCGATTTCATTGTGTGCCTGGTTTGCGGCAAAAAGCAGAAGACGCTGAAGCGACACCTTCAGAGCGCCCACGGCATGACGCCGGCCGAATATCGTGCCGACTATAAACTGCCTCCCCAATATCCGATGACGGCTCCCGACTATGCGGAGCGGCGGCGCGCGCTCGCCCATTCCATCGGCCTCGGGCGGAGAACCGGACCCCGCACGGCCAAGGCCGCCTCGCCGGGGCCGAAGCGCCAGCCGCGCAAGGGCGCCGGCAAGCCTCGCGCAGGACGGAAGCCGGCTCCGGCGGCTGACTGACAAGCCTGCTCGCTGGCAGGTTGCGCCCCAGCGGCATCACGGTTGACACAATTGCCGGTGGGGCGCAGACCTTTGCGTCGGCATAGGGGGGATGCATGCCATGGAGCTCTCCACACAGCTTCCGCTCCATCGCATCGTCTATGCGGCGCTCATGCTCGTGGCTGCCGCCGTGCCGGGGCGCGCATGGGGCGCCGTGCCCGACCTCTATTGCGCCGGCGAAGGCGCCGGGCCGGCTCCGCATGCTTCGTCCGAACAATTACGAAGAGCGGCGAGCGACGTCGAGGAGCAGCTCCGGCTGGCGCAAGGCCGCGCGATCGACTTCGCGCGGGCATCGAAGTCGCTGGAGGTTGCGCGATCCGCTGCCGAGCCGCCGGCATCCAGCGCCCAGGCCGAATATTGCGCGGCTGCCGGCGAGGTCATGCGGGTCAGCTCGCAGGGGAGCCAGCTTCAAGCGCAGACATATTTGATCAATGCCGCGCGCCACGGCCTGAACTCCGGCACCGGCGCCGTCGTCGCCAAGGCCGCTTACCGGCTCGGCCTGGTTTCGCTGGCCGGACCGTCGGTGGCCGGCGGTCGCGGTGCGCGCCGCTCGCGGGGAGGATCCTCCGAAGTCGCGCAGACCGTTCGGGAGGCAAAGGTTCCGGCGACGGATTCCTGCGGCGGTCTTCGCCAGCAGGACCTGCTGAACCAAAGCAACGCCTATATCTCGGTGGTGGCGCTCGGCTGTGCGGCCGAACGCGGCCAGGGCGCCAATGACAGCAAAGTGTCTGCCCTCGCCAGCCTGAGACTGGCTCGGCTGGGCCTGAGCCTGGTCGATGCCGATCCTGCGACGAGCGATCAGGTGCGCCAGGAAGCCTTTGCGGAGGTGCTTGCCGCCATTCCCGTAGCGGGCCGAATCGAGGATTCGAGGCTGCGGGCCGAGCTCCTCGGCCGCCTCATCGCGACCGGGCTCGACCTCCGGCCTGCGGCCCATCCGGCGCTGGCGACCGGGATCGCCGCGATGCGCCAAAGCGGGCCGGACGACCCGGCCGCGCTTTCCTTCGCAGCGGCGTTGGAGGCCCGCCTGGCGCTGGCGGCTGCCGACCCCGTTCGCGCGCGCGATCATCTCGGCCGGGCGATCCTGCACGAGAGCCAGCGCCCGCTGCCCGCCCGCCTGCCGGAATGGTATCTCCTGCTCGCCCAGGCGGACGCGTCGCGGCGCGAGCAGCATGTGCATGCCGCTTTTTCCGCCCTCGAATCGCTGCGGCCGCTGCTGCCGCGGATCGACCCGCTGACCGAAGAATCCACCTTCAGCCTGCATATGAGGCAGGTGTTCGAGAGCGCGGTCGACGTCCAGCTCGCCTCGGCCGGGGGAGGCCAGGAGGAAGTCCGCATCCGCGGCGCCCAGCAGATCGTCGAGGCCTACCGCCAGGCGGAGCTGCAGAGCATCTTCGGGAGCGAATGCATCCCGCCGCGCGACCCGCTCACGCCCGAGCAACTGGTCGCGGGCGAGATATTGCTCTACCCGATATTGCTCCACGACCGTGTCGAGCTCATCTACGTAGCCGGCACCGACCTCGCCAAGGGCGATGTCCGCTATCGCAGGCTGCCCCCGAACCGTTCGGTCAACAGGACCAGCGTGTCGCGCCTGGTCGAGAAGCTGGTCCTCCCGGTCAGCGTCGGCGCCACCGACTTCGGCGGCGACGATGAATGGCGCGCTCCGGCCAGGCAGCTCTACGACCTATTGATCAAGCCGATCGAGGGCAGCCTTGTCGAGGGATCGCAGCTGGTCATCGTGCCGGACGGGGCGCTTCGGGCCGTTCCGTTCGGGGCGCTGCTGGCCGGCGACGGCAAGTTCCTGGTTCAGAAGACGCGGCTCGCGATTGCCCCCTCGCTCGCTTATTCGCAGCCGGGCCGGGCCCGCGGAGACGACCAGCCTTCGGTCGTCGCGGCCTCGCTGCAGCGCGAGGTGGCGCTCCCGGCGGGGACTTTCTCGAAGCTGGAGGGAACGCGCGAGGAAGCCCGTATCGCCGCCGGGGAAGGCGCCCCGCATCTGGGCGGCACGCACATCGAGGACTTCCGCAAGGCCGATCTGATCCGCGCGCTCTCGGGCGGCGAGGTCGACGTCCTTCATCTCGCCACCCATGCCTCGTTCAACGGGCGATCCGACCGGGCCTTCATCGTCGCCAATGGCGAGGTGATCCTGCTGTCTGAGCTTCGCGAGCTGATCGCGCGCAACCGCGCCCGCGGCGACGACCTCGATCTGCTCGTGCTCAGCGCCTGCGAGACCGCCGTCGGCGACGACGAGGCCAGCATGGGCCTCGCCGGGGCGGCGGTGCAGGCCGGCGCGCTGAGCGCGCTGGCGTCGCTGTGGCAGGTCAACGATGCCGGCACGGCGGAGCTGATGAAGCGCTTCTATGGCGGCTACCGGAGCGGCCGTTCCCGGTCGGAGGCGCTTCGCGACGCGCAGCTCGCCGCGATCGAAGGCGGCGGCGCCAACGCCAATCCCAATATCTGGGCTGCGTTCATTCTGCTGGGCGCGTGGCGGTGATCGCGCCGGGCCGCGGCATGCGCGACTCCACCGTGTTCGCCCTGGCCGCGGCGCTGGCGGCTTCTCCGCCGCCGGCCTCTGCCCAGCCAGCGGGGCCCCC
The DNA here is from genome assembly GCA_035942355.1 of Allosphingosinicella sp. Lineage (GTDB taxonomy): Bacteria > Pseudomonadota > Alphaproteobacteria > Sphingomonadales > Sphingomonadaceae > Allosphingosinicella. Next base: position 16,180 of record DASZDE010000168.1, on the reverse strand, counting down.
GACCCGGATCACCCCCGACCAAGCGCCGGGCCGCTCGCTCGGAACCTCGGTGAACCTGGCGGGTCGGACCTATACGATCGACGGCGGCCGCGTCTCCGGATCGAACCTGTTCCACAGCTTCTCGCATTTCGATCTCGGCGGCGGCGATACCGCAAAATGGACCTTCGCAAGCGGCAATCCCGCCACGCTCGCCAACGTCATCAACCGCGTGACCGGCGGCGATCCCTCGCACATCTTCGGCACGATCGATTCGACGGCCATTCCGAACGCGGACTTCTTCTTCATCAATCCGGCCGGGATCGTGTTCGGAGCGGGCGCCCGGGTCGACGTCCCAGCCGCCGCGCATTTCTCGACCGCGCGCGAGCTCCGCTTCGCCGACGGCTCGCGATTCTCGATCGCGACACCCGACGGTTCGACCTTGTCGATGGCCGCTCCGGCGGCGTTCGGCTTCAACTCCGGGCAAGGGGAGATCGTCATCGACGGCGTCGGAGCCGGCTTCGCCGCGCCCGGAGCTGCCATGACCTTCTCCGCGAGCGACATCGCCATCTCCAGCTCCGTCCTCGAGCTCGGCGGATTGGCCGTGGCCGCGGTCGGCGACGCCAAAGCGGCAGTGCGGCTGGACGGCTCCACCGTCCCCCGTGCGGCGGGCGACCTGCAGATCTCCGGATCGCAAGTCTCGGTCGCGGCGGGGCCGCTCGCCGACGGCTCGGTTTCGGTGGCCGCCGGCTCCCTGACCCTGGACCAGGCGTCTTTGGTCTCCTCGGCCGGCGCCGATCGGAGGGGGGGCGCGGTCGCCGTCGATGCGGGCGAGATCCTGCTCCGGTCGAATTCCACGCTTGGGACGAGCACGAGCGGAGACGCCGCGGCCGGAAGCGTCGCCGTCAGGGCGGACCAGGTCTCCATCGGCAGCGGGAGCTGGATCGTCTCGCAGAGCAGCGGCGGCGGAAGCTCCGGACGGGTGCGGGTGCAGGCTCGCGGCATTGCGATCGAGGCGGGGGCGATCAGCTCGGAAACATATGGTTCAGGCGCTTCGGGGGGCGTGGCGATCCAGGCCGGCAGCCTGAGCCTAGCGGGGGGCGGCTACATATCGGGCGACAGCTTCGCCGGATCCTCGGGGCGCGCGGGCGACGTGTCGATCGTCGCCGGAGACGTCGCACTGGCCGGCAATTCGTTCCTGTCGTCCAACTCCGGCGGCCTCGGCGATGCCGGCCGCGTCGCGATCGTCAGCGACAGCCTCAGCCTCACCGGCAGCAGCTCGATCACCTCGGCCGCCCTGTCCGAGGGCAGCGGCGGGCGGATCGTCATCGCCGCCGCCGCGATCCTCGCCGCAGGCGGCTCCTACATCACCGCCGACACGTTCGGAGCGGGGGAGGCCGGGACGGTGCGGATCGGCGCCGGCAGCCTGGAGCTCGACGGCGGCGTGATCGTGAGCTCGCAGGCGGTCGCGGGATCGACGGGCAATGCCGGCTCGGTCCGGATCGACGCAGCTTCGCTGATCGTGCGGAACGCCTCGGAAATCGCGTCCTCGACCTTCGCGGCGGGCAATGCGGGTGGCGTCACCATCGTTGCCGGCGAGATGTCCGTGGCAGGTGGATCGTTCATTGCCTCGCAAGCCAATCAGGGCTCGTCCGGCGATGCCGGATTGGTTTCCGTGACGGCGGACCGGATCGAAATCCTCGATTCCGAGATCGTCTCCTCGACCTTCGCGCCGGGCGATGCCGGCGGCGTCGTCATTCGGGCCGGAGAGCTGGTCGCGGCCGGCGGGTCCTTCATCGCCTCGCAAGCCAATCCCGGCTCCTCGGGCCAGGGCGGCTTCGTCGCGATCGAGGCCGGCTCGCTCGATCTGCTGGACGGCGCCGTCGTCGCCGCCTCGACCTTCGCGTCCGGCAATGCCGGCGGAGTGTCGATCGAGGCGGGCGAGATGGTGGTCGACGGCGGCTCCTTCATCGTCTCGCAGGCCGAGCCGGGCTCGTCGGGCCGCGGCGGCATCGTCGCGATCGAGGCCGGGACGTTCGATCTGCTGGGCGGCTCGACCGTCGCTTCCTCGACGTTCGGAACGGGGGATGCCGGCGGCGTGTCGATCCGCGCGGGCGAGATGGTTGCCGACGGCTTTTCGTTCATCGTCTCGCAAGCCGAGCCTGAATCCACCGGCAATGCCGGAATCGTCCTGATCGATGCCGATGAGCTCCGGATCCTCAGCGATTCCGAGATCGCCTCCTCGACCTTCGCATCGGGTGACGCCGGCGGCGTGTTCATCGCCGCCGACCGCCTGCTGATGGACGGCGACACCATCGTCGCGTCCCAGGCCAATCTCGGCTCTTCGGGCGATGCCGGCTTCGTGTCGGTCACGGCCGGCGACCTGCGGCTGTTCGGGGCTTCGGACATCGCCTCCTCCACCTTCGCCTCCGGCAATGCCGGCGGGGTGGCGATCAAGGCGGACAGCGTGCGGCTCGACGAAGGCTCCACCATCCAGTCCAAATCGGGTGCCGACGCGACCGGAAATGCGGGCAGGGTCGCGGTCAAAGCGGGGACGGTGCGGGTGCTCGGCGCATCCGAAATCAACTCCTCCACCCTGGGCGACGGCAATGCCGGGGATGTCGTCGTTTCGGCCGGCCTGCTGGTCGCCGACGATGATGCGCGCATCGTCTCGCAGACCGAAGGCGGCTCGGGCGATGCCGGCATCGTGCGGGTCTCGGCCGGCCGGCTGCACGTGCTCGACACGTCGGAGATCGCTTCCTCCACCTTCGCGGAGGGGGATGCGGGCGGCGTCAGCATCTCGGCCGGCCGCATGGTCCTCGATGGCAACGCGTTCGTGGCCTCGCAGGCCAATACCGGCGCCACCGGCGAGGCGGGCTTCGTGTCGGTCCGGGCCGATCGGCTGCATGTGCTGGGACAATCGACCATCGCCTCCTCGACCTTCGGGCCCGGCCGGGCCGGGGGTGTACGGATCGCGGCCGAGGATCTGCTGATGGACGGCGCCTCGTTCATCGCATCGCAGGCCGGCAACGAGGTGAGCGGCGATGCCGGCCGGGTCAGGATCAACAGCGGCCGGCTGCGGGTGCTGGGAAGCTCCGAGATCAACTCTTCGACCTTCGGAGCCGGCGATGCCGGCGGCGTCGCAGTGGTTGCCGGCGCGATGCGCGTCGACGGCGCGTCCTTCGTGGGCTCGAATGCCGCCGCCGGCTCCTCCGGCGATGGCGGAAGCGTGCGCATCGCAGCTGACGAGCTGGTGGTCGCCGACGGCAGCACGGTCTCGTCGGGCGCCCGCGGCGAGGGCGACGGCGGCGGCGTGTTCGTCAGGGCGGCAGACCTGCTGGTGACGGGCGTCAGCACCATCGCCTCCGATGCGGACGGCAGCGGCAGGGGAGGCGTCGTCTCGGTGCGGGCGGGCGACATGCGGGTCGATGCGGCGAGCTCCCTCTCATCGAGCGCGAACGGCGACGGCGATGCCGGCGGCGTGATCGTCGCGGCAGGCCGCCTGGCGATATCCGGCTTCAGCCATGTCGCATCGGACGCGCTGGGGCTCGGCGACGCCGGCGGCGTCAGCATCGCTGCCGGCCGGATGCAGGTCGTCGACGACAGCTATGTTTCCTCGGATGCGCTCGGCAACGGCAATGCCGGCGGCGTGAAGGTCCGGGCCGGCCGTCTGGACATCGCGAACTTCAGCTACATTTCCTCGGACGCGCTGGGGGAGCGCGGCAATGGTGGAACCGTGCGGGTGGCCGCGGCGGACTCGCTGAAGCTCGCTAATGAGTCCCGCATCTCGTCCAATTCGGGCGGCGAAGGGCGGGCGGGCGACATCGCGGTGCGCGCAGGTACGCTGGAGCTGACGGGCAGCAGCATTTCCTCGGACGTGCTGGTGGATTCGAGCGGGGATGCCGGCACCGTATTGGTGGAGGCGGGGCGCCTTGCCGCCGGGTCGGGCAGCCGCATCTCGTCCGATACCGAGGCGGGATCGTCCGGCGATGCCGGCCAGGTGACGGTCCGCGCCGATTCCCTCGCCTTCGCAAACGCCCACATATCCTCGGACGTGTTCGGCTTCGGCAATGCCGGCGACGTGCTTGTCGCCGCCCGGTCGCTCGTCCTCGACGGCAATTCCGGCCTTACATACATTTCCTCCGATGCGCTGAACGCCGACTCGTTCGGCAATGCGGGCGACGTCGGGATCAGGGCCGATCGGATGAAGGTTACCGGCGGCGCGTTCGTGTCGACCAACATCTCGGGCTTCGGCGCCGGCGGCGATCTCGACCTGCGCGCGGATAGTCTCACCGTTTCCGACCGCGGCGCGATTTCATCCGATTCCTCGTTCTTCTGTCCGTTCAGCGACTGCGGAAACAGCGGCCGCGCAGGCACCGTCACGGTTGCCGCCGGGACCCTCCTCGTCGCCGGCACCGGGGTCGAGGAGGAGTTCACCTTCATCTCGTCCGACGCGCTCGGCACCGGGGATGCGGGGGACGTTCAGATCAGCGCGGACCGCCTGACGGTCCGCGACGGCGGCTTCATCTCCTCGCAGGCCTTCTTCCCCTCCACCGCTGGCGACGCCGGCCTGGTCCGCGTCACGGCCGGCGACATCCTGCTGGTCGACGGAGGCGAAATTTCCTCGTCCACCCGCGGCTCCGGCAATGCCGGCTCGGTCGAGCTCACCACCGCCAACCTCACCATAGACGGCGGGGAAGTCAGCTCCAGCGCCAGGGAAGGCGCGACCGGCGCCTCCGGCTTCGTGATCGTCGATGCGGGCCGCGGCTCGGTGCTCGCAACCAACGGCGGCACCATCCAGACCAGCTCCGCCAACCAGAAGGATGCCGGCGCGGTCGAGATTGCCGCCGGGTCCCTCGAACTGACCGGTCCGGGCACCGGCATTTCGAGCGCCAACAGCTATCGAGGCGCCGGCGCGGGAGGCGCGGCCGGCCTGATCGGCGTCGAGGCAAGCGCGATCACGGTCTCCGACGGCGCCGAAATATCGACCAACTCGGCGCAGGGACCCGCCGGCGACATCGAGCTCGCCATGCCCTCGGACGGCGTGCTGATCCTCGAAGGCGCGACCGATCCCGGCCGGATCACCACCACGTCCGGCCCCGGGACCGGCGGCGTCATCCGGCTGGCCAACCCGCTGGCGATCATCTCGAACGGCGGCAGCATCCTGGCCCTGGGCGAGAGCGGCGGAGCCAACGTTCAGATCCAGAGCCGCTTCTTCATCAACTCGTCCGACCGGGTGAACACGATCGCCGTCGACGGCGTCTTCCTGCTCGACAGCCAGGTGGACGATGTCAGCAGCGGCGCGTCCAACCGGCAGCTCTCGGTGCTGGATGCCTCGCGGGTGCTGCGCGGCCAATGCCCCGCGTCGCGCTCGAGCGGGGCGGTCAGTCAGCTGACGGTTCATCCGGTCGGCCCCTATGCGCAGCAGCCGGCGGCGCAGGAGGTCGAGGCGGCCGATCCCGCCGGCACGACCCTGGGGGCCTGTCCATGAGCTGGCGGCTCGCCGCGGCTCGCATCGAACGGCAGATCGCATTTTCCCTCATCGCGGCGTGCGCGCCCGCGCAGCTGTCCGCCCAGGCTCCGGCGTCTCCCGAGCTGCCCCGGCCACGCACCGGCCCGGATGCCGCTCCGCCCGCCATTCCCTCCTATCCGGTTCCGCGCAGCCTGCCGCCTTCCGCCGTTCCGCCGGCGCCGCCTCCCGGCCCGGAAGCCCCTGCCGGTGGGCTTGTGATCACCGAGGTCCGGGTGGCGCAGGACGGCGAGCCGGCGGCGGCGAAGCCTTCCCGGAGGTGGCGCCCGCTCGCCGAGCCGGAATCGGGGCTGAAAATCGAGCATCGCCCCGGGGAGAGCCTCGATGCGGCCTGGGTCCGCAGGCAGTTCCTCGTCAACGGCCTTATCGGGCGCGGCGCGACGGTCGACCGCGGGCTGGCGCTGGTCCAGCTCATCAACCGCTCCTTCGTCCGCGCCGGCTTCGTCAATTCGGGCCTGATCGTGCCCCCGCAGCCCGAGCTCGCCTCGGGCATTCTCGACCTTCGCCTGATCTACGGGCGGCTGGTCGCCCCGGCGAGCGGCGGCCCGGCGCTAGTCGTGGCATGGCAGGACGGCCGTTCCCAAGGCCTCGGCGCGGATTTCGTGCGCCGCCGCATGCCGGCCGCGTCCCGCCGGCCCCTCAACGCCGCCGATATCGAACGCGACTTCAGGCTGCTCGCCGACGATCCGGCGATAGTGACCGTCAATGCCGATCTTCGCCCGGGGTCGCGGCCCGGCGAAGCGACCCTCCATCTCCTGGTGCGCCCACAGGACCGGTCCGATCTCTACCTGACCGCGGCCAACAACCGGTCGCCCTCGGTCGGCGGCGAGCGCGCGGCGGTCGGCGGGTTCCTGCGCAATGTCATCGCCGGCGGCGACATTCTCAGCGGCGAGTTCGGCCTGACCGAGGGGGTTGAGGACGGGAGCCTCAGCTATTCGGTCCCGTTCCTCACCCCCCGAACCAGCCTGTCGCTGCGCGGCAGCATCAACAACGCGGCGGTGATCGACCGGCCGCTCATCCCGCTCGACATCGAATCCCGCGACCGCTCCGCGGAGCTGGGCATCATGCACAAGCTGATCGACCGGCCGCTCACGCCCCAAGCGGAGCCGGGCCAATGGTCCTCCGCGCGCACCCTTTCCGCCGGCATGCTGCTGACCCACCGCGAATCGCGAAGCTTCCTGCTCGGGGAGCCATTCTCCTTCAGCCCCGGCTCAGTCGACGGCCGCAGCGAATATAGCGCCGTCCGCCTGGTCGGCGACTTCATCGAGCGCAACGTCCGCCATGTATTTGCCGCGTCCGCCACCTGGACGATCGGCCTGGACGGGACCCGCTCGCGCCTGCCCGCTATTCCCAATCCGCCGGAGACCTTCCAGTCGTTGCTGGTTCAGCTCAACTACGCGCGGCGGCTCAGCGCCAAGGGGCTCGAGCTGCGCGCCCGCGTCGCCGCGCAACATTCGAACGGCTTTCTCTATTCGGGCGAACGCTTCTCGGTCGGCGGGGAAAGCAGCGTCAGAGGCTATCGCGAAAATCTCTTCCTCACCGATCGCGGCGCGCTTGCCTCGGTCGAGCTTTCGCACCCGTTCAGCCTCGGCCGCCGATCCGGCGGCGATCGCCGCGTTGACTGGGGAGCGTTCGCCGCCTCCGTCTTCGCCGACGGGGCGACCGTCTGGAACGCCCGGCCGCCGCACCCCCGGCCGCAGACGATCGGCAGCATCGGCGCCTCGCTGGCGTGGACGCCGTCCGACGCGCTGACCGCCCGCATCAGCTACGGCAAGGCGCTCAACAAGGTCGACCTGGCCGGCTCGCAGGACATCCAGGATCACGGCATCCATTTCCGTATCACCCTTCGCCCGTTCCGGTTCTTCGACTGACGTTTCAGGGCGCTCTGCTGTACGTCCTCAGATCCCTATCGTCATGTGCAAATGCCTATTATCCGGGCCGTTCCCATGCTAGGATGAGGCAATGACGACCAACGATCCAAGGAGCACACTGGACGCGCTGGTCCGCGCCCGCGGCGACGACTATAGCAGCCTGTCGCGGCTGATCGGCCGGAACGCGGCCTATATTCAGCAGTTCATCAAGCGCGGCGTGCCGAAGAAGCTGGACGAGGGGGACCGCAGGACGCTGGCGCGCTATTTCGGCGTCGACGAGGCGATGCTCGGCGCCCCCGTTGGAGCCGCTTCGGTTGCGGATCCGAATAGGCTTGTTCCTATTCGGCGGCTCGAGGTCGGAGCCGCGGCTGGTGACGGCGCCCTGGTGGGCGAGGAAGCTGCGCGATCGGACATCGGCTTCGACGAGCGGTGGCTCCGCGGCATATCCAGCGGCCGGCCGTCCGACCTGTCGCTGATCAAGGTGCAGGGGGATTCCATGGCGCCGACCTTGGCCGATGGCGACGATATCCTGATCGACGGCGCCGACGCCGCCGAGCGGCTGCGGGACGGCATTTACGTGCTCCGGCGCGAGGACACCCTGCTGGTCAAGCGGCTTGCGCTCAGCCCGTCGGCCGGCGCGGCGTCGATCCGAAGCGACAATCCGGCTTATCCGGAATGGCCGAACGTTCCGTTGCGCGATTTGCGCATCATCGGACGGGTGGTCTGGGCCGGCCGCCGCATCAGCTGACCAAGGGGACAGTTACCGAGGGGGACAGTTACCATTTCCTCCGCGAGGCCGCGTCGCGGCACCGGGGCTTCGGAGGAAAATGGTAACTGTCCCCAATAAGAAGCCAATAAGAAGCGCTCCCGCCCACCGGCGGGAGCGCTTCCTCGAGATGCCGGCGGTCAGACAGCCGAGCTCATTTTCGCGCGCGAGGCGCTGTGCCCGCCGAAGCGGAACAGGATGTCGCGTGCCTCGTCCGGGCTGATGCCGGCATCGCTGGTGTCGACCGAGACGAACACGCCGCCGCCGTGGATGCGCTCCTCATAGTAGCGAGCGTCTTCGTCGCTCACCCCGTGCTTGGTCAGAAGCCCGGTCAGGCCGCCGGCCAGCGCGCCGGCTCCGGCGCCGATCGCGGCCCCCTCCGGTATCGCCGAGCCGGCGATTGCGCCCGCCGCTGCGAACGGCCCGACGCCCGGAATGGCAAGCGCCGCAATGCCGAGGAGCGCGCCTACGCCGGCACCGCCGAGCGCGCCCTTGACCAGGCCTTCGCCCTTCTCCTTCACCTCGTGGGTGTCCGCACCGCCATAGTCGCCGCCGCCTTCCTGGCGCCGGGCGATCACCGACAACGCGCTGTCGCGCACCCCCGCCTGGCGGAGTTCGCGAACGGCGGTTTCTGCTTCCGACTGGCTGTCGAACACGGCTGACACAAGGTTCTGGTTCATAACGCTCTCCAATTCCTCAAAATTCCCGCTCTTCCCCACCAACACATTCGACTCCCCGGCGTTCCTCGCTTGGCCGACAGCCGGGGGTGCTCGTCGCAAACGCATTCCGGTCTGTCCGGGGGATGGCGGCGCGGCTGGAAGAAAGGGGAGACGTTCCTTTTCCGCGAAAAGCTACCTGTCCCCCCACCTCATCCAAACGAGCGGGATCCCGTTCGACCCGCCAATGGTCATCCGCTCGTCGGCAGCGTGCCGGTGAAGACCGCCAGCTGATCGTCGAACGCGCGCTTGTAGGCGGGCCGGGCTTCGCCGCGGGCGACAAAAGCGGCAAGGTTCGAATAGTCCTGCAACATGCCCATTCCTTCCAGCCTGCGCAGCACCGTCACCATGAGCAGGTCGCCGGCGCTGAACGCGCCGTCGAGCCACTCGGCGTCGCCCAGCCGGCTGGAAAGCTCGCCCAGCCGCGTGCGGACGCGATCGTCGAGCATCGGCAGGCGCTCCGCATACCAGGGCTTGTCGCGCTCCACGATCATGGCCATTGAGCGCTCGACGATCGGCGGCTCCACCGTGTTGAGCGCGGCGAACATCCAGGCGATCGCGCGCGCCCGCGCCTGCGCGTCGTCCGGCAGCAGGCCCGCATGGCGCCCGGCGATATGGAGCAGGATCGCCCCCGATTCGAACAAGGCGAGATCGCCTTCCTGATAGGTCGGGATCTGCCCGAACGGGTGGAGCGCGCGGTGCGCGGGTTCCTTCATCTCGCTGAACGAGACCAGACGCACGTCATAGGGCTGGCCCGCTTCCTCGAGCGCCCAGCGGACGCGCATGTCGCGCGCCAGGCCGCGGCCGCGGTCGGGCGACTTCTCGAAGGCGGTGATGGTGGGGATCATCGGAAGGCTCCCGGCGGCTTGAACGAGGGCGAGACCCGGATCTAGCACCGCAGTGAACGAAAGTCCGGTTCCACCCGTTGCAAACCTCCCAGATTGCGGCGCCGCTTGCGCATGCCCCGGGGATGCGCCAGGCTGCGGGAAGGGGGGACTCGCATGAAGCATTACCGGGTCAACAAGCTGGCCAAGGCGGGCGGGGTCGTCGTCAAGCGCAAGGACATCCTGGCGCGCGACGACAAGCAGGCGGTCGAGCGCGCCGCGGGCGACGAGGATTGCCCGATCTGCGATGTCTGGCACGCCGGCGAGAAGGTCGGCTCGATCACCTGAGCGGGGATGCTTGCGCCGGCCGGAAGTCCGGACGGCCCCGACTGGTCGACCCGCGTCATCTTGGGGGCCGCGGCTTCGGCAAGACCCGCGCCGGCTCGGAAATGGATCGTGAGCTTATTGAGGGGACAGTCTATTTGACTGTCCCCATGCTGCCTCAGGGGGACAGTCAAATAGACTGTCCGCTAGTAAATGGGGACAGTATATATTTTCGATCGGCTGCCGCCTCATTCCCGGTCGGGAAAATGTATACTGTCCCGGATTTCGCGGATTTCCGTCGGCTCGAGATCAGTTGTTCTGTCCGTGCAGGCAGACTTGCCTTGGTAGCGGCACTTATTCGTTATCGTGCCAGTGATCACGACATAGCTGTTCCTGAAGGGAGCGGCCTTCGCATCGAATTCCAATTTGGTCCCGGTTCCGATGCCGAGCATCGGACGATCCGGCACTGGGGCCCGCTTGTTCACGCGTATAGCGACCAGGAAGCGCTCCCGCTCGTCGGCATCCTCTTTGTTGCGATAAAGGATGCAATCGTATCCCTCGCACTCTGACAGGTAGCCCGCGACGCTCACCGTCTGGCCGTCGAGTTCATCTATCCTGGGGACAACCTCCTCCACCGTCAGAACCTTGTCCGACGCTGCCGGACCGCACGAAGTGCCGACGAGCGTCAAAAGGCGGATAGCCGCTGATCGGATGCGCGATGGCTTGCTCATTCCGGCAGCCTAACTGCCGGAACGGCCGCTTTCCACCCATTGCGGACGGTCTTCGGATCGGCAAGGTTGCGGCATGTCCGGTTTGAAATTGTCCATGGCCGTCGCTCTGCTTCTCGTCATCGCCGCTCCCGCGCGGGCGCTGTGCATTTATGAGGGCGTGGATCATGCCCGCACCACGATCGAGCAGGAGTTCGCCGACTCCCGCTGGGTGGTGCGGGCGCGGGTCGTCTCCCGGATCGATCACCGGCGGGAGAATGACGAGCCTTGGACGCTGTACCGCCTCCAAATCGTCCAGGCGTTCAAAGGCAGTCCTCCTCCCCGGATCACCTATTTCACGCTCAGAAACAGCGGCGGCTTCTATCTGGACCGCCCGTGGTTCGGCCGCGACAGCCGCTCCGATGTGGGAACCGAGTGGCTCCTGTTCCTCAACCCCTATACTCTCAACTATCCGGCAGCCGAGGGCGCGACTGAGGTCAACTACAATTGCGGACAATCGAAGCGCTGGGAGGAAGCCACCTTGCTGGAGCGGCAGCGGCTCCAGCAGCTGGCGGCGCGGCGTAGACAAAAGGGCACAGTATACATTTTCGGCCCGTCGCCTCATTCATGCCTCGCAAAATGTATACTGTCCCCGATTTCCCCCGATTTCGATTCCCCAGCTTGCTGGGGAGGAGGACCGCGCGACGCGCGGTGGAGCGGCCGCGCGAGAGGCTCGTCAGAAGAGGATCAACGGCGTCGATAGCAACCCCAGCCCTGCACCCGCGAAGCAAAGGGTGTAGAACCAGAACCCCGCTGGAGTCTGCGTTCGCGAGTAGACGTTCGAGCCCCACCTCCAGAAGCCGCGCCTGAGCGCCCGGCCGACAAGGAAGAGGTTCCACATGCCCGCGAGGGGCAGCATGAAATGCCCAGCATCCACCCGCTTGATCTAGCCCCCGCAACGCCCGCTTTCCACTCCCCGCGACGGCCAATTGGGGCCAATTGGGGACAGTATACATTTTTCGATCGGCCGCCCCTCCTTCGTGGTTTCGTCTCCGGAAAAATGTATACTGTCCCGGATTTCGTCAAGGCAGGCGGAGCTAAGCGTGAGGCAGGATCACCGTCGGCAGCGGCTCCTCGCGCTCGCCGCGCCGCCGGCGCAGCCTGTATCGGCTTTGATATTCGCGCCGCTGCTTGGCGACCTCGTACAGGACGATGCCCGAGCTCGTGCCGAGGTTGAGGCTCTCGATCATGCCGAACATCGGGATGCTGACGCACATCTCGCTGCGTTCGACGGCCCGGTCGCTGATGCCCGCAGCTTCGCTGCCGAACCAGACCGCGAGCTTGTGGTGCAGGGTGAAGTCGCCTTCGTGAAGGAAGATGCAGCTCTTGCCCTTGACGTGCGGCGACGTGACGATCGACTTGAAGCCGTTCCTTTCGAGATGGTCGAAGCACGCATCGGTGCTGTCGAATCGCTTCACGAACGTCCATTTGACCGCCGAGACAGACGTCTTCGAGACGCCCTTCGCCTCGCGCAGATCCTGCCAGTCGTCGGGCAGCCACCGGCGCGGATCGACGACATAGACCTTCTCGACGCCGAGCGCGTTCACGTTGCGGATCACCGTCCCGATATTGCGCACGTCGGTCGGGTTCTCGAGCACGGCGATCAGGTTCTTGCAGCGAAACGCCTTGATCTCCTCGGCACGCCTGCGGACCGTCGGCCTTGATGAAACTGTCTTTTCCATACCCCCTTGCCTAGCATGCGGACGTCCGCTTTCCACCCACGGCCTGACGGAGCTCAGGGGATCCGGTTTCGCCTCCGATGCCATGATAAGCGATAGTCGCATGAGCAGAGAAAAGCTTGCCGCCTCGATCCTGCTGGTCTTCGCCCTGCTTCTCGTCGCCGCCGGCGTCTTCGCCCTGCGTTACGGTCACGCCGCCGCCTGGCGGGTTCCGGCCAACCAGCTGCCTTGGGTCGAAAGAACCCTCGCCGTGGCGGCGGCCGGGTCGGGCACGCCGCGCGAGCGGATCAGGCGCACGACCCGCCCCCGCCTGTGGCATCGCCGCGGCCAAATCTGCGTCACCCTGGCCACCCACCGCGCCGACGGCGGCGGCAGCTACCAGGCCTGCTACGACAGGCGCAACGGCCAGCTCGTCGAAGAACGGGAATATGGACCCTGCCTCTGCGCGGAGCCTCTCACCGACCGGCTGTGGGAGCTGGTCTGGTGAGGCGCCGCCAAATCAGGCGGAGGCGGCGAGGCGGCGGATTCCCGCGCGCTAAAAATGGGGATAGTATATATTTCGGTCGGCCGCCGCCTCATTCCTGGTCTCGGAAAAATGTATACTGTCCCGGATTTCCAGAAGGCTTCCGCAGCGCCTTCGCCTGCGAATGCCTACCGGATCCGCTCCCTCGTCGCGGAAAATTGCTGCCCAACCTCCTCCAGCGTGTGATCCGGGTTCATGCCGATGCCGAAGCCTGTCCTGAGCAGCTGCTGCACGCAGCCAGACGAAGGGCGCATCCTCATTCCCGCTCGTACCAGCACCAGCCTTTGTCGCCGAGGTGCCGCAGGCGGACAATGCTCTTGGACCATGAGGACCAGGGAGAGTCTGGCGGATCGGCGTGCTTGAACCGGCTCTCGTACGTGCACGTCGCCCGCCCCGCCGCCTGGTCGTCCCAGGTGCACTGGAAGCCTCGGGTTTCGCTTTCACCTTCGAAGGCGTCGATCATCTGGCAGTCGCCCGCCGTGACGCAGGCGCACTCCCGCTCGAGCGACGTGTCGGCAAGAGTTGGAAGCGAGGGCGGCCGGGCTGGCGCATCGCGCGAGCAGCCGGCAAGAAGCAGCAGGGCGGCAAGGAACGGACGAGGAAACGCAGCAGCGCGCATAGCCGAAGCTTACCAGCGGCGTGTGCCTCCGTCATCCTGCCCGTTCGGATGCCTCGCCGTCTTATGTGCGGCCCCTTCTGGTGACCGGCCGCCTTCGCGTCTTCGCGTCTTTGCGTGAAACCGTCGGCCGGACTCCGCCCGAGCCTCAAAGGCAGCATGGATCCAGCCCCCGCTGGGGTGACGAAGGAGACTTTGCGCACTCCGCGCCTCCGCGTGACCCCTCCACTTCCTGAGCAGCCGTCACGGCTGGACCCGCACCGGCGCCAGCGCGGCGGATGCGCAAGCATCCGCAAGCTGGCGCGGAGACGGCGCAGGCCCGGCCGGCAGGTCGCGCCCCCGAACTTGATCCGGGGGAGCGAGCCCGTCCGACGTCACGGGATTCACTCCGGTGACGGGCGCTTCCCCTTGAAGCCGGCGCGAACAGCCCTAGATCAACAGCAGAATTCGGGCTCGCCACACTGAGTGGGGCGGTCGTTCACTGGGAGAAGTTGCTGGTTCACGTAGGGCTTCACGCTTTCTTTCACACCATCGTCGGGTACGTCCTGGAGAAGGGAGGAAGGCTCATGAAAGCACTGCGCGATAAGGTTTCGAGTAAGTTCAAGATGATCGCTCACGTCTCGCGAGAGATGTTTATCCTGGTGGTCGCAACGGCCGCAACAATGTGAAGGCCCCGCAGAATGCGGGGCCTTCGTCGTTTCAGCTGCTCGCAGGTGCCGCCAGCCGCCGCAGGTCCGCCTGCAGCGCCGCTATGGCGGCATCCCAGCAGTCGAGCTCGAACACCCGGTGCTCGTCGATGAGGGCGAGCTTCCACGCCGCGGCTTCGCCGTCCGGCGCCGGCGCCCCAAGCAGCCGCGCCAGCACCGCGTCGTGCCGCCCGCAGGCGCGATCGAACGCCGCTTCGTCCGCCCCCGCCGCCGGCACTTCCGCCTCGGCCCGCGCGAACCGGGCGAGCGCCTTCGCCCAGCGCTCGACGTGCCCACCTTCGTCACCCCGGACGTGATCCGGGGTCCACCTTTCTGGCGGCGGCGGCGAGGAAAAGGTGGATTCCGGATCGAGCCCGGAACGACGGGAAAAGGGCAAAGCCGCCCCCGCGCAGGCACCGGCTAGCAGCGCGCGGCGCGAGAGCTTATGCTGGGCAGCACCCATCAGGCGCCTTCCCAAGGGGCCTTTCGCTGGTTCGAAGAGGACATGTACTCGTACGTGTCCCCAGTTGTTCGGCGTTCATTTTAGGCTAAACCAAAAACAAGGGCAGGCCGATAGCGGCTAAACCAAAAGACCCCGCGTCTTCCGTTGGCGCATTCAGATCCGCTCATCCTGAGGAGGCGGTGAGCCTGTCGAACCATGGACCGGCCGGATCGCCCCCAGCGATCCTGGACCAATGCCGGGGGCATGACCTACCGGTCCATTCTCGAAGGACCACCCACCGTCCGCCACCCGATGCGCGGCGTCCGCACGCCGCCGGAACTGGAAGCGAAGCTCGACGCCTGGATCGAGGCCCAGCCGGAGTCTAAGCCTGTCCTGAGCGTAGTCGAAGGGCCGTCGCGTTCAGAGGCGATCGGGCGGTTGCTGGAGATGGCTTTGAAAAACGTGGCCTAAGCTCGTCTCGCTAATATCAATTCAACCACCTTAGTTACAAGATTGGGACAGTCTGGTGACAGTCACGTGACTGTCCCCGCTCATACGACGGCCGTTCATCACGGGACTTCAACAAACCTCCCGAAGAGGAGCGAGAGCTGCGACTGCCTCGCCCTGCCCGCACTGCTGTCGCCAAACTCAGTCAAAATCTCCGCCTCCATCTGCAGGGTTAACGACAGCTCTGAAATTACCTCCGCATGAGCCGACCCGGCAACACACCGATCTGCGATGGCCTTGGTGATCGGATTCAACCAGTTTCGCTCGACCGCAAAACTTAGAAATCGCGAGGCATGCTCGGCCGGACCCTGTAAGGCGGTTGACGCAATCGCGGCACTGTGGTGGACATCGCAAAGCGTCTTGATCAGTGTTTCATTCAGCAGGCTAAGCTCTTTGGATTGCGCGCCTTCGAGACATTCCAGAAAATAAGTGAGGTGTTCAACCGGGCTCTTGACAGCGGCGGCCGCGAGCGCGCCGGCATTGGTCTTTGTGGCCAGCGCCGATGCGATGCTGGTATAGAGGCTCTTAAGTTCCTTCGCCTTTGCGCGTTCGAGGTAACGCAGGAAGGTTGCGAGGTCGTTGAGCGGACTCTTGACGGCGCTGGCCGCGAGCGCGCCGGCATTGGTCTTTGTGGCCAGCGCCGATGCGATGCTGGTATAGAGGCTCTTGAGTTCCTTCGCCTTTGCGCGTTCGAGGTAACGCAGGAAGGTTGCGAGCTCGCTGGGCGGACTCTTGACGGCAGTGGCCGCGAGCGCGCCGGCATTGATCTCCGTGGCCAGCGTAGATGCGATGCTGGTATAGAGGCTCTTGAGTTCATCCGCCTTCGCACCTTCGAGATAGCTAAGGAAATTGGCCAGGAACTGAAGCGGGCTCTTGACGGCGGTGACCGCGAGCGCGCCGGCATTGGTCTTTGTGGCCAGCGCCGATGCGATGCTGGTATAGAGGCTCTTGAG
>DASZDE010000167.1:0-5398 GCA_035942355.1 Allosphingosinicella sp. | reverse complement strand
GTGTTGATCTGAATGAGGCTGGTCGCCTCGCCCTTGTACCAATTGTAGCCGCTCCAGCTCTTGCCGGTGACGAATTCCAGGTTGAACCGCTCCTCCGGCGGCAGCTCGATGTGTTCGAGCGTCCGCCGGCGGCATTCGGCGATGGCGGCGCGCACCACCGCGTCGAGCCGCTCGCCCGAAATGGTGAAGCGCTTGGCGAAGGCATCGATCCGGTCGGCCAGCGGCCCGGGCCCTGGCACAAGGCGTTCGATCCGGGCGAGGATCGGATCGTAGGAGGAAAGCGGCTTCAGCTCCGGCCGGACTCCGAACAGGCCCTCCGCTTCGTCGGCGAAAGGGAGCTTCTCGCCCTGCATCATCCTCAGCCGGGTCGAGGCGGCATGGAGCTGCGCCAGCAGGAAGTCGCGCCGCCGGCGCTCGATCGGCTCGAGCCGAGCCTCGTCGAGGCTGTTCAGGCGGACGGCGAGGACGGCGGCCCCCGCGGCCAGCTGCGGCAGCGTGCGCGGAATCGTCTTCGCCTCCGCCTGCCAGCGCGCCGGGCCATAATAAGCGTCGATATAGCCTTCTTCCTTCTCGCCGACGGCGAGCTGGAGCTTGACGTAATCGCGGGCGATGGCGTCGAGGTTTTCGCGGCCGGCCCCGGCGGAGACGCAGCCGGTCAGTAGCAGCAGCGGGAGGAGCAGTCGGAGAAACTTCATGGCGCCCTCTCCTCGAGACGGCCGACGTCGCCGTCGTCCGCGATCTCGCCGGCCTGGCGGGTTTCCTCTTCCTGATGGGGGGGGTGGAGCGGCGCAAGCCTCAACACGAAATAGCCGGCCAGCGCGGAGAGGAAGGAGCCGGTGAGGATCCCGAGCTTGGCCTCCTCGACCCGCGCCGGATGGTCCGGGAAGGCGAGCGCGCCGATGAACAGGCTCATCGTGAAGCCGATGCCGCACAGCATCGAGACGCCGTAAATCTGCAGCCAGCTGGCCCCCTTCAATCGTCTCGCCAGCCCGAGCCGCACGCAGAGCCAGACCGCGCCGAAGATGCCGATCTGCTTGCCGACGAACAGCCCGGCTGCAATCCCTAAGGTGAGCGGGGCAGCGATGGCTTCGAAGCCGATCCCAGCCAGCGACAGTCCGGCATTGGCGAAGCCGAACAGCGGCACGATCAGGAAACCGACCGGGGCGGCGATCGCATGCTCCAGCCGATGGAGCGGCGAGGCCGCATCGTCCGGCGCGCCGGGCGACTTGACGATCGGAATGACGGCCGCGGCGAGGACGCCGGCGACGGTCGCATGAACGCCGGAGAGCAGCACCGCATACCAGAGCGCGGCCGCCGGCAGCAGATAGGCCCACAGGGCGCACACTCCGCTCCTGTTGAGCGCGTACATCGCAAACAGGATCGCCGCGGC
This sequence comes from Allosphingosinicella sp., assembly GCA_035942355.1. Classification (GTDB taxonomy): domain Bacteria; phylum Pseudomonadota; class Alphaproteobacteria; order Sphingomonadales; family Sphingomonadaceae; genus Allosphingosinicella. The sequence goes on along the minus strand of DASZDE010000167.1, from coordinate 4,008 downwards.
GATGCCGAGCGCGAGGGTGTCGATCGACCCGGAATAGGCCAAGGCGATGATCGCGACTGCGCCCATGTCGTCGACGATGGCGACGGTGGTGAGGAACAGCTTGAGCGAAGTGGGCGCGCGCCTGCCGAGCAGGGCCAGCACGCCGATCGCAAACGCGATGTCGGTCGCGGCCGGGATCGCCCAGCCACCCGTTAAACTGGCATCGCCCCACGTGAGCAAGAGGTAGACCGCGGCGGGCACGATCATGCCGGCCGCCGCCGCCAGCATGGGGAGACGCCGCTGGCTCCAGCCGGCGAGGCGCCCGTCCTTGAACTCGCGCTTGAGCTCCAGACCGACGAACAGGAAAAAGATCGCCATCAGGCCGTCGTTGATCCACAGGCGGATCGACATCGCGCCGAGCTTCGGCGTCAGCACCGGGCCCACCGGGCGGTGGAGGGCGTGATGATAGGCGTCCGCGAGCGGGCTGTTGGCGACGACCAGCGCCGCGACCGCCGCGGCCATCAGGACGATGCCGCCTGCCGCTTCGCTGTCGAGGAAATCGCGCAACGCTGACCGGCCGCCGGCTGACCCGACCTGCTCCTTCATCCTCTCCCTTCCGAACCTTGCGGCACCTAGCCTGTGGGCGAGCGCAATGAAAGGCGCCCGATTGTGCTTCCAGTTTAGCCTTCGCGCGGCGCCGCAAGCGAGGGCGGTGCGGAGGGCCAGTCCGGAGATTCAGGCGAAGGTGGGCTGCAAAAGTCGATCAAGCTCAGCGAGTTGCCGGAAAATACCTCGAAAATGGATGGATTTTCCCAGCACTTGCAACTGTTTTACGCCAAAATGGACCATAGTTTATCCGATTCGGGGGAATCCTGATGACCGGGCTTGAGCCCTTTTTCGCAGGCCTCGATCTGGCCATGAACGAGGCTGCCTTGTTCGCAGCGACGGGCTTCATCATCCTGGGCGCAAGCGATCTCCTGGTCGATTTGATCTGGCTCGCCATGGCGGCAAGGAGCAGGCTTATCCGCCGTCCTGCGCCGCGCGTGGACGGTTTGCGCCCGCCGCGGCGTCCGGGTCTTCTCGCCATCTTCGTGCCCGCCTGGGACGAGTCGGAGGTGATCGGCCGGATGCTGGCCCACAGCCTGCAGCGGCTGCGGCACGGCAATTACCGGATCTATGTCGGATGCTATCCCAACGATGAGCACGGGATTGCCGCCGCCGCCGAGGTTCGCGATCCGCGGGTGCGACTGGTCGTCGGCGAGGCTCCGGGACCGACCACCAAGGCCGATTGCCTCAACCGGATCTGGAACGCCATGGTCCGCGACGAGCGGGCGGACGGGCAGCGCGTCAAGGCGGTGATCCTCCACGATGCCGAGGATGTCGTCGATCCGGAAGAGCTGCGCATCTTCGACTCGGCCATCGAACGCTATGACATGGTCCAGCTGCCGGTGCTCCCGCTGCTCGATGAGAACTCGCGCTGGATCGCGGGTCATTATGCCGACGAGTTTGCCGAGGCGCACGCCAAGGAGATGGTCGTGCGCCAGGCAGTCGGGGCCGCAGTGCCTTCGGCCGGGGTGGGCTGCGCCTTCTCGCGCGAGGCGCTGGAGGAGGTGGCGCGGAGCGCGGGCGGCGCACCGTTCGACGCTGCGAGCGTCACCGAGGATTATGAGCTCGGGCTGAGGCTGCGCGAGCGCGGCCGCAGCGCGGCTTTCGTGCGGCTGCTCGCCGGAACCGGCCGGGTGCCGGTCGTCACCAGGGAATATTTCCCCGGCACGCTCGACGCGGCGGTCCGGCAGAAGGCGCGATGGATGACCGGAATCGCCTTGTCCGGCTGGGATCGGCTGGGCTGGCACGGCGGGATCGCGGAGCGTTGGATGCGCGTGCGCGATCGGCAGTCGGTACTCGCGGCGATCTGCCTGGGCGCGGCATATTTCGCGAGCCTGGCTTGGACCATGCTCGGCCTGCGCCAGATCCTGCTTGGCGCCGCTCCGCAGCCGGTCGCGCCCGGTCTCACCGTCCTCCTCCAGATCAACCTGGCGATGCTGATCTGGCGGCTGGTCATGCGGTTCGGCTTCGTCGCCCATGCCTATGGCTGGCGCGAAGGTCTGCGCTCGTCGCCGCGCATCATCGTAAGCAATGCGATCGCGATGCTCGCCGCCCGGCGGGCGATCCTCCGCTACCTCACGGTCCGGCGGACCGGCAGCACTCGCTGGGAAAAGACCGCGCACGCTTTTCCCGCTGAAATAGCGGTGAAATGACAGCGGCGCGGCCGCTCCGCTTCCTCATCCTGCTCGGCACCGGATGGATTTGCGTGCGCACGGCAATGCTGTTCCCGAGCCGGCAGGGTGAGCCGGTGCGGGAGACCGAGGCTGCGGAAGCGGTGCCGAGCGGCGCCTTCCGCGACGAAGCGCCCGTCGCCGCGCGCGTCGCGCAGCCATCTTTGGCCCCGGCACCGGCCCTGCACATGATCTTCAAGCCCCGACCTCCCGGCGCCCGGACCGCAGGCGGCCGAAGCGGAAACGTGCCGCCGCTTTTGCCCGAACCTCTCGCTCCCGGCCGGGCGGCCGGAACGGTTCCTGCTGCAGCGGCCGCGCCGCCGCCGGCCAATCCAGCGGCCCGGACTGCCCCGGCGGCCCCGCCGTTCGGATTGGCGCCGGCCGTGGCCCGCGCCAGCCGCTGGTCGGGATCGGCCTGGATGTTCGTGCGCCGGGCGGGCGCATCGCCGCTCGCCGCCGCGGGGACCCTCGGCGGCAGCCAGGCGGGAGCGCGGCTGTCTTACCGACTGAACCATGATGTGCGGCGTCCGCTTTCGCTCAGCGCGAGGCTGTATTCGCCGCTTGGCGAGAGCGGAGCTGAGGCGGCGCTTGGGGTCGAATGGCAGCCGATCGCTTCGCTTCCGGTCCGGTTGCTGGCGGAGCGGAGGCAGGCGCTGGCGGACGGCGGGCGGTCGGCCTTCTCGGTGCTGGCCTATGGCGGCGTCAGCGATTCCCGGCTGATCGGCCCGGTGCTGCTGGATGGCTATGCCCAGGCGGGAATGGTCGGCCTCAGGTCCCGCGACCTGTTCATCGACGGCTCGGCTCAGCTTGGCATCGCGCTCGACCAGAAGGGCCGGCTGAAAGCGGGCGTCGGCCTGTGGGGAGCGGCGCAGCCGGGCGTGGCGCGGCTCGACATCGGTCCGCAGGCGTCGGTCCGCATGCCGGTTGGGGGCACCGCCGTGCGCGTGGCGGCGGAGTGGCGCTTCCGCATCGCCGGCGACGCGGAACCGGCGTCGGGCCCTGCGTTGACCGTGGCCACGGAATTTTAGCCCGCGCCGCCTTCCGCGCCCCGCCGTAAGCCGCTAGCGTTTTTGGCGTGGACATCTACCTTCCCGTAGCCGGCCTCTCCGTCAACGCACTGGTGATCATCGGCCTGGGCGGGATCGTCGGCCTGCTGACCGGCATGCTCGGCGTGGGCGGCGGGTTTCTCACCACTCCGATCCTGATCTTCTACGGGATTCCGCCGACGGTCGCGGTCGCCTCCGCCACCACCCAGATCACCGGCACCAGCGTCTCCGGGCTGCTCGCCCACCGCCGCCGCAAGGGGGTCGATTATCGGATGGGCGCGGTGCTCGTCGCCGGCGGCACGATCGGCGCGCTGGCCGGCGGCGGCCTGTTCCGGCTGCTTCAGGACAGCGGCCAGATCGATACCGTGATTTCGCTGCTCTACGTGATCCTGCTCGGCAGCATCGGCGTGCTGATGGCCAAGGAATCGGCGACTGCGCTCGACATCATCAAACCCAGCCGGCGCGCCAGGAAGAAGGCGGTGCGGCGGCACAACCCGTTGATTGCCGCACTGCCGATGCGCTGGCGCTTCTATCAGTCGGGTCTCTACATCTCGCCGCTGGCGCCGCTGGCGCTCGGCTTCATCGCGGGCATGCTGACGGTGCTGCTGGGCGTGGGCGGCGGGTTCATCGTCGTTCCGGCGATGATCTATCTGCTCGGCATGTCGACCATGGCGGTGGTCGGCACTTCGCTGCTGCAGATATTGTTC
>DASZDE010000166.1:0-31178 GCA_035942355.1 Allosphingosinicella sp. | reverse complement strand
GTTCCGGCCCCGCCACCATCAGCCGCGGCCCGGCGCCGGCGAACAGGCCGCGCGTCGTCTCGGCGATCGCGGCCGGCGTCATGTGCGGGGCGAACTCCTCGAGCAGGGCGAGCGTGGTCTGCGGGGTCGCGACGATGCCGTCGCTGTCGATCGCTCCGACCAGCTGCTGCGCCCATTGCTGCGACTTGACCGTGCCGGCGCCTTCCACCGCCGAGGTGAAGGCGGTCCGCAGATTCTGGATCTCGCGGGCGATCTCGCTTTCGCTCGGCGGCGCCTTCTGCGCGTCGGCGATGATCGCGAACGCCTCGGCCATCGCTTCGCGCCACCGGCCGTTGCGGGCGGTGATCGCAAGCTGGGTCATGTCGGCGATGCCGCTCTGCCGGGTCTCGCCCAGCCCGGCGCCGACGAAGGCGGCCGCGCCGCGGGCCTTGGCCTCGAGCCGGCGGTTGATGATCCGCGCGGCGAGCGCGCGCGCCATGTCGATCTTCTCATGGGCTTTGGTGTTGGGCAGCTCGCGATACGGCCGCAGCCACAGCAATGACGCGGTATAGGGCGTGCCCGGATAAGCGAGCGTGGCCGAGCGCCGGGCGGGTGTGGCGATGGCGCCGGTGTCCGGCTCGGGCGGCTTCGGGCCGGTCGCCCGCCAGCCTCCGAAATGCCTGGCGATCATCGCTTCCATCGCCTTGGGATCGGCGTCGCCGACCATGATCAGGGCCGCGCGGTCGGGCCGGTACCAGCGCTCGTAAAAAGCGCGGAGCCCGGCCGCGTCGGCGGCGCGCAAGGTGGCGTCGGTGCCGATCGTGTCGCGCGCGGCGATCTTGAGGCCGGCATAGAAAAGCGGCCAGCTGGCTTCCAGGTAGCGGGTGGCGAGCTCCGGCCGCCGGCCCTTTTCGGCGAGGATCACCTTCTTCTCGGCTGCGACCGTGGCCGGATCGAACAACGCATTGTCGGCCATGTCGGCGATGACGTCGAGGCTGAGGTCGATCTCGCCCGGATCGGCATTGGGAAGGTCGAGCTGGTAGACCGTCTGGGTCGGGCTGGTGAAGGCGTTGGTGTCGCTTCCGAAGCTGGCGCCGAGCTTCTGCCACACGTGCCGCGCCTCGCGGTCGGCGAAGTCCCTGGAGCCGCGGAACAGCATATGCTCGGTGAAATGCGCCCAGCCGCGCTCCTGGTCGGCCTCGTGCAGCGAGCCGGCGTCGATGCGGAGACGGATCGACACTTGCCCGGCCGGCAGCCGGTTCCGCCGCACCGCATAGCGCAGGCCGTTGGGCAGCGTCCCGAACGTCCACGCCGGATCGCGCGCGATGTCGCTGCCCCGGTACAGCCAGTCGGCGTCTCCTTCCGCGAAGGCCGGCGCGGCGGCGAGGAGCAGGAAAGCGAGGAAGCAGCGGCGGAGGAGGCTCATATTCGATCGATAGCTGGGGAGCGGCGGGTCTCTCCACAACCCGCCTGTCTCGCCCCTGAACGCCGGTTCAGGCTTGGTGCCGGCGCGCCCCGGACCGGCATGAGGTGGCGGCGACCGAAGGATGACGCTACATTCCCGCTCATGGACCGCGACGCGATCATCCAGCGCCTGCGAGAGCATGAAGGGGAGCTGCGCGAGCTCGGCGTCTGCCGGCTTTCGCTGTTCGGATCGGTCGCCCGCGGCGAGGCCGGGCCGGGCTCCGATGTCGACCTGGCCGTGACGTTGGACCCGACGCGGCGCATTGGACTGTTCCGCTATGCGGCGCTTCGCGAGCAGATCGAGGATTTACTGGGGGTTTCCGTCGATATGGTGAGCGAGCCGATCGAAAGGCCACGGCTCCGGGCGCGGATAGAGCAGGACCGCGTGCATGTATTCTGAAGATGATCGGTCTCTCGACTGGCTTGAGCATATCATCGAGAACAGCGACCGGATCGCGAGCTATTTGGCGGGCCTTGGCTTGGAGGAGTTTGCTGGCGATTCGAAGACTCGCGATGCCGTGGAACGGTGCATCGAGCGGATTACCGAGGCTGCGATCCGGCTGGGACCTGACCGGCTCGCCGCCATCGCTCCTGAAGTGCCGCTGCGGCAAGTGCGCGGGCTTGGGAATATTCTTCGCCGCGAATATGATCGCGTGAACCCCGAACTGATCTGGGACACCGTCAAGAACGAGGTGCCGGCGCTAAGGCAGGCTTGCGACGCGGCCCTGCGCGCCCGAGGCGAGAGGTGAGGGAGGTCGGAGATTTCTCGTGCTTCGGCAGGGTCTGCGCGTGTTTTGGCATTTCGGCACCCCCATTGACTCTATAGAAATAGGAGGAACATAAGGCGAACAACTGAGTCTGTGGAGTCGCCATGGCCGTTCTCTCGCCCTCCCGTGCCGAGCGCCTCGCCGCGTTGCGGGCCGAGGTGCGGGCGATCGAATCGGCCGGCGCGAAGGCAGGCCGCGAATGCCTGCCTTTCGGGCTGGAGGCCATCGACCGGCGGCTGGAGGGCGGCGGCCTCGCCGTCGCCGCTTTGCACGAAATCGCCGCCGCCCGCCCCGGCCTCGGCGACGATGCCGCCGCCACCCTGTTCGTCGCCGGCATCGCCGCCCGCCGCGCGTCCGGGGCCGGGACGGTGCTGTGGGCGCTCGCCCGGCCGGATCTGTTCGCCCCCGGCCTCGAGCAGGCGGGGCTCGGCCCGGACCGGGTGATTTACGCCGAATGCGGCCGCGACGAGGAAGTGCTGGCGGTGATGGAGGAGGGGCTGCGTCATGGCGGCCTTGCCGCCGTCGTCGGCGAGGTCGGCCGCGCCGCTCTGGCCTCGACCCGCCGCCTCCAGCTCGCCGCGGAGGAGGGCGGCGCCACCGCCTTGATGCTGAAGCGCTGGAAGAAAGCCGGCGAGGATCCGCTCGCCCTGCCGTCCTCCGCGCTCACCCGCTGGCGGATCGCCTGCGCCCCGTCCGCGCCGCTGCCGGTCCCCGGCATCGGCCGCCCGTGCTGGCGCGTGGCGCTGGCGCGCCAGCGCGGCGGCGAACCGTTCGACCTGATCATGGAGGCCTGCGATGCCGAGGGTCGCCTCGCTCTACCTGCCCAATTTGCCGATCGACCGGCTGCGCCGGATCGAGAGCGCCGCGCAAGCCGGGAAGCGGCATAGAATAGCATCGGTCGCAGCCTTTTCCTCATCGGCGGAAAAGGCGGAAGCGCAGGCGGCCGGGTCGAGCCGGGAAGATTGCTCCTGCCCCCGCGGCGGCGGCTGGCGCCCCGGCGCCCGCTGGGCCCGCCGCGAAGAGACGTTCCCCGGCGCAAGCCGGGGCGCAGAAAAGCGTCAGAACCGGGCCCCGGCTTCCGCCGGGGAACCGCTCCCCCTCGTCACCGTCCACCGTTCGGGCCAGCGCGTGACGGTCGCCGCCGCCTGTCCGGCCGCGCGGGCGCTCGGCCTTCATCCCGGCATGACCCTCGCCCAGGCCCGCCTGCTCGTGCGCGGCCTCGACATACGCGACGCCGAGCCGGATGCCGACGCCGCCTTGCTCACCCGGCTCGCCTTGTTCGCCGCGCGCCGCTGGACTCCGACCGCCGCCGTCTCGGATGCCGCCGGCCTGTGGCTCGACCTTAGCGGCGTCGCCCATCTGTTCGGCGGCGAGGCCCGCATGTGCGGCCGCATCCTCGCTTTTTGCACGCGGCTCGGCTTCGACGCCCGCATCGCCGTCGCCGGCACGGCCGGCGCCGCTCATGCGCTCGCCCGCTTCGGTTCCGATCCGGTCACCCTGTGCCCGCCCGGCCGCGAAGCCGAAGCGGTCGCGCCGCTCCCGCTCGCCGCCCTCCGCCTCGAAGAAGAGGTGCTGACCGCCGCCCGCCGGCTCGGCATCGACCGGGTCGGCGATGTCGTCGCGATGCCGCGCGGCCCGCTCCAGCGCCGCTTCGGCAAGGCCCTGCTCACCCGGCTCGACCAGGCCCTGGGCCGCGCCGCCGAGCCGTTCGACCCAATCGTCCCGGCCGACCCGCCGAGCGCCTGCCTCAGCTTCGCCGAGCCGATCGCCACCGCCGCGGCGATCGAAGCCGCCTTGGACGTGCTCATGGCGCGGCTAGTCGCTACGCTAACGAAACAATCGCTCGGCGCCCGCACCCTCGCTTTGTTCTGCGCCCGCCTCGACGGCGGCGGGCAAAGCGTCGCGATCGGCACCGCCCGCGCCACCCGCGACCGCGATCATCTGTCGCGGTTGCTGTGGGCGAAGATCGAGAAGATCGAGCCCGGCTTCGGCATCGAGGCGATGCGCCTCGTCGCCGACCGCACCGAACCGCTCGCGCCGCAGCCGATCGAAGGCGGCCTGGGCGCCGCCGGCGCCAGGCCCGCGCCCGACATCATTCCGTTGATCGACCGCCTCGCCGGCCGCCTCGGTGCCCGCCGGCTGTTCCGCCTGAGCGCGATCGAGAGCGACGTCCCCGAACGTTCGCTGCGCCGCATCCCGCCGCTCGCGGCGGCCGCCGGATGGCCGCGCTCATGGCCGCGCCCGACGCGCCTGCTGTCGCCGCCCGAGCGGGTCGACAAGGTGATGGCCGAGCTTCCGGATCAGCCGCCGGTCCGCTTCCTGTGGCGGGGGCGGATGCACCGCGTCCGCCGCGCCGACGGCCCCGAGCGCATCTATGGCGAATGGTGGCGCCGCACCGGCGAGGCCGATGCGGTGCGCGACTATTTCCAGGTCGAGGACGAGGACGGCCGCCGCTTCTGGCTCTACCGCCGCGGCGACGGCCTCGACGCCCGCACCGGCGATCTCGGCTGGTACCTCCAGGGGATGTTCGGATGATGAGGCTAAGGTCAGATCCGGCAGATTGGAATCGTTCCGGGGAACAAGATGCTTCAACCTTGTTGGATCATGCCCTAGAGCCGCGCGTCGATTACGCCGACGTGGCCGGTTGCAGCATAGTCGAGAATGGCTTCATCCACCGTCAGCAGCGGCAGATGGTGGTGCCGGGCAGTGGCGATGATGATGCGGTCGGCCGGATCATCATGAAAAGTGCCGGGCAGCATAACGCTGTCGATGGCAATGGCGGAGCCGATCGGCGCAAGCACGATAGCAGGCAAGGAAAGCGTCTCTTCTATCCAACCGGCCGCGTCCATCCCCAATTCAAGCCGCTTCTTTTTTGCCAGCAATGCCATTTCCCAAGCGGTAATCGCCGAAACCATCAATCCGTCGGATGTGTCGAGCAGCGCCCGCGCCCCGGCGCTCAGTTTCGGATCATCCTGCACCGCCCAAATGAGCACATGTGTATCGATGACGATCATCGATTGGCATGCCACTCCTGGGGGTCGATAGCGGGATCGAACGGCCGATCATATCGCAGCACTGACCCCTTCATGGCGCCGATTATTGAATGGCGCTCCTTATTCTCCACCGGCTTCACCTCCACCATAGGGCGGCCGCGCTTGGTGATGGTGACGGATTCGCCGCTGCGCTCGACCTCGTCGATGATGCGCAGGCACTTGGCTTTGAATTCCGCCGCCCCGATCATCCTGCCCATCGCCTTCCTCCTCAACATGACCAGTTCATATAGTCACTTTTCGCCGAGGGGGCAAAGGTGACCTATACCGAGCTCCAGGTCACCACCCATTTCAGCTTCCTGCGCGGCGTCTCGAGCGCGGAGGAGCTGTTCACGGCGGCCGCCCATCTCGGCATTGAGGCGCTCGGCATCGTCGACCGCAATTCGGTGGCCGGGATGGTGCGCTGCTGGGAAGCGGCCAAGGCGACCGGCGTCAGGCTGGTGCCCGGCTGCCGGCTCGACCTCGTATCGGGCGAAAGCCTGCTCGTCTATCCGCAGGACCGGCCCGCCTGGTCGCGGCTGACCCGGCTTCTGTCGGCGAGCCGGCCGCTGCAGCGGGTGGACGACAAATGGCTCGGCAAGAGCGAATGCAGGATCGGCTGGGACGATGTCGCGGCCCATGCCGAGGGGATGATCGCGGCGCTGGTCGCCGATCGCGGGGACGAAGCGGCCGCGGCGGCGCTCGGGCGCCTGGCCGATCTGTTCGGCGACCGCGCCTATGCCGCCATCTCTTTTCATCGCCGCCCCGGCGATATCGCCCGCATCGACCGGCTCGACCGGATGGCGCGCGCGGCCGGCGTGGCGCCGCTCGCCGCCGGCGACGTGCTCTACCATTCGCCCGACCGCCGCCTGCTGCAGGACGTCGTCACCGCGATCCGCGAGAAGACGACGGTTGACGCGCTGGGCTTCCGCCGCGAACGCCACGCCGACCGCCACATGAAGAGCGCCGCCGAGATGGAGCGGCTGTTCGCCCGCTGGCCGCACATGATCGCGGCGAGCGGCGACGTCGCGCGGCGCTGCCGCTTCGATCTGGGCCGGCTCGCCTATCAATATCCGAGCGAAGTTCCGGCCGGAATGAGCCCGCAGGCGCGGCTCGAGGAGCGCGTCCGCACCGCCGCCGCCGGACGCTTTCCGGCCGGGCTGCCCGAACCGTACGAGAGGCAGCTGCGCCACGAGCTCGAGCTGATCGAGCGCCTTCGTTATGCTCCCTATTTCCTCACCGTCCACGCGATCGTCGGCTATGCGCGCTCGCAGGGCATCTTGTGCCAGGGCCGCGGCTCGGCGGCCAATTCGGTGGTCTGCTACCTGCTCGGCATCACCTCGATCGATCCGATCCAGCACGAATTGCTGTTCGAACGCTTCGTTTCGGGCGAGCGCAACGAGCCGCCCGACATCGACGTCGATTTCGAGCATGAGCGGCGCGAGGAGGTGATCCAGTGGATTTACGGCCATTATGGCCGGGACCGCGCCGCCCTGACCGCGGTCGTCTCGCGCTACCGCGCCCGTGGCGCGGTGCGTGACGTCGGCAAGGCGCTGGGGCTCCCGGAAGACGTCACCGGCGCGCTCGCCGGACAGGTCTGGGGTTGGTCCAACGAAGGAGTGGAGGAGCGTCATGTCGACGAGCTCAACCTCGATCGAAGCGACCCGCGCCTCGCCCTCACCATCGACCTGTCCCGTCAGCTGATCGGCACGCCGCGGCACCTCAGCCAGCATCCGGGCGGATTCGTGCTGACCGAGGACCGGCTCGACGACCTCGTGCCGATCGCTCCGGCGGCGATGGCGGACCGGCGGGTGATCGAATGGGACAAGGACGATATCGACGCGCTCCGTTTCATGAAGGTCGACGTGCTCGGCCTCGGCATGCTCGGCTGCATGCGCCGCGCGTTCGATCTTTTGGCGGAGCACAAGGGCATAGGCGTCGGCCTGGCCGACCTCCAGGAGGACGATCCGGCGGTCTATGAGATGATCCGGCGGGCCGACACGCTCGGCGTGTTCCAGATCGAGAGCCGCGCCCAGATGAGCATGCTGCCGCGGATGAAGCCGAAGGAATTTTACGACCTGGTGATCGAGGTCGCGATCGTCCGGCCCGGCCCGATCCAGGGCGACATGGTTCATCCTTACCTGCGCCGCCGCGAGGGCAGGGAGCCGGTCGAATATCCGTCCGAGGCGCTCCGCCAGGTGCTTTGGAAGACGCTCGGCGTGCCGCTCTTCCAGGAGCAGGCGATGAAGGTCGCGATCGTCGGCGCCGGCTTCACCGCGGCCGAGGCCGACGCGCTCCGCCGCTCGATGGCGACCTTCAAGTTCACCGGCGGGGTCGGAGCCTTCCACGACAAGATGATCAACGGCATGATCGCCAACGGCTACACCCGCGAATTCGCCGAGCGCACTTTCAAGCAGATCGAGGGCTTCGGCAGCTACGGCTTCCCCGAAAGCCACGCCGCCAGCTTCGCCAAGATCGCCTATGCCTCGTCCTGGATGAAGTGCCACCATCCGGACGTGTTCTGCGCGGCTTTGCTCAACGCCCAGCCGATGGGCTTCTACGCCCCCGCCCAGATCGTCCGGGACGCGCGCGAGCATGGCGTGGAGGTGCGTCCTGTCTGCATCAACCGGAGCCGGTGGGACTGCACGCTGGAGGGCGGCAATTCCTCCCCTGAGCATCGCTCAGGGGAGGTTTATCTTCCCCTCCGGCTCGGCATGCGGATGGTGAAGGGTCTCGCCAACGAGCATGCGGCAAAGCTGCTCGCCGCCCGCGGCGAGGCTCCTTTCACCAGCATCGAAGAGGCCTGGCGCCGGTCCGGCGTTCCGGTCGCCGCGCTCGAGCGGCTCGCCGAAGCCGATGCCTTCGCCTCCCTGGGAATCGACCGCCGCCAGGCGCTCTGGCAGGTGCGGGGCCTGGGGGAGGCGCCTTTGCCCTTGTTCGCCGCCGCCGATGCGCGCGCGGCGGAGATCGCCGAGCCCGACGTCCGCATGAGGCCGATGACCGACGGCAGGGAAGTGGTCGAGGATTACCGCTCCATCCAGCTCTCGCTGCGCGCCCATCCGCTCAGCTTCCTGCGCCCCGAGCTCGACCGCCGCCGCATCACCCGCTGCGCCGGCCTCGCGCATGTCAAGGACGGCCGCAAGGTGGAGGTCGCCGGCATCATCCTCGTCCGCCAGCGGCCCGGTTCGACCAACGTCACCTTCGTCACCATCGAGGACGAGACCGGCATCGCCAATGCGATCATCTGGCAGCGCCGTTTCGAGGCGCAGCGGCGCATCATCATGTCCTCGGCGATGGTCGCCATCACCGGGACGGTGCAGCGCGAGGGCGAGGTGATCCACGTCATCGCCGAGCGCATCGAGGATTGCACGCCGCTCCTCCACAAGGTCGGCGGGATGCGCTTCCCGCACCGTACCGGCCCCGGCGACGGCGCCGGCCATGGCGGCGCTCCCGACCCGCGCGGCGAGTGGGAGAAAAAGGCGCGCGACGATTATCACCCTCCCTTCCGAACCGGCTCCGCTCAGGACGACGTCATCCGCCAGCGGACGCGGGATTTTCATTAGCTGCTGGGCTCGTTAGGAGGCCTCATGCGCACCCTTGCCACCGCCCTCGCCGCCGCCCTCATTGCCGCGCCGCTCCCGGCCATGAAGCCGCCGCGCGAGCGATCGCCCGCCCCCCGCGACGTGCTGGCCCAGGCCGGCCTTGGCAACAGTGACGAAGAGCTTGCCCGCGCCGCCGCCGCCGCCGCCGCCCATCCGCTCGGCACCGTCGGCAACCCGGTGCGGGTCGGCGGCCCGGAAGGCGAGCGCTCCTACCTCGCCCGGCTGCGCTGCGCCGACGGCTCGGCGCCGAGGATCGGCCCCAAACGGCCGGCCGGCGTGGCCGCGTTCGGCTCGCTGGCCGACCTCTACCCGCTCGATTGCGGCGCCGCGCCGCCGGGCCGGCTCGACCTCGTCATGGACATGTACCATGCCGAGCATGTCGAGCAGCGGGCGCCGGACGGCTTCACGCTCGAGCCGCCGCGCTAGCCCAAACAGCGGCATGCGGAACCTGGCCAGGCGGACTGTCACAATCCTCCTTTTCACCGCCGCCGCGATCGCCCTGGCCCCGACCATGGTGCCGCCCTTCCTCGACCGCATCTATTATCGCGGTCCCAAGAGCGGCCATTTCGACGGCGCACGCTTCTTCAACCCGGGCTTCGGCGCCTATCGCGGCGGCAGCCCGACCGCCTTCTTCAACCGCTGGGTCTCGGGCGAGCGCGCCGACTGGCCGGACCGCGTGGCGGTGGCCCCGACCCGGCCGCCCCGCCGCGTCCACGCAGCGGGCGGACCAGCCTTCCCGATGCTCGTCACCTGGATCGGCCATGCCACCGTGCTGGTCCAGAGCAACGGGCTCAACATCCTCACCGATCCGATCTGGTCGGAGCGGGCCTCGCCGTTCGCCTTCGCCGGCCCGCGCCGCGTCCGTCAGCCGGGGGTCCGCTTCGAGGACCTGCCGAAGATCGACCTCGTCCTGCTCAGCCACAACCATTACGACCATATGGACCTGCCGACCCTCAAGCGGCTGTGGGAGCGGGACCGGCCGCTGATCGTCACCGGCCTCGGCAACGACACGATCCTGCGCGGCAGCGGCATCCCGGCACGAGCGCTGGACTGGGGCGGGCGGGTCGCGCTCCGCCCCGGCGTCGCGGTGGTGGTCGAGCGCAATCACCACTGGTCCTCGCGCTGGGGGACCGACCGCAACCGCGCTTTGTGGTCCGCTTTCACCGTGACCCTCCCCGGCGGCAACCTGTTCTTCGCCGGCGACACCGGCTGGGGCGACGGCAGCTGGCTCGGCGAGGCGGCGGCGCGGGGGCCGATGCGGCTCGCGATCATCCCGATCGGCGCCTACGAGCCGCGCGATTTCATGAAGACCAACCACGTCAATCCGGAGGAGGCGGTCGCGGCCTTCGAAGCGCTTCGGCCGGGCGTGGCGCTCGGCGTCCACTGGGGCACGTTTCAGCTCACCTTCGAGCCGATCGACGAGCCGCGGCGCAAGCTGGAGGCGCTTAAGCGGCAGCGCGGGATCGCCGGCGGCCGCTTCGTGACGACCGAGCCGGGGCAGAGCTTCAGCATCGCCCCGGCCGGCTGATCAGCCCGAGACCCGCAGCCGCACGAGCTCCTCCACCGACCGCCGTCCGCCGGCATTGGTGCGGCGGATGAAGGCCGGATCGACGCCGTGGCTGCGCAGACGGACGATCTCGTCGGCAGTGAGCCGGGTGTAGCCCAGCTCGCGCAGCTCGCCGACGAAGCCGGCCGAGACGCCATGATCGCGAAGCCTGATGATCTCGTCCGGCGACAGCGAGCCGTAGCCGTGCTGGCGGAGCGCGCCGACGAAGGAAGCCGAGACGCCGTGGCTGCGGAGGCGGACGAGCGTTTCCGTCGGCACATTCCGGATTCCGTTCCGGTCCAGTTCGCGCACGTAATCGGCGCTGACGCCGTGGTCGCGCAGGCGCACGAGCTCGGATATGGCGAGGCGGCGGTAGCCGAGCCGGCGAAGCTCGCCGACGAATTGCGGCGAGACGCCGTGGTCGCGCAGGCGGACGAGGTCGTCCGGCGTCAGGCCGGTCACGCCCAGCCTGACCAGCTCGCCGGCATATTCCGGGGTGACGCCATGGTCGCGCATCCGGACCAGGCCGTCGACGGTGCCGGCGCGGTAGCCGAGCGCGCCCATGCCGCGCAGATAGTCGAGGCCGGCGCCATGATCCCCGGCCCGGATGAGATCCTCGACGGTCGGACGAGCGTAACGCTGCCGCGCAAGCTCGTCGACATAGCTGAGCCCGATCCTGCCGAGCGCGAGCGAGAAGAGCTGCTGCGGAGTGGCGGCGCCGATCCCGCGGCGGGCAAGACCGGCGACGAAAGCCGGGTCGGGCGCGAAGCTGCATTCGCCGGTGCCGCGGCCGCGGCGGACGATCCCGCTGCAATCGAACGCGCCGGCCTCCCGCGCCATGCGGAAGCGGACCTCGGTTCCGCTCGCGGAGGCGAGCTGGGCGGGGCTCAGGCCCTGAAGCTGGCTCAGCGAAATCGTGTTGCTGTGGATCCACTGGCCGCGCGCCAGGCGGCGGCTGATCGTCAATTGCACCTTGCCGGCGGAGCCGTCGCTGTCATGGGCGTCGATCTTCCAGTCGACGGTCGCGTCGCCCGGTTGGGCCGCGGCCGGGCCGGGCATGGCAAAGGCCGCCAGCACGGCGGCAACGAAGAGCTTCAACATCCAATCTTCTCCCTGCAGGGTTGCTTGCTTCTCCAAGCAAGAAGCAGGCCAGCGCCCGATCACCGGAAATCCGCCAAAAGCGGCCCGGCGGGGTGTCCGTTAGCGGACATTCGCTGCGTCTTGGCTTGCCGACTGTTCCATCGCGGACAGCAGTGCCGGCTCCTCCGATTAAAAAAATCTCTTGATCTTCAACAACTTCGCGCGTAACGGCCGGATCGGCAGCCGCGGGGCTGCTTATTTTTTTGGGGAAATCCTGTGAAGTCTATGATGCGCCTTGGCGGCGTGGCGATCGTCACGCTGCTCCTTCCCGCCTGTGCCACCGTCACGCGCGGCACTCAGCAAACTTACCTCATCGAATCGGTTCCGCCCGAGGCCGACGTCGCGCTGTCGACCGGCGTGAAATGCAAGACGCCGTGCCGGCTGAAGCTCAAGCGCAAGCAGGAGTTCACGGCCACCTTCAGCAAGGAAGGCTATGAAACCGCGCAAGCCAAGGTGGAGAGCAAGATCTCGACCGGCGGCGGCGTGGCGGCGGCCGGCAACGTCCTTATGGGCGGCGTCATCGGCGGCGTCATCGACGGCACCAACGGCTCGATGAACGACCTGACGCCGAACCCGCTGGTGGTGAGGCTGAAGCCGGTCGGTCAGGCGGCGGATGCCGCTCCCGCCGAGCAGACCGGCGCGGCTCCGGCCGCGGCTGCTCCCGCTCCCGCGCCGGGCGGCGAGGGCTGAGCTTCGGACAGATTGTGGGGCGGCGGCTCGGCCGTCGCCCCGTCTTTCTTTTTCAGGTGCCGGGACCCGCTCAGCCGCAGCCCGCTGCTTAATGGAGCGGCCCGATCAAATGCCCTGACTCGCTCAGGGCGAAACCCGCTGCCGGCGGGGGGGCTTGCGGTGGGGGCGGTTGCGGCGCAGCCATTTCGGCAACGGCCGGCGGATGCTCCAGCATCGCCACCTTGATTTCCGGCCGCAGCTTCGGACGTGGGCGGTCGGGCGCACGCACGAGCGCCGTCGCCGCCTCCCGCTCGGGAGCGGGGATCCGGCTGAACGCCGGCGGTTCGCCCGGGGCGCCCCGCCAGCGGTAGAAGACGTGGGTACCGACCGAGGTGATCCGGGTCAGCGTCGAAGCCCAGTAGGGGCGCACCTGGTTGGTGTGATAATGGGTCGCGTGGCCGACCGCCGCGAACACGCGGCCGGCGAGCGCTTCTTCCGCGATCTTCCGCGCCCGTTCCCAGTCCGTGGCGACGCGCCGGCGCCGCAATGATCCATCGCAGGTAAAGGTGAACTGGCAGCCGGTCCGCCGCTGCGCGCCTTGATAGACGACCCCGCAAATGCTGTTTGGAAAAGTGGGATGGCGGACGCGGTTGAGCACCACCTGCGCGACCGCGCGCTGGCCGGCTTCGCCTTCGGAACGGGCTTCGTGATAGACGGCGGCGGTCAGGCAGTCGAGCGAGCGCTGCGGCCCGTTCGACGCGAGTATGCGAAACGGCCGCGCCGGCCGGATTTTGGGCGATTCCACCAGCATGCCGTCCAGCGCGACCAATTCGTCCTGGCGGAGAGCGCCGTGTTCGATCCGAAGCAGTTGCTGGCGATCGCCGGAGCCCAAATGGGTGAGCGGACCGGGTCTGCCGAGGGCGGTCGTGCTTGCGGTGAGGGCGAGCACGCAGGACGCGGCAGCCAGCAATAGGGGCAGCGCCGCTATTCTTCGCCTCCGGGCCTCAGTCACGTCTCGCGCCTTCCTTGAGGGGCTGGAGACGCGGGGTCTAACCTCGAATGGTTATCGTCGAGTTAAGCCTGTTGCGTTACAACGGGATCGGGTCAGAAGCTCATTTCGTCATAGACGCGGCTTACGTCGCCCTCCCAGTCGCCATGGTAGCGCTCGAGCAGGAGTTCGGCGGGGGTTTTGCCGCGGGCGACGATCTCGCGGAGCGGATCGAGGAATCCGGACTCATTGTCGCCCGAGGCGTTGAGGCGGGCGCGGGCATTGAGGCCCTGCTCGGAAATCGACAGGATGCGCTGGCCGAGCTGCTGGAGGGTTTGGCCCGCGGGGGTCACTGCCGCCAGGCCGAGCCTGGGGACGGCGTCGCGGAGTTGCTGGCGCTCCTCGACCGTCCAGCCTTTCACTTCGTCCCAGGCGGCGCCGAGCGCGGACGAATCGTAGAGAAGGCCGACCCACAGCGCCGGCAGGGCGCAGATCTTGCTCCAGCGTCCGCCGTCGGCGCCGCGCATTTCGAGGAAGCTTTTCAGCCGGACTTCGGGGAAAGCGGTCGAGAGGTGGTCGGTCCAGTCCGAAAGAAGCGGCTTTTCCCCCGGAAGGACCGGGAGCTCGCCGGCCAGGAAGGCGCGGAAGGAATGACCGGCAGCATCGATGTAGCGGCCGTCCCGGTAGACGAAGTACATCGGCACATCGAGCGCGTAGTCGACATAGCGTTCGTAGCCGAAGCCGTCTTCGAACACGAACGGAAGCATGCCGGTGCGGGCAGGATCGGTGTCGGACCAGATATGGCTCCGATAGGAGAGGAAGCCGTTCGGCCGGGTCTCGGTGAACGGCGAATTGGCGAACAGGGCGGTGGCGAGCGGCTGCAGGGCAAGGCCGACGCGGAACTTGCGGGCCATGTCCGCTTCGGAAGCATAATCGAGATTGACCTGGATGGTGCAGGTGCGGAGCATCATGTCCAGGCCGAGGCTGCCCACGCGCGGCATGTGCCGGAGCATGATGGCATAGCGGCCCTTCGGCATGATCGGCAGCTCGTCGCGCCTCTTGTCGGGCCACATGCCGAGGCCGAGGAAGCCGAGGCCGAGCTTCTCGCCGACGGCTTTGACCTGCTCGAGGTGGCGGCCGGCCTCGGCGCAGCTCTGGTGGAGGTGCTCGAGCGGAGCTCCCGACAGTTCGAGCTGACCGGCGGGTTCGAGGCTGACATTGCCGTCGGGGCCGGAGAGGGCGATGACGTTGCCCCCTTCGATCACCGGCTGCCAGCCGAACTCGGTCAGCGCCAGGAGAAGGTCGCGTATGCCTCCAGGCTCGTCATAGGCGGGTGCGCGGTGGTCGACGCGGCGGTAGACGAACTTCTCGTGCTCGGTGCCGATCCGCCAATCTTCCGGCTGTTTCTCGCCCTTGACGAAAGGCGCGAGCAGGTCCTCGCGCGTCTCCAGCGGCGGATCGGCTTGGTCGGAGGCGGTGCGCGTCGTCATCGCGGCCCCATAGCGGCGGGCGGTGGGGGCCGCCAGCGACATCGTCATTCCGGAGAAGGCGGGATCCCAGCGATGACGGATGACAAGAAAGGTGCAAGTGCGCCACCGCTATGTCGCCGCCTTCTCGTCCTGGGACCCCGGCTTTCACCGGGATGACGTGGCCCAGTCGCCGGCCGCCGCCATCCACAGGCTGACCGCCGCCACGGCGGCGGTATCGGCGCGCAGGATGCGGGGTCCGAGCGAGACCCGGACGGTCTGCGGAAGCGCGCGTATCGCGTGTCGTTCCTCGTCGGTGAAGCCGCCCTCGGGTCCGATCAGGATGGCGGCAGGCCCGGGGGCGGCGGCGGACGTCAGCGGCGTTCCGCCCATTTCGTCCGCGAAGAGCAGCGCGCGGTCCGCCGGCCACTCACGCAATGCCGCTTCCAGCTTCCGGGGCGGCCTCAATTCGGGGAGCGCGGTGCGTTCGCATTGTTCGGCCGCCTCGACCGCATGGGCGGCGAGCCGATCGAGGTTGAGCCGATCGACGACGGTGCGGTGGGTGAGGATGGGCAGCAGGCGGGCAACCCCCAGCTCGGTCGCCTTTTCGACCAGCCAATCCACGCGGCCGCGCTTGATCGGCGCGAACAGCAGCCACAGGTCCGGCACCGGCTCGCGCTCCCGAAGCCGGCGGACGACGCGCAGCTCCACGCGGCGCTTGCCGGCATCGACCAGCTCGGCGAGCCATTCACCGGTGCGGTCGTCGAACAGCTTCACCTGGTCTCCGGGGCCGAGGCGGAGGACGTTCGCCAGATAATTCGCTTCGCGGCCCTCCAGCGCAAGCAAGCCGGTTTCCGACAATGTGTCGGCTATGTAGAGGCGGGGCAGGCTGTGGGGCGGCCAGGCGGGCGTGGCAGGCATAGCCGCTCCCTATCCGTTTGCTCCGCTCCTAGTCGAGCGGATAGGAACGGTCCATGAGCGGTGCCCCGCAACTCGACATCGTGCCCGATTCCGAACGCCGCGGACTGATCGGCGCGCTGCCGCGGCCGGTGCGGCCGTTCGCGTCGCTGATGCGGCTCGATCGGCCGATCGGCGCGTGGCTGCTATTCTGGCCGGGGGCGTGGAGCGTGGCTCTCGCCGGCATGGGGCGCGACGGGGCGGCGCTCATCCTGTGGCTGGCGCTCGGCGCGTTTGCAATGCGGAGCGCCGGCTGCGTCTACAATGACATCATCGATCGCGATCTCGACCGCCAGGTCGAGCGGACGCGGCTGCGGCCGCTGGCGAGCGGACGGGTCTCGCTCAGGGCCGCATGGGCCCTGCTGGCCGGGCTGAGCTTGATCGGGCTCGGCGTGCTGCTCCAGCTCCGCACCACATCGCAATTGGTGGCGCTGGGGAGCCTGGCCTTTGTCGCCGCCTACCCGTTCATGAAGCGGATTACATGGTGGCCGCAGGCGTGGCTCGGCCTGGTTTTCTCCTGGGCGGCCCTGGTGGGCTGGCCTGCGGTGACGGGGGAGGTGGAGGCGGCGGCGCTGCTCCTCTACGCCGGCTCCGTCGGCTGGGTGATCGGCTACGACACGATCTACGCGCTGCAGGACCGGGAGGACGATGCGCTGGTGGGTGTGAAGTCCTCGGCGCTCGCGCTTGGCGATCGGGCGGCAGCGGGCGTCGCGGTCTTTTACCTGATCGCGCTGGCGCTGTGGGGCGCGGCGATCTGGCGGGTTCGGCCGGACCCTCTGGCGCTGGCATCCCTGCTGCCGGTGGCGGTGCATCTGCTTTGGCAGGCGGCGACGTTGAAGCAGGAGGACGGCAGCGACGCGCTCGCGAAATTCCGTTCGAACCGGTTCGCGGGCTTGCTGATGTTCCTCGCCTGCCTGGTGGTCGGCACCAGCTAGGGCTTTGCTTTTGTGGGCGCGCCGCTTAAGCGCCGGCGCCATGCTCAGCGTCAAGGAAGCCGAGGCGCGCGCCGCCGATCTGATCGATGCGGCGCGGAGGGCGGGCGCCGATGCCGCCGACGTGCTGTATATCGGCGAGGCTTCGACCGCGGTGCAAGTAAGGCTTGGCATGCTCGAGGACGTCGAGCGCTCCGAAGGCGAGGAGATCGGCTTGCGCTTCTTCATCGGCAAGAGATCGGCGAGCGTGGCCTCGTCGGACTTCTCGCCCGAGGCGCTCGCGGCGCTGGTCGAACGCGCGGCGGCGATGGCGCGGGAGGCGCCGGAGGACGAATATGCGGGGCTCGCCCCCGAGCACCGGCTGCTTCGCGACCGCGGGCCCGACATCGATGGCGACGACGGCGGTGATCCTTCGCCTACGGAACTGAAAGCGCTGTCGCTGGCGATCGAGCAAGCGGCCCGCAATGTCGAAGGGGTGACCAACAGCGAGGGTGCCGGGGTGAGCGCGGGTCGGTCGGTGATTGCGCTCGCCACCAGCCTCGGCTTCTGCCGGGGCTATACGAGCAGCGGCTACAGCGGCTCGGCCGGCGCCATTGCCGGTGCAGGCGGAGCGATGCAGCGCGATCATGCGAGCCACAGCGTGCGCCATCTGGCCGATCTCGACGATCCGGAGACGCTCGGCAGGCTGGCCGGGCAGCGGGCAGTGGCGCGGCTGAACCCGGCCAGGCTGGCAAGCGGCACGATGCCCGTGATCTTCGATCCCCGCGTCGGCGGCAGCCTCGTCGGCCATCTGCTGAGCGCGATCGCCGGCTCGGCCATCGCCCGCAGGACCAGCTTCCTCCTCGGGCGGGAGGACCAGCCTATATTCCCCGAAGGCGTGACGATCAGCGACGACCCGCACCGGCCGCGGGGGCTGCGCTCCAAGCCGTTCGACGGCGAGGGTATGGCGACGCGGCCGCGCGACCTTGTGCGGCAGGGGCGGCTGACCGGCTGGCTGCTCGACAGCGCTTCGGCCCGGCAGCTGGGCCTCGAGCCCACCGGGCATTCGACGCGCGGCATCGGCGGCTCGCCGGGAGTGAGCGCGACCAACGTCACGATGAAGCCGGGGAGCCTCGGGCCCGACGCGCTGATCGCGGACGTCGGTCGCGGCCTCTATGTCACCGAGCTGATCGGCCAGGGCGTCAATCCGGTGACCGGCGACTATAGCCGCGGCGCCTCGGGCTTCATCATCGCCGACGGCGAGATCGCCAATCCGGTGGCGGAGATCACCATCGCCGGCAACCTGCTGGACATGTACAAGGAGCTCACCCCGGCCGACGACCTCGAACATCGCCGCGCGGTCGACGTTCCGACGATCCGCATCGATGGGATGACCGTCGCCGGTGCTTGACGAGGTCGCCGGCATCGCCGCCGAGGCGGGACGGATCGCCCACCGGCGCAGCGGCAGCGCGTTCCGGCGGTGGGAGAAGGTGCCCGGCCACCCGGTGTGCGACATTGACATCGAAGTTGACGCCTACCTGCGTAAGCGCCTCCCCCTCCTCGACCCCGAGGCGGGGTGGCTCTCCGAAGAGACGCTCGATGCGTCCGACCGCTACGAAAGGCGCCGCACCTGGGTGGTCGACCCGATCGACGGCACGCGCGATTATCTCGCCGGACGTGGCGGCTGGTGCGTCTCGGTGGCGCTGGTCGAGGACCGGGTGCCGGTAATCGGAGTGCTCGCCGCGCCGGCGCGGGGCGAGCTCTGGACCGCCGCACGGGGCAAGGGCGCATGGCGCAACGGCGATCGGCTCCAAGTGAGCGGCCGTGATGAGCTCCGTGGGGCACGGGTGCCAGCCGACGGCCTGGCCGCCGCGGATTCCGATTTGACGGCGGTGCCCAAGCCCAATTCGATAGCACTCAGGATAGCGATGGTCGCGGCGGGTGAGGCCGACCTTGTGGCGACCGTGCGCTGGGGCTTCGAGTGGGACATCGCCGCCGCCGCCCTGATCGCGAGCGAGGCCGGGGCCACGGTGACCGGGGCGCTCGGCCAGCCGTTCGCGTTCAACACGGCCACCGGAGCGGCGTTCGGCGTTCTGGTTGCGACGCCGGCGATCCACGCCGCAGCGGTCGAGCGCCTGAGGAGCCGGGCCGAGGCGGCCGTCGGCTAATCACCGTCGCAACCTCGCACCGGGATCAGAATCCGCCCACCGGCGCCACGCCGAGCCGCGGTATTTCGATCGCGGGGCAGCGGTCCATCACCACTTTGAGACCGGCGGCTTCGGCGCGGGCCGCTGCCGCTTCGTTGACCACCCCTATCTGGAGCCAGACCGACTTGGCGCCGATGGCGATCGCTTCGTCGACTGCTTCTCCGGCCGCGGCGGGACGGCGGAAGATGTCGACCATGTCAATCGGCTCCCCGATCTGGCTGAGCTCGCGCCACACATATTCACCGTGGACATGCTCGCCGGTAATCTGCGGATTCACCGGGAAGACGCGATAGCCGTGGTCCTGAAGGAAACGCATCACCGCATAGCTGGGTCGGCCGGGGCGGTCGGACGCTCCGACCAGCGCGATCGTGCGGCTATGGGCGAGTAGTTCGGCAATGTCCTGGTCTGATGTCAGCGGCATGGTCTCTCCTCGTGTGGATAACCCGTTACTGCGGCTTTCGGTTCACTTGCTCCATCAGAGCGGCGGCGATGCGGGCGAAGGCCTGCGCCTCCTCGCCCTCGCCCAGGGCCGGAGGGTGGCCGGCATCGGAGGAGCGGCGGATCGACAGCGTCAAAGGCACGCGGCCGAGGAACGGGATCGACATCACGCGCGCGGCGGCCTCGGCGCCGCCGGCACCGAACGGCTCCGACACCTCCCCGCAATGGGGGCAGGCGTAACCGGCCATATTCTCGATGAGGCCAAGCACCGGTACGTTCATCTTGCGGAACAGGTCGATAGCGCGGGTCGCGTCGATCAGAGCCAGATCCTGCGGCGTCGAGACGATCACCGCGCCGGCCGGCTTGTATTTCTGGATCAGCGACAGCTGGATGTCGCCGGTACCTGGCGGCAGGTCGACGATCATCAATTCGGTGTCGCCCCAATCGCCGTCGAGCAGCTGGCCGAGCGCGCTCGCCACCATCGGGCCGCGCCAGGCGAGAGCGGTGCCCGCTTCGACCATCTGACCGATCGACAGCATCCGCACGCCGTGCGCCTGGACCGGGACGATCTGCTTGTCGGCAAGCTCGGGTCGTTCGTCATTGCCCATGATTCGCGGTTGCGACGGTCCGTAAATATCGGCATCGACAAGCCCGACCTTGGTTCCGGCCCGGGCGAGCGCAACGGCAAGGTTGGCGGCCAGGGTAGATTTGCCCACACCGCCCTTGCCGCTGCCGACCGCGATGAGGGTCCGTTCGGGCTTGTCGGCGGTCATCGCGATGCGGATTTCGCTGATCCCCGCCTCCGCCTCCACGGCGGCGCGAATTCGGCGTTCGAGCTGCGCGCGCGCATCGGCGGTGAGGCCGGTCGCGTCGACGATGATGCTGGCGACGCCGTTCTTGACCCGCGGCGCCGACACCCGGCCGGAGCTCGTCAGGTCACCCCCCGCCGGGTCGGCCACTCGCGATAAGGTCCGCATCAATCCGTCGGTGTCTTCGCTCATGGTCGCTGCGATAGGCACATCCCGGGGGGATGGCACTGTTTTTCCGCTCGGCGCCTTCCTATAAAGGTTCCATGAGAAGAATCTTCGGGTGGGGCGCGCGTCCGGGCGCCGTTTTCAACGAGAATAAGGGCGGGCCGTGGGGCACGGGCGGAGGCTCCGGCGGCGATGGCGGCGGTCCGCGCAATCCGTGGGGCCAGCCGCCGCGCAAGCGCCGGCCCGGCGGCACCGGCGACGTCACGTCGCTGGACGAGTTCCTCAAGAAGAGCCGGCAGCGCTTCGGCAGCGGCTTTCCCTATGGCGATGGCCGCCCCTATTGGCTTTATGGGCTCGGCATCTTCCTGGTCCTGTGGCTGGTCTTTACCAGCATCCATCGCATCGGGCCGCAGGAGGCCGGGGTGGTCACGCGCTTCGGAAGCTATGCCAAGACCATGGGTCCCGGCATCGGCTTTACCCTCCCGGCTCCTGTCGACCGGGTGCAAAAGGTGGACGTGCAGGAGATCCGCACCATCGACATCGGTTCGACCGATGCGAGCAGCGAGAATCTGATCCTCACCGGCGATCAGAACATCATCGACCTTGCTTATTCGGTGCGCTGGAACATCAGCGACCCCGAAAGCTACCTGTTCCAGATCCGTAACCCCGAGGAGACGATCCGCGAAGTCGCCGAAAGTGCGATGCGCGCGGTGGTTGCAGGCGTGTCGCTCGACGAGGCGATCGGCGCCGGGCGGAGCGGCATCGAACAGCGCGTGGAGCAGGTGATGCAGCAGCTGCTGAACGATTATCGGGCCGGCATCGCGGTGCAGGGCGTTGCCATCAAGCAATCGGATCCGCCGCGTGCCGTCAACGACGCGTTCAAGGAAGTTTCGGCGGCCCAGCAGCAGGCCCAGTCCTATATCAACGACGCGCGCGCCTATGCGCTTCAGCTCACCGCCAAGGCGCAGGGCGAGGCCGCCGCATTCGACAAGGTCTATGCGGAATACAAGCTCGCGCCCGAAGTGACGCGGCGGCGGATGTACTATGAGACGATGGAGAAGGTGCTTTCAAGGGTGGACAAGACGATCATCGAGGCGCCGGGCGTGACCCCCTATTTGCCGCTCCCGGAAATCCAGCGCCGGGCCCAGGAGGGAGCCGCGCGATGATCCAGCGCCTCGGCCGCAATTGGATCGCCCTCGCTGTCGCGGCGATCCTTCTCCTGATCCTGGTCGGCAGTACTTTTTCGATCGTGCCGGAGACGAGGCAGGCGGTGATCGTCCGCTTCGGGGAGCCCGATCGGATCATCAACAGCTACAAGGTGGGACGGCCGTTCGGCCAGACCGGCGCCGGCCTGATCGCGCGCATACCGTTCATGGAGGAAATCCACTGGATCGATAAGCGCATCCTCAGCGTCGAAATGGACCAGCAGCAGGTGCTTTCGACCGATCAGCTGCGGCTGCAGGTCGATGCCTTCGCGCGCTACCGGATCGTGGATCCGCTGCGTATGTTCATCTCGGCGCGAACCGAGCAGCGGGTCAGCGACCAGCTGCGTCCGATCCTGGGCTCGGCGCTTCGGAACGAGCTCGGCAAGCGGCCGTTCGCGGCCCTGCTCAGCCCTGAGCGCGGCCAGATGATGGACAATATCCAGAACGCGTTGAACCGGGTCGCGCGTCAATATGGGGCCGAGATCGTCGACGTCCGCATCAAGCGCGCCGACCTGCCCGAGGGGACCCCGCTCACCTCGGCCTATCAGAGGATGGAGACAGCGCGGAGGCAGGAGGCGCGTTCGATCCAGGCGCAGGGCCTCAAGCAGGCGCAGATCATTCGCGCCGAAGCCGACGCCGAAGCGGCAAGCACTTATGCCGAGGCCTTCGGCAAGGATCCCGATTTCTACGATTTCTATCGAGCCATGCAATCCTATCAGACCAGCTTCGTCGAAGATGGATCGGGCGAGCCCATGGGGCGCTCGAGCATCGTGCTCTCGCCGAGCAATGAATATTTGAAGGAGTTCCAAGGCCGGCGATGACGCAGCGGCGATCAAGCCGGTTATTCAATTCCCGTTCAGCCGCCGGCCATAGCTTGCAGGCGGATCAGGCGGCCTGTTTCGGTCGGCGGGGCGGGCGAGAAGCGTAAGGAGATCAATTCGTGCGTTATGTTTATGGCATCACCGCCGCGCTCCTGGCGGGGGGAACTGCTGCGACACTGATCGTCGGTCCGGTCGGCGCCCAGATTGCCCAGAACGAGCCCGGCACGATCGCGGCCGTCGCGCCGCGGGCTGGCGCGCCGATGAGCTTTGCCGATCTGGCGGCGCGGCTGCAGCCGGCGGTGGTGAACATCTCGACCCGGCAGACGATCGAGGTCAACCGCAACATGGGGCTGCCCCCGGGCTTCGAGGAATTCCTGCGCCGGTTCGGCGGGCGGACCCCCGAAGGGGGTGGCGACGACACGATCACCCAGCGCGGTGGCTCGCTCGGCTCGGGCTTCATCATCTCGCCCGACGGCTATGTGGTCACCAACAACCATGTGATCTCGCCCGCCAGGAATGGAGCGACCGTCGAATCCATCACCGTCACGCTCGCCGACCGCAAGGAATATGAAGCCGAGCTGATCGGGCGCGACACGGCGTCGGACCTCGCCTTGCTCAAGATCCGCGCCAGCAACCTGCCCTACGTGCGCTTCGGCGATTCCACCCGCACGCGCGTCGGCGACTGGGTGCTCGCGGTCGGCAATCCGTTCGGCCTCGGCGGAACCGTCACTGCCGGCATCGTGTCCGCGCTCCATCGCTCGATTCAGGGCGCCGGCGCCTATGACCGCTACATTCAGACCGACGCCTCGATCAACACCGGCAATTCGGGCGGGCCGATGTTCGATCTGAACGGCAATGTGATCGGGATCAACACCGCGCTCATCTCTCCGACCGGCGGCAACGTCGGCATCGGCTTCGCCATTCCCGCCGAGCAGGCGCGGCCGGTGATCGATGCGCTTCGCCGCGGCCAGCGGCCGCAACGCGGCTATATCGGCGTCAGCCTGCAGCCGCTCGACGAGGGCATCGCGGCCTCGCTCGGCATTCCCAAGAACCGCGGCGAGCTGATCCGCGGCGTCCAGCCGGGTGGCGCTGCTGCTCGCGCGGGCATTCAGCAGGGCGACGTGGTGATCACGGTGGCCGGCCGGCCCGTCACTCCCGACGAGTCGCTCGCCTATCTGGTCTCGCGACAGCCGATCGGCTCCCGGATCCCGATCGAGTTGATCCGCAACGGCCGCCGCCAGACGGTCAACGTCCGCATCGAGGAGCGTCCGACCGAGGAGGAGCTCGCCAAGCTTAACGACACCGGGGAAACCGAGGTTGCCGAGACTCCCGAAGCGCAGCAGTCCACCAGCCAGCGTTCGGCTCGCCAGAGCCTCGGCGTCACCGTACAGACGCTGACGCCCGAGATCGCCCGCTCGCTGCGCCTCAACGATACCAGCTTGCGCGGCGTCGTGATCGCGTCGGTCGACCCGTCGAGCGATGCCGCCGCGAAAGGGCTTCGCACGGGCGACGTCATCCTGTCGATCAACCAACGGGCCGCGCGAACGCCGGAAGAGGCCGCGACCGCAGTCGAAGCGGCGCGCACATCGGGGCGCAATTCGGTGCTGCTGCTCATCCGCCGCGGCAACACGCCGCCCATCTACGTCGGCGTTGAGCTTGCCCGCCGATAGACGCTGGAGGCTCCCCTCCGCGGGGAGGAGGGGAGCCTCGGGTCAGTAGCCGAAAAGCGCGGCCCCGCGATGGCCTTCGAGCACGTGACGGCGCAAATCCTGCGGGCTCCATAGGCGCTCGATGCCCATCTCGGCCTGTTTGACCAGAGCTGCGATCGCGCTGTTGACCGGCGCTTCGCGGCCGAGCGCGCGGGCAAGCCGCACGACCTCCCCATTGAGATAGTCGATCTCCGTCGCGCGGCCGGCGGCGAGGTCGTCGGCCATGGACGAGCGCGCCGCGGGATCGATCTTCTGGACGCGGAGGAGAAGGTTGCGGAACACGAAATCGGGGGCGGCGATCGCATGCGGCAGGAGTTTCGGCGGGATCGGCCCGGTCTTGACCGGCTCGATGCCGGCCCGGTCGAGCAGCTCGAGCGTCTCGATCATCGCCGCGGCCAGGACACGCCGGTAGTCGCGGTGGCCGAGTTCCTCGAGGATGGTCTGGCCGGACAAAGCGTTGATCGCGTTGTTGAGGTTGAGGAGCAGCTTGCCCCACGCCACCCCGACCATGTCGTCAGCCAGCACAAGCTTGCCGGGCCGGTCGCCGATATGCTCCGCAAGGCGGCGTGTGAGCTCGCAATTGCCCGCCGTGAGCTCGCCCCATGTGGCCCTGTGCCAGCGGCCCGGGCCCAAATGGACGACGTTGTACGGCACCATACCCCGCACGATCTCGAATTTCGGCAGCAGGCGCTTCAGAGTGTCGGCGTTGCTGATCCCGTTCTGGAAGCTGATGACGGCGGTACCCGGCCGGGCGTGCCGCGCGATTTCCTTGGCGGCTGCCTCGGTGGCGGTGCTCTTGACGCAAAGCGCTATGATATCGGCTTTCTTGAGCGCGGCCGGCCTGGTTGAATAGTCGATCAGCTCGGGAGCGAGGTGGATCCGCCACCCGTGCTGGTCGCTGAGGCCGATGCCGTGTTCCGCGACCTCGCGTGCGACCGCCTCGCGGCCGAGGAAGGAGACCTTGCAGCCGGCGGCGAGCCAGGCGCCGCCGACGAAGCAGCCGACCGAGCCGGCGCCGAGCACCAGGATCCGGGGATGATCCTTCAATGCCTAGCCGCGGCCGCGATAGGAGGGGACGCCCTGATCCGGCACCCACAGGCCGGCGGGGGGGTCCCCCGTCTGCCAGAAGACGTCGATCGGCATGCCGCCGCGCGGATACCAATAGCCGCCGATGCGCAGCCACAGCGGCTTCATCTCCGCCGCCAGCCGCTCGGCGATGCCGACGGTGACATCCTCGTGGAAGCCCCCATGGTTGCGGTACGACGCCAGGAACAGCTTCAGCGACTTGGACTCGACGATCGTCTCCGCCGGGGCGTAATCGATGACGAGGTGGGCGAAATCGGGCTGGCCGGTGACCGGGCAGAGCGATGTGAATTCGGGCGCCGTGAAGCGCACCAGGTAAGGATGCGCTGGACGGGGATTGGGAACATAGTCGAGCCGCGCTTCCGCGGGCGAAGCGGGGAGCGGGCTCGCCTGGCCTAGATGGGCGAAGGTCATGGCCGTGCTCTACCGGTTCGCGCAGCCGCTGTCATGCCCGCGGCCCTGACCGGTTCAAGCCGATTCGTGAGGGAGCAATATCCTGGCGAACGCGTTCGCCCGGACTGGCGCCAGGCCAGCAGCCGGCTTTCGCGGGGCGCGGGCGCATGCCATAGCGTTCCGCGAAACAGGAGGCGGAACGTCGCTATGGGATTGAGATGGCACAAGGCCGCCCTGGTTGTCGCGCTTGCGGTCGCGGGCCCGGCGGATGCGCAGAATGCCCCGCCGGAACGGCCTTCGGACAAGCAAACCGACAAGCAGCAAGACAAGCAACCCGACAAGCCGATCCCCGAGCCGACTGTCGCCGTCACCCGGCACAGCGGGACCTTTGGCGGCCGGCGGATCGGCTATTCGGCGACCGCGGGGGAGACGTACCTGAAAGGTGAGGACGGCACGCCCAAGGCCAGCATCTTTTCGATTGCCTACGTAAAGGAGCCGCGCGACCCGGACCGTCCGGTCACCTTCCTGTTCAACGGCGGGCCGGGTTCGGGCTCGCTGTGGCTGCACATGGGGGCGTTCGGCCCGAAGCGGGTGGCGATTCCATCCGATGCGCGCGACGACGGCGCACCGCCTTTCCCGATCGTCGACAATTCCGATTCCGTGCTCGACGTCACCGACATCGTCTTCATCGATCCGGTCGGCACCGGCTTCAGCCATGCGCTGGGCAAGACGGAGGCGAAGGAATATTGGGGAGTCACTGCCGACGCGAAGTCGGTGGCCGAGTTCATCCGCATCTGGCTCAGCGAGAATGGACGCTGGAACTCGCCCAAGTTCGTCGGCGGCGAGAGCTACGGCACGACGCGTTCGGCGGCGGTGGTGAACCAGCTCGAAGGCACGTTTAACGACGTGTCGCTGAACGGCCTCCTGCTCATCTCCACCATCCTCGATTTCGGGGCCCAGGCGACCGTGCCCGGCAACGAGATGCCGTACGTCCTGCTGCTGCCGTCCATGGCCGCGGCCGCCTTCCACCACGGCAAGGCGCCTGCCGATGCCGGCACGCTCGAGAGCTTCGTGCAGGAGGCGCGGATGTTTGCGATCGGCGATTATGCGGCGGCCTTGCTCAAAGGCCAGGCGCTGCCCGCCGAGGAGCGAGCCTCGATCCGGCGGCGCCTGGCCCGGTTCACCGGGTTGTCGGAGCGATTCCTGGAGGAGGCGGACCTCCGCGTCAGCGACGGCCGCTTTTACAAGGAGCTGCTGCGCGACCGCGGCCTGACGATCGGGCGCCTGGACGCGCGCTACACCGGCCGCGATTACGACAATGCGGGCGAGGAGCCCGACAACGACCCGAGCTTCTACGGCATCGACGCCGGCTTCACGGCGGCGCTCAACGCTTGGGTCCGCGACGGCCTCAAATTCAGGACGGACCGCCAATATGTCACGATCGGCGGCGTCGGCGACTGGGACTGGAACATCGGCAAGGGCGATCTCACCTATTACCGCAACGTCGCCCCCTATATCGGGCGGGCGATGCGCGAGAATGCGGGGCTCCGCGTGTTCGTGGGGCAGGGCTATTTCGATTTCGCCACGCCCTTTTTCGGCGCCGAATATTCCCTCAACCGCACCGGCATCCCGCAGGACCGCGTCGAGTATCATTATTACGGCTCCGGCCACATGATGTATGTGCGCGACGACGACCGGGTGAAACTCAGCCGCGACGTCAGGGATTTCATCCGCAGGAGGTAGGGAATGGACTCGCTTGTTTCGACCGAATGGCTGGCGGCGGAGCTCGGCGCGCCCGACCTCAAGGTGATCGACGCCACGCTCTTCCTGCCCGGATCGGACCGCAACGGGCGGGAGGAATATGAGGCCGAGCATATTCCCGGCGCGGTGTTCCTGGATCTCGAACAGGTGGTCGACAGCGCCGACCCGCTGCCGCACATGCTGCCGCCCGAGCACAAGTTCGCAAGCCGCATGCAATCGCTCGGGCTCGGTGACGGCAGCCGGTTCGTCGTTTACGACAACAGTCCCCTGCACAGCTCGGCCCGCGCCTGGTGGATGCTGCGCATCTTCGGCGCGCATTATGTGGCGATCCTCGACGGAGGCATGCCGAAATGGAAGGCGGAGGGGCGCCCGGTCGAGAGCGGCCGCCACCATCATCGCCACGCCCATTTCACTGCGTATCTCGATCGCTCGGCGGTTGCGGACAAGGATTATGTCGGCGGCATCGTCCATTCCGGCGGGCATGAGCTGGTCGATGCGAGACCTGCCGCCCGCTTCTACGGCGAGGATGCGGAGCCGCGCGCGGGGCTGGCGGCTGGGCACATTCCGGGCTCGAAGAATTTGCCGCAGGGCGGGCTGTTCAACGCCGACAACAGCTGGAAGCGCGGCGATGAGCTGCGCGCCGCTTTCGAGGCGGCGGGCGTGGACTTGGCGAAGCCGATGGTCACGACCTGCGGCTCGGGCGTGACCGCGGCCGTGCTGGTGTTCGGCGCGCATCTGCTCGGCAAGGACGACGTCAAGCTCTATGACGGCAGCTGGTCCGAATGGGGCTCCGATCCGGCGACGCCGAAGGCGACGGGCCGAGCGTGAGCCGAGACCTTCCGGACACCTGGATCGTCCGCGGCGGCCGGCGCAAGGCCTGGCAGGGCCGCCTGGTCAACCCGCCGGTCCACCGCGGCTCGACGATCCTGTTCGACAGCGTGGACGAGCTCCGCGCAGCCAGGCCGGGGCTGGGGCAGCCTTATTACGGCCTGCACGGGACGCCCACCCAATGGGCGTTGAGCGAGGCGCTGACCGGGCTGGAGCCGGGCGCCGCCGGGACGATGCTCTATTCGTCGGGCCTGGCCGCGGTATCGACCGCGCTGCTGACGGTGCTCTCGGCCGGCGACGAGCTGCTGATGGTCGACAGCGCCTACGGCCCGACGCGGCGCTTTTGCGACGAGTTGCTCCCCCGCTACGGCATCGCGACCCGCTATTACGATCCGATGATCGGCGCCGGCATCGGCGAGCTCATCGGCGACGACACCCGCGCCCTGTTCATGGAGAGCCCGGGCTCGCTCACCTTCGAGGTCCAGGACGTGCCCGCCCTCTGCGCGGCGGCGAAGGCACGCGGCGCCGTCACCCTGCTCGACAATACCTGGGCGACCCCCTTGTTCTTCCCGGCGCTGGCGGCCGGGGTCGATCTCGTGATCCTGGCGTGCAGCAAATATGTCGGCGGCCATTCCGACCTGATGCTTGGTTCCGTCACCGCAACCGCCAAATGGTTTCCGCGGCTCGAGCGGGCCACTTTCGATCTTGGCCAATCGGTCAGCCCCGACGACGCCTGGCTCGGCGCGCGCGGGCTGCGCACGCTCTCCGTGCGGCTCGCCCGGCACCAGGAGAACGGGCTCAAGGTGGCGGCGTGGCTGAAGGCGCAGCCGCAGGTGGCGGCCGTGCTCCACCCCGCTTTCGCCGATTGCCCGGGGCACGATATCTGGGAGCGCGACTTTAGCGGGGCGTCGGGCCTGTTTTCGTTCGTGCTGAGGGGCGGGGCGGAGCGCGACCGGAGCCGCCTGATCGAGTCGCTCGAGCTGTTCGGCCTCGGCTATAGCTGGGGCGGGTTCGAAAGCCTGGTGCTGCCGGTCGACGTGGCGCGGATCCGCACGGCGACCCGCCCAAGCTTCGACGGGCCGGTGGTGCGGCTCCACGTCGGGCTCGAGGATCCCGACGACCTGATCGCCGACCTCGCCGCCGCTCTCGCCGGCTATGGAGCCGGCGCGTGAACGCCTGGGCCGCGGAACTGGGGATCGAGCTTCCCCGCTATCCGGATTTCGTCGCCGCCGCGGCCGCCCTGGTCATTGTCGCCGCCGCCTGGTCGGCGGCGGTCTTCGTGGGGCGGACGGCGGGCCCTCGGCTGGCGGCGCTCTGGGAGCGGTTCGCGGGCGCCCGCGCCGAAGGAATCGCCGCCCGGATGGGCAGCGTCGTCCGCTATCTCACCGCAGAGCTGGTCATCGGCATCGCGATCGTTGCCGAGGCGTGGCCGCCCTTGGCGGAATTCATCCTCGGCCTGGCCGTGGCGAGCGCCGCGGCGCTGCTGATCG
Source organism: Allosphingosinicella sp. (assembly GCA_035942355.1). Classification (GTDB taxonomy): domain Bacteria; phylum Pseudomonadota; class Alphaproteobacteria; order Sphingomonadales; family Sphingomonadaceae; genus Allosphingosinicella. The sequence continues at coordinate 1,751 of DASZDE010000166.1, read as the reverse complement.
TCCAGCTGATCCGGGGCCTGCAGATGCCGCGATGGGTCGCCGCCCTGCTCGCCGGCGTCGCGTTCGTGGCGCTGCTCGCCGACGTGCTCGACGGGCTCGACCCGGTGATGGACGTGCTCGATCGGATCGGCTTCAACGTCGGCGAAACCCGCTTCTCGCTGCTGACGGTGCTGCAGATCGCGGTCACCCTGCTCGTGCTGTTTGCGGTCGTGCGGCTCGCGAGCCGGGTGATCAATCATTCGATCCGGCGCGCGAGCGGGTTCGACGCTACCCAGCAGCTGCTGGCGCAGAAGCTGGCCGGGGTGGCGCTGCTGGTCGCCGCCTTCTTCGTCGGCATCGACCTGGTCGGGATCGACCTCACCGCGCTTGCCGTCTTCTCGGGCGCGTTCGGCCTCGCCATCGGCTTCGGGCTGCAAAAGACGTTCGGCAACCTCATCGCCGGCATCATCCTTTTGATGGACCGGTCGATCAAGCCGGGCGACGTGATCGTGGTCGGCGAGAGCTTCGGCCACGTCACCAAGATCGGCGTCCGCGCCGTCTCGATCGTGACCCGCGACGGCAAGGAGCATCTGATCCCGAACGAGAATCTGATGACCCAGGAGGTCGAGAACTGGTCCTATTCGAGCCCCAACGTCCGCGTCCACATTCCCGTGGGCGTCGGCTACGATTGCGACCTCGCTTTGGCCCAGCGGCTGATGATCGAGGCCGCCAAGGCGCCCGCCCGCGTGCTCCAGTCGCCCGAGCCGACCGTGTGGCTGCGCGGCTTCGGCGAGAGCGCGGTCGACCACGACATATTGGTGTGGATCAGCGACCCGGAGGCCGGCGTCGGCAACGTCCAGTCGGAGATACTGAACCGCCTGTGGGAGCTGTTCAAGGAGCACGACATCGAGCTCCCTTATCCCCAGCGCGACATCCGCATCAGGGAATGGCCGGGCCGGCCAAATTCCAAGGAAGCGGAGACCTCCGAATGAAGCTCGTTTTCGCCCTTCGCGCGTTGGCCGCCTCGGCCCCTGCAGAAACAGGGACAGTATACATTTCCGAGCGGCCCTTAAGCCCGCTCCATCTCCCGCTCCGCCGGCCCCACTTCCGCGATCCGCATGTGCAGCCCCAGCGCCTTCAGCACCGTGTCGAGCGTCGGGTTGCCGTCCTCGCTCGAGGCCTTGTGCAGCGCCTGCCGGCCTAGCCCTGCCTCCTCCCCCCGCCTGGCGATGTCGCCGCGGGCGTCCAGATAATCGGCCGCATCGGACGGCCGCGTCTCGATGGCCATTTGCCCATCCTCAAACATGCGTGTCGAACTCCCCGCGCCGACCCCGCGCGTCCATCTCGGCCAGCTGTTCGTGGTAGCAGCCGGAGCGGCCGTAGCGGTGGCGGCCGTCGCTCGCTAGCTCCTCCGTCCAGCACGGCTCCTCCGGCTCCGCGCTGCCGTAGGTCGGCGACCCGGCGGCGATATCGAAGCGCCGCCAGCCCCACAGCAGGACGACCAGCCCCGCGCCCCCGGCGATCACCAGCCAGATCTGCTCGCCCGTCATGCTCCCCCCTACCAGAAAGCGCGAGGCCTCTCCACCGAAGAGCCCCTGCCGCTCCAGGCCTAGCCCGCCCGGCCGGCACCTGATCAAAGCACCAATTTGATCCGAAAACACTTTCGTACCACGGCCGGACGGAGCTGCCGAAGGGGCCGTTCCCCGGCGCAGGCCGGGGCCCAGTCGTTCAGACGGTGCCGCCGGACCCCGGCCTCCGCCGGGGAACACGGG
>DASZDE010000165.1:0-30150 GCA_035942355.1 Allosphingosinicella sp. | reverse complement strand
GGCAAGTGGTGGGACGGAGAGAGTGATGGAATTGCTGACCCCGCTCGAGACGCTGTGCAGGCTCATCATCCGCGCCAAGGAAATGGAGGCGCAGGTCCCCGCCATCGATCCGGGCGAGGATGCCGACAATGTCGACGACTTCGACGACGAGGGCGAGGACCAGGCGCTGTCGGTGCTCGAGGACGAGCTCAACACCGGGGTCGAGGAAGAGATGAGGGCGACCCTCGACGACCTCGCCGACGACCAGCTCGCCGAGACGGTGGCGCTCGCATGGGTGGGGCGCGGCACCTACGACGTCAGCGAGTGGGACGAGGCCTTTGCCGAAGCGTCCGACACCGACCCCGAGTCCGCCATCGACGAACTGATGGACATGCCTTTGCTGGCCGGGCACCTCGAGGCCGGGCTGGCCGCCTTCGACTATAGCTGCGACGGCATCGGCCAGAACGACTGACCCACTTCAAGCCGCGCGGGAGCGAAGTGCGTCATCCCGGCGCAGGCCGGGATCTCGGGACGGAGAAGTCACTGCGAGTCTCGCTGAGACCCCGGCCTCCGCCGGGGTGACGTGTCAGGCCCGTCAGCCCCTGAAGATGTGCGACTTGACCGGCTCCCACGGGCCGTCCCGGTAGCGCCATGAGGCCAGCCCCCTGATCGCCAGCGGCCGCGGCTGGAAGGCCGCCCTGAGGCTTGCCTGCAGCCGCCTCGCCTGGCGCGGCTCGACCTTGTTCTGGATAGTGACGTGGGGCCGCCACGGCGCCTGGTCCTGCGGGATAAGCAGGCCGCGGAAGGCCTCGACGAGGTCGTGGCGTATGTCCTCCAGCTGCTCGCTGTCGACGCGAAAGGCGGTGCCTTGGCCAAGGTCGATGACGCCCGTCAACCTCGCCTCGGGGGGCGGCGCGGCCGCATGGGCCGCGAGGCGGCGCCCCAGCTCCGCTTCGAGGCTGGGCGGCAAATGGCGGAACAAGGTGAGGTGCGCCGGCACCCGGTTCCGTTCAGGCGGATAATGGGCCCGGCGCAGCTCCTGGAGCCAGCCATTGTCGCCGTCGCCGAACAGGGCCGTGACAATGATCGCGCCGAAGCTCAGAGCTCGACCTGGCTGCCGAGCTCGACCACCCGGTTGGGCGGGAGCTTGAAGAATTCCATCGCGCTTTCCGCGTTGCGCAGCATCCAGGAGAACAGCTTCTCGCGCCACATCGCCATTCCCGGCCGCTTGGACGTGGTGAGCAGGGTCTGCCGGGCGAGGAAGAAGCTGGTGTCCATCATCTTGAACTGCGGCCCGCAGCTCTCGACCCGCTGCAGCGCCGCCGGCACGTCGGATTCCTGCATGAAGCCGAAGCGGATGATGAGGCGGTAGAAGCCGCTGCCGAGGTCGGTGAGCTCGAAGCGCTTTTCTTCATCGACATACGGCACGTCCTCGATCCTCACGGTGAGCAGCATCACCCGCTCGTGGAGCACCTTGTTGTGCTTGAGATTGTGCAGCAATGCGTGCGGAACGCCGTCGGGCGCGGTGGTCATGAAAACGGCGGTCCCGGGGACTCGGGTGGCGCTGCCCGCGGCGGACTTGACGAAAATCTCGACCGGCATCGAGGCTTCGCGCATCCGGTGCAGCATCAGCTGCCGCCCCTTGGCCCAGGTGGTGAGCAGGGTGAAAACCACCAGCCCCACCAGCAACGGGAACCAGCCGCCGTCCGGCACCTTGGTGAGATTGGCGGCGAAATAGGCGCCGTCGACGATGAAGAAGACGGCGAGCAGCGGCACGGCCACCCAGCGCTTCCACTTCCACAGCGAGACGAGGACGATGGCGAGAAGGCAGGTGTCGATGAACATCGCGCCGGTAACGGCTATTCCGTAGGCGGCGGCGAGGTTGCTTGAGTTGCGGAAGGTGAGGACGAGCAGGATCACCATCACCATCAACGCCCAGTTGACTACCGGTATGTAGATCTGCCCGTGCGAGGAGGCGCTGGTGTGGGTGATGCCTAGCCGGGGAACAAAGCCGAGCTGGATCGCCTGCTGCGTCACCGAGAAGGCGCCGGAGATGACGGCTTGGCTGGCGATGATCGTCGCCAGCGTGGCGATGATCACCAACGGCAGCCGGAACCATTCCGGCGCAAGCAGATAGAAGGGGCTGCTGATCGCGTCCGGAGAGGTGATCAGCAGCGCCCCCTGCCCCATATAATTGAGCATCAGCGCGGGCATCACGAAGTAAAACCAGCCGCGCTGGATCGGCTTGCGCCCGAAATGGCCCATGTCGGTATAGAGCGCCTCGGTACCGGTCACCGCCAGCACCACCGAGCCCAAAGCGAGGAAAGCCAGCCACTTGTCGATCCAGAAGAAGTTGAGGGCATACCAAGGGTTGAGGGCGAGGAGAACGCTCGGGTCCCGCATCACCCCCATCGCGCCGAGCACCGCCAGGGTGAGGAAGTAGACGGTCACGACCGGCCCGAATAATGCGCCGACGCGCGCCGTCCCGTGGCGCTGGATCAGGAACAGTCCGATGAGGATCACGATCGCAATCGGGATCACCAGCGGCGCCAGCGAGCTTTGGACGACGGTGAGGCCCTCCACCGCCGACAGAACCGAAATAGCCGGCGTGATCATCGAATCGCCGTAGAAGAGCGAGCAGGCGAACACGCCGAGCAGCACAATGCCCGCCGTCCAGCGCCTCTTGCCCCCGGTCTGGCGGGAGATCAGCGCCAGCAGCGCGAGGCTGCCGCCCTCGCCCTTATTGTCGGCGCGGGTGAGGATGGTGACATATTTGACGGCCACCACCAGCACCATCGACCAGAAGATCAGCGACAGCACGCCGAAGACGTGGATCCGGTCCACTGCCAAAGGGTGCGCTCCGGCGAATGTCTCGCGAAAGGCGTAGAGCGGGCTGGTGCCGATGTCGCCGAAAACCACAGCCATAGCGGCGAGCGTCAGCTTGCCGAGGCTCACCTGATGGTGGCCCGACGGAGGCTCCGCGGACAGTTCGGGTGCGGCGGCGGTGTCGGTCATCGGACAGGCAGGCGGAAAGCCCTGAAACCTTTCGCTCGAAGCTCTGGACCCGCCAGGCGGCGCCCGCTTAGCACGGCGCCGCCGCGTTTCGCAACGGCGACAAAGCCGTTCGCGGCCGCTATAGCGCGGCGCACAACCCGTTTTGATGGAGAAGACGATGCGCGTCGGCGTGCCGAAAGAGATCAAAGTCCACGAATATCGCGTCGGCCTCACCCCGGCTGCCGTCGCCGAGCTGACGGCCGCGGGCCATGACGTCATCGTCGAAACCAATGCCGGCATGGGCATCGATTTCGAGGACCAGGCCTATGTCGCCGCCGGGGCCCGGATCGCCGCCACCGCCGCCGAGACGTTCGCCGCGGCCGACATGATCGTGAAGGTGAAGGAGCCGCAGCCGCAGGAAGTGGCGATGCTCGAAAGCCGGCACCTGCTCTTCACCTATCTCCATCTCGCCGCCGACAAGCCGCAGGCGGAGGGCCTGATGCGGTCGGGCGCGACCTGCATCGCCTATGAGACGGTGACCGCCAACGACCGATCGCTGCCGCTGTTAAAGCCCATGTCCGAAGTGGCCGGGCGGATGGCGGTCCAGGTCGGCGCCCACTATCTCGAAAAGGAGCAGGGCGGCCGCGGCGTCTTGCTCGGCGGCGTCCCCGGCGTCGCCCCCGCCCGTGTGTCGATCTTCGGCGGCGGCGTCTCCGGGGTCAATGCGGCGCAGATGGCGGTCGGCATGCGTGCCGACGTCACCATCTACGACATTTCCAACGCGCGGCTGGCCGAGCTCGACATGTTCTTTTCGAGCCAGATCAAGACGGCTTATGCGTCCAAGGCGGCAATCGCCAATGCCGTCGCCAAGTCCGAGCTGGTGATCGGCGCCGTGCTGGTCCCTGGCGCTGCGGCGCCCAAGCTGGTCACCCGCGAGATGCTGAAGACGATGAAGCGCGGCTCGGTCTTGGTCGACATCGCCATCGATCAGGGCGGCTGCTTCGAGACCTCGCGTCCGACCACGCACGCCAACCCGGTCTACGAGATTGACGGGGTGATCCATTATTGCGTCGCCAACATGCCGGGCGCCGTGGCCCGCACTTCGGCCTTCGCGCTCAACAATGCGACCTTACCGTTCGTTTTGAAGCTCGCTGACCAAGGCGCTGAAGCGGCTATGCAAGCTGATCCTCACCTGGCCAACGGCCTCAACGTGTCGGGCGGCAAGATCCGGCACCGCGCGGTCGCCGAGGCGCTCGACCTGCCGTTCGAGCCGGCGACCTGAGCCCGGCCGCGGGATAACCCCTCATCAATGGGATCCATGGCAACTCTTCTCCGGGAACGAAGCAGGAACGAAGCCGTTGAACGGTTACCCATTCCCTTCGAAGGAAACGACCATGTCTCTCGACCGCAACCCCGATCCCGCAGCCGCCGCCCACGCCGAGAAGGACCCGGAGGATTGGGTCACCGGCGATGAACGCATGACCGGCCCGCAGGCCTCCTATCTGAGGACGCTGGCTCGGGAAGCCGGCGATGAGTTCGACCCCGAGCTGAGCAAGGCCGAAGCTTCGAAGAAGATCGATGAGCTCCAGCACGAGACCGGCCGCGGCATCGACCATTGATCCCGTGCCCGCCTTTGCCCCGTCATTCCCGCGGAAGCGCGAATCCGGCTTCTCCTCGGGCGGCCGAAAGGGGACAAAGCGGGGTGACGTATTGAACCCAAAGCCATTATCTAGCGAGGCACGGCTCCCATCGCCCGCGCCTGCTCCAGCATCGCCAGCCGCTCCTCCACCATCGGCCGCCACGACAGGCCGGCCGGGCTGCTGGCCAGCAGGTCGCGCCAGATCGCCGCCGCCTCGTCGAGCTTGCCGCCCTGCGCCAGTCCCAGTCCATAGAAGAATTTCGGCCCCGGATGCTCGGGAGCGAGCTCGGCGGCACGCTGGAAGGCGAGTTGGGCGGCCGGCGTCATCAGTCCCTCGGCGTGGATCACCAGCGCGTTGCCGAGCCCGACCCACAGGTCGGCATTGCGGGGATGGGCGCGGATGCCGGCGCGGATGACCCCGGCAGCGTTCTCGGTGTCGCCCGAACGGTGGTAGCTGTCGGCGATGGTGAGCCAGCGCGCCGCCGTGTCGAACGTGCCGAGCATATCGCGACGGGTGGCGGCGAAGGCGCTGTCGGGCAGGCTTTGCCGGACCGGCGGCGGCACCGGCCGGCCCGCCAGCTCCGGCCGCCCCTGCCACGCATAACCGGCCAGCGCGACCAGCAGCCCTGCGGCAAGCAGCTGCAGCGCCGGCTTAGCGAAGCTGCCGAAGCGCCACAGCGCGGCGAACAGTGCCGCGGCGAGCAATAGGATGATCGCCCAGCCCATCAGCTCTTCCGCCTGCGGAAGCGGGTGCGCGCGAGCCACAGGCCGGCCGCGAGCAGCAGCATCGGCGCGGCCCATAGCGGCCAGGTCGTGCGGCCGAGCGGCGGATCGTAGCTGACCCAATTTCCGTAGCGGTCGATCAGCCAGGTGCGGATCGCCTCGGGCCGCTCGCCGGCCGCGATCCGCCGGCGCACCAGCGCGCGCATGTCGCCGGCCATCTCGGCGTCGCTGTCCGCGATCGACTGACCCTGGCACACCAGGCAGCGCAACGTCTCCATCAGCGCTCTCGCCTGCGCCTCCTGATCGGGATCGGCGAGCTGGCGATGCGCGTAATCGGCCGGCGGCAGCAGCGAATCGGCGAAGGCTGGGGCCGGTACCGACACCGAGATCAGCAGAGCCGCCAGGATCAGGTCGTCATTCCCGCGAAAGCGGGAATCCCGCTTGTTCTCCTTCCGCGACTCGAGGCCGTTTCGAAGCCAGCAAGAAAGAGAGCGGAATTCCCGCTTGTGCGGGAATGACGGAGGCAGCCTCATCGCGCCGCCTCGTAAGCTTCGAGGATCCCGGCGACATGCTCGGGCCGGATGTCGCCGATATGCTGATGGCGGATGATGCCGCTTCCGTCGACGACGAACGTCTCGGGCACCCCGGACGAGCCGAACGCCACTTGGACGCGGCTGTCCGGGTCGGCGCCGATCCGCTGATAGGGGTCGCCCCATCTGGCGAGGAAGGCGGCGACGTCCTGCGGCCGGTCCCGCAGCGCGATCGCGTCGATCGGAACGCCGCGTCGGGCGAGCTCCATCAGCTGCGGCGCCTCGGCGATGCACGGGACGCACCAGCTCGCGAACACGTTCACCAGCCGCGGCGCGCCCGCCCCGAGGTCGGCGCTGGCAAGGCCGGGGTGCCCCGGCACCGCCGGCTCCAGCGCGAAGCCCGGCACCGGCTTGCCGACCATCTGCGAGCGGATCACCCGGTCGGACGGGGCATAGAGGCTGACCGCGACCGTGACCCCGAAGGCCAGGAACACCGCCAGCGGCAGCCACAGGACCAGCCGCTTCATGCGTAGGCTTCTTCCGGACGGGCCCGGCGGCCGCGCCGCACGCGTCCGATCAGGGCCAGCAGGCCGCCCAGCGCGATCAGCGCACCGCCGAGCCAGATCAGGGTGACCGCCGGCTTCCACCACAGCCTGAGCTGCCACCGCCCGCGCCCGTCCGGCTTGCCGATCACCGTGTAGAGCTGGCCGTCCAGCATCGTGGCGATGTCGGCCTCGCTGGTTTCGGTCGGCGGCGAGCTGAACATCCGCGCCTGCGGCTTCATCACGAAGCTGTCGCCGCCGCGCGAGGCGGTCAGCCTGGCTTCGATCGCCGTCCAGTTCGGCCCCGCGAGCGGCTCGACCGCGTCGAAGCGGATGCTGTACGGGCCGGCCTGCACCGTCTCCCCAGGGGCGGCGGCAACCAGGGTCTCGCGGGTGAACGCGCTCTCCGAGGCCATGCCGGCGAGGCTGACGGCGATGCCGAGATGGGCGATCACCATCCCCCAGGTGAAGAGCGGCGTGCGGCGGAGGGTGCGGCCCCAGAGCGGCGCGACGCTGGCGGCGGCCGCGCCGGCAGCGAGGACCAGCCCGAGCAACGGCAGGATTCCGATGTCCGGCACGAGCAGAATGAGCAAGAAAAGCCCGAGCGCTGAAAACAGGATCGGCAGCGCAACGCGGGCTAGGACTTTGCCGGCGTGGTCGCGTCGCCAGCGGATCAGCGGACCGAATGACATGATCGCGACCAAAGGCAGGGCGAAAATAGCGGTGACCGGATTGAAATAAGGAGGCCCGATCGACAGCTTTTCCCCCAAGGCTTCACTGACGAGAGGATAGACCGTCCCGAAGAGTACAATCGCCAGAATACAGCAGAGCAGCAGATTGTTGGCCACCAACGCGCCTTCGCGGCTGATCGGCTCGAAGGTAGCGCCCTCGCGGATCGTGCCGACACGGAGGCCGAACAGGGTCAGCGCGCCGCCTATGTATAGCGCCAGCAGGATCAGAATGAAGGCGCCGCGCTGCGGATCGACCGCGAAGGCGTGGACGCTGGTGAGGATGCCGGAGCGGACCAGGAAGGTCCCGACCATCGACATCGAGAAGGCCACTACCGCCAGCATCACCGTCCAGGCCCGGAGCGAATCGCGGGTGGCGAGCACCGTCACCGAATGGAGCAGGGCGGTCGCGGCCAGCCACGGCATCAGCGAGGCGTTCTCGACCGGGTCCCAGAACCACCAGCCGCCCCAGCCGAGCTCGTAATAGGCCCAATAGGAGCCGGCGGTGATGCCGAGCGTGAGGAAGATCCACGCCGCCAGCACCCAAGGCCGCATCGCCCGGGCGAAGCCGGCGCCGACGTCGCGGGTGATCAGCGCCCCGACCGCGAACGAGAAGGCGACCGAGATGCCGACATAGCCGAAATAGAGGGGCGGCGGATGGAAAGCGAGGCCGGGGTCCTGGAGCAGGGGATTGAGCCCCTGCCCCTGCTGCGGCGCCGGATCGAGCCGCTCGAACGGGTTCGACGCAAGCAGAAGGAAGGCATAAAAACCAAACCCGATCGCCGCCTGCGCGGCGAGCGTGGCGATCAAGGTCCGCTCCGGCAGCCGGCGCTCGAACAAGGCGACCGCGCCGCCGGCCAGGGCGAGCACCGTCACCCAGAGCAGCATCGAGCCCTCGTGGTTGCCCCACGCGCCGGAAAATTTGTACAGCCACGGCTTGGCCGAATGGCTGTTCGCCGCGACCAGGGCAACCGACAGGTCGGTGCGCAGGAACAGCAGGATCAAGGCGAGGAAGGACAAGGCCGCCAGCGCCGCCTGCGCCGCAGCGATCGGCCGCACGCCACGGAGCAGCGGCTCGCCGCCCGGGCGCAGCGCCATCCAGCCGAAGCCGAGCTGGAGCAGCGACAGCGCCGCCGCCAGCCACAAAGCGGCAAGACCCGCCTCGGCGATCATTCCAGCGTCGCGCTCTTGTGCTTGTCGCCGGCAAGCTCGGGCGGCATGTAATTCTCGTCATGCTTGGCGAGTATCTCGCTGGCCACGAACAGCCCATCCGGCTGGAACCGCCCTTCCGCGACGACGCCGCTATTCTCCTTGAACAGATCGGGCGCGATGCCCGTGAAGCGGACCGGCATCTTCGCCGCCGTCTCGTCGCCGACGACGAAAACGATCGTCACCCCGTCCGCTGCCCGGCGGATCGAGCCTTTCTCCACCATGCCGCCGATCCGCACCGCGCGACCGAGCGGGATACCTTGGCGGACGATGTCGGCCGGTGCGTAGAAATAAGCGGCTTGATCTTTCAGCGCCGACATGGCGAGCAGCACCGCCCCCGCCACCGCGGCTACCGCGAGCAGGAGCAAAGTCAGCCGCTGGTTCTTCGCCTTCACGGTTCGCGCCTCGGCCTTTCTGCCTCCGCCTCGGCCCGGCGCATGGCGGCATAGCTCCACCCGGCAAGCGCCAGCGTCCCGGCAATCGTCAGCGCGTAGCTGGCGATGATGAACGGCCAGGGATTCACCCCGCCATCCGCCGCAGCCGCGCCTCGAGCTTAGCCCGCGCCAGCATCGCCCGCATCCGCATCAGCACGATCGCTCCGAACAGCAATGTAAAGCCCAGCGCGGACACGAGCAGCGGCCATAGCAGCGGCGCGGCAATGCTGGAGCCGCCGAGGCCGATGCTCTGCCCTTGGTGAAGGGTACGCCACCACAGCACCGAATAATGGATGACCGGCAGGTTGATCGCGCCGATCAGGCCGAAAATGGCTGTGACCCGCCCTTCCCCGCCGCGCTCCCGATCGGCGTCGGCGAGCGCGACATAGGCGATGTACAGGAACAGCAGGACCAGCATCGAGGTCATGCGGCCGTCCCACTCCCAATAAGTCCCCCAGGTGGGCCGGCCCCACAAGGAGCCGGTGACCAGGCAAAGAGCGGTAAACACCATACCCGGCGCCGCCACCGCGCGGCCGGCGACGGCCGCCAGCGGATGACGCCAGACCAGCTGCATCAGGCTGGCGACGGCGATGCCGGTCCAGCCGGCCATGGCCAGCCAGGCGGCGGGCACGTGGACGTACATGATGCGTACGCTGTCGCCCTGCAGATAGTCCTCGGGCGTGAACAACAGGCCGCCGACGACGGCGATCGCAATCAGCATCGTCCCGCTCCAGCCGAGCCAGGGGGTCAGCGGGCGGGCGATCTTCACGAAGCGGGCGGGGTTGGCGAAGGCGTGCATGAACCGAGCCTGTTTAGCCGACCCCGCATTGCCATCAAAGGGGATGCGGCAACGGCTTGCCCTTTTTTCGCAGCCGCAGCAAAGCCTCCGCCATGCCAGCGCCGGCCGCCTCCCCGCGCCCGCAGCAGGACCGGCTGCTCGGGATCGCCCTCCGGGTCGGCGCCACGACCTGCTTCGCGTTCATGGCGGCGGCGATCAAGCTGGGGCACGGTGCCGGGGTGAGCATTCCCGAGCTGGTCTTCTATCGCTTCGCGTTCGGGCTGCCGCCGCTTCTGCTGTGGATCGCCTGGTCGGGCAATTTCCGCGCATGGCGAACGCAGCGGCCGCTCGCCCATTTGTGGCGTGCGTTCGCTGGCCTGGCCGCAATGACTTTGGCCTTCACGGCCTTGCGCTACCTGCCGCTCGGCGAGGCGACCACGATCGGCTTTGCCGCGCCCTTGTTCGCGGTGATGCTGTCGGCGCTGGTGCTGAAGGAGCGGGTCGGCCGCCATCGCTGGAGCGCGGTGCTGGCAGGCTTCGCAGGTGTGGTCGTCGTCATGCAGCCCGGTGGCGAGGCGCTGCCGCCGGTCGGGCTGATCATTGCCTTGCTCTCCGCTTTCGGCGTGGCGGTGACCACCATCACCGTCCGCCAGATCGGCCTGACCGAGGCGACCCAGACCACCGTCCTCTGGTTCACTGCGCTATCGATGGTGGCCTCGGGCGCGCTGATGCCGCTGCTCGCGGAGCCGCACGACGGCCGCACCTGGCTGATCCTGGCCGCGCTCGGCCTGTTCGGCGGAGTCGCGCAGATCCTTCTCACCGCCTCGCTTCGGTTCGCGCCGGTCGCGGTGATCGTGCCGTTCGACTACACTCAATTGCTGTGGGCGGTGCTGCTCGGCTGGCTTCTGTTCGCCGACCGGCCACCTGCGACGACCTGGACAGGCGCCGCGATCATCGTCGCCAGCGGGCTCTACACGCTCTATCGCGAGCACCGGCTTGAACGCGACCGGCCGCGCCCGGCACCGCCGCTCTAAGCAACTTCAGCCAGTACGATGCCGCCTGTTCCCCCGCGGAGGCCGGGGCCCAGTTCATGCGCAGGCTGGACCCCCGCTTCCGCCGGGGAACAACTCCACTGGAGCGAAACGGTGTTAGCCCCGCCCGATCAGCCGACGGGCCATGGCGTCGGCGACGGCCGCCGGGTTGCGGCCGGTCGCCTCGCTCTCCTCCCAGATCGTCTCGAGGCGGCCCGGAATCCGCTCGATCCTTTCCTTGACGCCGGCTTCGTCGGCATCGCCCAGATATTCGGACGCGACGTTGATAATGCCGCCGGCGTTGATCACGTAATCGGGGGCATAGAGGATGCCCCGCCGGTGGATCAGGTCGCCTTCGGCCGGCGTCGGCAGCTGGTTGTTGGCGCCGCCGGCGACGATCGGCACGCGCAGCGCGGCGATCGCGTCCGCGGTCAGGATCGCCCCGAGTGCGTTAGGACTGAGCACGTCGGCTTCCAGGGTCATCACCGCATCCGGCGCGACCACCGCCCCGCCGACCTCATCGGCGAGCCTCTGCGCGCGCGCCGCGTCGATGTCGGCCACGCTGATCCGGGCGCCCTCGGCGGCGGCCAGGCGGGCAAGACCGCCCGCGACGCTGCCGGCGCCCTGGATGGCGATGTGGAGGCCAGCCAGCCCGTTCTTGTCGAGCTTGCGCTGCACCGCCGCCTTGACTCCGAGGAACACGCCATAGCTGGTGTGCGGCCCCGGATCGCCGCCGACCGCGCCGGCCGCCACCGGCAGGCCGGACACGAAGCGTGTATGCTGCGCTACCGCGACCAGATCGGCGACGGTCACGCCGACATCCTCGGCGGTGACATAGGCGCCTCCGAGCCGGTCGACTGCGCGGCCATAAGCTTCGAGCATATCCGGCGTCTTGGTGCCTGCCTCGTCGGCCAGGATCACCGCTTTGCCGCCGCCGAGCGGAAGCCCGGCCATCGCATTCTTGAAGCTCATTCCGCGCGACAGGCGGAGAGCGTCGGCGACCGCGTCGGCCGTCCTCGCATAATGCCAGAAGCGCACCCCGCCCGCGCCCGGCCCGAGCGCGGTCGAATGGACGGCAATGATCGCCTTCAGCCCTGATGCGGCGTCGGCGACGAAATGCACGACCTCATGATCGTCGAAATCGGGATAATCCCAAGGCGAGTGCATTGGCTGGAATCCTGAGTCTAAGGTCAGTGCGGGTGGGGCGATCGACGGGACTTGAACCCGCGACCCTCGGTACCACAAACCGATGCTCTAACCAGCTGAGCTACGATCGCCACATGCGCGTCAAGGTGCGCCGCGCACATAGTGGCCGCGCCGCCCCAGCGTCAAGGAATCTCGGGAGCGACCGGCGGCCCGGCGTAACCCCGCTTGCTCTCGCTCGCCGGTTCGGCGAGCCGACGAAAGGATGGCGAAATGTCTGAGACCAAGGCGAAGATCAATAACCGGCCGAACCTTCGACTTCGTTCCGTCGGGGGAACCAATCGGCCTGTGTGACGCTTTTGTGACAAGAATTGCTGCGGAGCGCAGAGCGTGAAAGGCGTCGGCTACCTGATCTCGACCGTGAGCGTGGTGCTGCTGGCAATCGTCGCGTGGCAGAGCACGATCCAGAACCCCGATCTCAAACCCTATCTGATTGGCGGCGTGCTGACCTCGATCCTCGGCATGTTCGTACGCTATCTCGCGCACGAGAAGGACAAGAGGGAGCGGGAAAGGCTCGCGGCGGCCGGCGTGGTCGAATCCGGTTCGGTGGCGGCGCGCCCCGAGGCGGCGGCGCGGCCGCAGCTCGTCCGCACGGCGAAGCTGCCCTCCTGATCCTCGGTCCTGGAGGAGCATGGTGGGCGCGGTAGGGATTGAACCTACGACCCCACCCGTGTGAAGGGTGTGCTCTACCACTGAGCTACGCGCCCGCGCCCGCGCCCGCGCCCGCCTTCCCTGCCGCCCTGGCAAGGCGGCCGATCCGCTGCCCCGCGCCCTCTAATGCTTGGCCGCGCACCTGTCCAGCGCCTGCGGCCGGCTGGCAAGCCGCTGCGGCCGGGCCGGGGGGGGCGATCAAGCGTTGACCGAATCTTTGAGACCCTTGCCGGCCTTGAACTTGGGCTGCGTCGATTCCTTGATCTGCATCGGCTCGCCGGTGCGGGGGTTGCGGCCGGTCGACGCCTTGCGGCGGGTGCAGGAGAAGGTTCCGAAGCCGACCAGGCGCACTTCGTCGCCCCGCTTGAGCGCATTGCCGATCGCATCGAATACCCCTTCGATGGCCCTGCTCGAATCGCTCCTGCTGAGGCCGGTCATATCGGCGACCTGGCTGATAAGCTCCTGTTTGTTCATCCTGACAGCACCCCTGTTACATGGATTCGCGGCACATGCCGAGCGTTCACCTTCGAACAGGATCGTCGCATGAGTCAAAAGGAAAGCGCGATTTTCCGGGGAAAATCGCGCCCATCCTGAAGCTTTCGATTGCTGCGGGGCAGCAAGTCAGTGGCGCCTCGAAACGGCTTGGCCGTCGTCCGCGGGTCCGTGCAGCTCGGCGGGCGGAACGGCGGCCAGTTCGTCCGCCTCGGTCCATTCGATCGGCACGACCGGGGTCGCCAGCGCCAAGGCGAGCACCTCGTCGACATGGGCGACCGGCATGACGTCGAGCTCGGCGGTGATGTTGGCCGGAATCTCGGCCAGGTCCTTCTCGTTCTCGGCCGGGATCAGCACCGTCTTGATGCCCCCGCGCAGCGCCGCAAGCAATTTTTCCTTAAGCCCGCCGATCGGCAGGACGCGGCCTCGCAAAGTGACCTCGCCGGTCATTGCGACGTCGCGCCGCACCGCGATGCCGGTAAGCGTGGAGATGATCGCGGTCACCATCCCGATGCCCGCCGACGGCCCGTCTTTCGGCACGGCGCCTTCCGGCAGGTGGACGTGGATGTCCTTGCGCGAGAACAGGCTCGGCTTGACGCCGTAGCTGGGCGAGCGCGCCTTCACGAACGAGAAGGCCGCCTGCACCGATTCCTGCATCACCTCACCGATCTTGCCGGTCGTCTTGATCTGGCCCTTGCCGGGCACGGTGACCGCCTCGATGGTGAGCAGCTCGCCGCCGACCTCGGTCCAGGCGAGGCCGGTCACGGCGCCGATCTGATCCTCCTCCTCGCCGACGCCGTGGCGGAACTTGCGCACGCCGACAAAGTCCGCGACCGCCTCGGCAGTTAACTCGATCCGCTCGGTCTTGCCCTCGAGGATCTGGCGAAGCGCCTTGCGGGCGACCTTGGCGATCTCGCGCTCGAGCGTGCGCACGCCGGCTTCCCGCGTATAGTGACGGATCAGCGACCGCAGGCCGCCTTCCGTGAAGACCAGCTCGCCTTCCTTGAGGCCGTGCGATTCGATCTGCTTCGGGATCAGGTGGCGGATCGCGATCTCGACCTTCTCGTCCTCGGTATAGCCTTCAAGCCGGATGATCTCCATGCGGTCGAGCAAAGGCTGCGGCATGTTCATGCTGTTGGCCGTGGTGACGAACATCACGTCCGAAAGGTCGTAGTCGATCTCCAGATAATGGTCCTGGAAGCGGCTGTTCTGCTCCGGATCGAGCACCTCAAGCAGGGCCGAGGCCGGGTCGCCGCGGAAATCCTGGCCGAGCTTGTCGATCTCGTCGAGCAGGAACAATGGATTGCTCGAACCGGCTTTCTTGAGGTTCGCCACGATCTTGCCGGGAAGCGAGCCGATATAAGTCCTGCGGTGGCCGCGTATCTCAGCCTCGTCGCGCACGCCGCCGAGCGACTGGCGCACGAATTCGCGCCCGGTCGCGTTGGCGATCGAGCGGCCGAGCGAGGTCTTGCCGACACCCGGCGGTCCGACAAGGCACAATATCGGTCCCTTGAGCTTATTGGTGCGCGCCTGGACGGCGAGATACTCGACGATCCGGTCCTTGACCTTCTCGAGCCCGTAATGGTCCTCGTCGAGAATCCGCTGCGCCTCGCCGATATCGTGCTTGAGCTTCGACTTCTTGCCCCACGGAAGCCCGAGCAGCACGTCGAGATAATTGCGCGAAACGGTCGCTTCGGCGGACATCGGCGCCATCGCCTTGAGCTTCTTGAGCTCGGCCGTGGCCTTGGTCCGCGCCTCCTTCGACAGCCGGGTCTTGGCGATCTTCCGCGCCAGCTCGGCAAGCTCGTCGCCCTCGCCTTCCTCGCCCTCGTTGCCGAGCTCGCGCTGGATCGCCTTCAGCTGATAATTGAGATAATATTCGCGCTGGGTCTTCTCCATCTGGCGCTTGACGCGACTGCGGATCTTTTTCTCGACCTGCAGCACGCCGAGCTCGCCCTCCATGAAGGCGAACGCCATTTCCAGCCGCCGCACCGCGTTGAGCTCGGCGAGCAGGGCCTGCTTGTCCGAGACCTTGATGTTGATATTGGCGGCGATCGCGTCCGACAGCTTGGAGGCTTCGTCAATCTGACCGAGCTGGACTGCGGTTTCCGCCGGCAGCTTCTTGTTGAGCTTCGCGTAATTCTCGAACTGTTCGACGACCGAGCGCATCAGCGCCGAGACCTCGGCCCCTTTCGGCTCCTCCTGCTCGACCGGCTGCACTTCCGCGACCAGATGCTGACCCTGCTGCACAAGCGACCTCAGCGACGCGCGCCGCTGCCCCTCGACCAGCACCCGCACCGTGCCGTCGGGCAGCTTCAGCAGCTGCAATACGGTTGCGACGACGCCGAGATCGTACAGCGCCTCGCGATCAGGATCGTCCTCGGCGGGGTCGAGCTGAGAAACGAGGAAGATGGACTTGTCCGCCGCCATCGCGCTTTCCAGCGCCGCCACCGATTTGTCGCGCCCGACGAAGAGCGGCACGATCATTTGCGGGAAGACGACGATGTCGCGAAGGGGAAGGACGGGATAGGATTCGGTCACAAGAAGCTCCACTCGGCCGTGAAGGCCATGTTCAGCCTATATGGGGCTCAGCACAACCCCATCAATGGCCGCAGACCGTGGTTGGAATCGCTGCCGGGTGATCGGCTCGGATCTTCGGGACGCGGAAGCGCTGTGGAACTCGCGGATCAGCCCGTCGATGTGGGCCCAGCCGGTTTCGCCATGCTCGGCTGATACTGTACCTCGTATTTTTATCCGCCAGCCATTCCTGTCCGAGAGCATTATTCCGGTGAGGATCGGATTGCCGTGGAGTTGTCCGCTCCACAGCCTTCCAAGCGAACCGGGAGCATTCGGCGGAACCGCCAAGTCCCGAACTTTCGTCAAGCCTTGGAAGATCAGCCCAATATCCTGCTCAGTAGCTGTGAGTTCATCGTGGAGCGGCGCTCCCGCTGGGCGGATGAAGATGGTTACGGATGCGGCCCCCGGTCCTCCGTTCGGCATCATATACTGCGCCGCCACCTGCTCGGGACCCATCAACGCCACCCTGCCGCGGACAAACTGGGCGAGTGCGGCCGGAAGATCGACTTGAGCTTTGGCGAGAACAGAAGCCTCGGCGGCCGGGAGCTCAGCGCGAGCCGCCGAACCGTGGGCGGGGAACAGCAGAAGGGCTGGAGCGATCCAACGCACAAGCGCGAAGCGGCCCATGATCAGGCGGCGCTTTCGCCTTTCTTCTCGGCATAGACCCGGACCGGCTCCTTGCGGCCTTCGACGACGTCCTTGTCGATCATCACCTCGTCGACCCCATCCATAGAGGGGAGGTCGAACATCGTGTCGAGCAGGATGTTCTCCAGGATCGAGCGCAGCCCGCGAGCGCCGGTCTTGCGCTCGATGGCGCGCTTGGCGATCGCCACCATTGCCTCGTCGGTGAAGCCCAGCCTCACGTCCTCCATGTCGAACAATTTGGCATATTGCTTGACCAAAGCGTTCTTCGGCTCGCGCAGGATCTTCACCAGCGCATCGGTGTCGAGATCCTCGAGTGTCGCGATCACCGGAAGCCGGCCGACGAATTCCGGGATCAGCCCGAACTTCAGCAAATCCTCGGGCTCGCCCTGGCGCAGCACCTCCCCGGTGCGGCGCTCCTCGGGCGCCGCGACATAGGCGCCGAAGCCGATCGACTTGCCCTGCAGCCGGTCGGCGATGATCTTCTCGAGGCCGGCGAAGGCGCCGCCGCAGATGAACAATATGTTGGTCGTATCGACCTGCAGGAATTCCTGCTGCGGATGCTTGCGCCCCCCCTGCGGCGGGACGGAGGCGGTGGTGCCCTCCATCAGCTTCAGCAGCGCCTGCTGGACGCCCTCACCAGACACGTCGCGGGTGATGGAGGGATTATCCGACTTGCGGCTGATCTTGTCGATCTCGTCGATATAGACGATGCCGCGCTGCGCCCGCTCGACATTGTAGTCGCTGGCCTGGAGCAGCTTCAGGATGATGTTCTCGACGTCCTCGCCGACATAGCCGGCTTCGGTGAGGGTCGTCGCGTCGGCCATGGTGAACGGCACGTCGAGGATCCGCGCCAGCGTCTGGGCTAGCAAGGTCTTGCCGCAGCCGGTCGGGCCGACGAGCAGGATGTTCGACTTGGCGAGCTCCACGTCGGCACCCTTGGCGCCGTGGTTCAAGCGCTTGTAATGATTGTGGACGGCCACTGAGAGCACGCGCTTGGCATGCTGCTGCCCGATCACATAGTCGTCCAGCACCTTGCAGATCTCGCCCGGCGTCGGGACGCCGTCGCGGGTCTTCACCAGCGCCGACTTGGTCTCCTCCCGGATGATGTCGTTGCACAGCTCGACGCATTCGTCGCAGATGAACACGGTGGGGCCCGCGATCAGCTTCCTCACCTCGTGCTGCGACTTGCCGCAGAACGAGCAGTAGAGGGTGCTCTTCGAATCGCCGCCGCTCAATTTAGTCATTCTTCGTCCTTAGAGCGCCATGCCCGCCTGTCGGTGCCGCCATCCTGATCGCTTCTTACCACGATCACAATGGCCTAAACGTTAAGCTGCGTTTTTGGCCGCATCCTCGTCGGCCGCCGCAGGCCGTTTGTCGAAAACCTCGTCGACCAGGCCGAATGCCTTGGCCTCGTCGGCGCCGAAGAATTTGTCGCGTTCCACCGCCCGCTCGATCTCCTCGATCGGCTGGCCGGTATATTTCGCCATCAGCTCGTTCATCCGGTGCCGGATCCGCAATATCTCCCTCGCCTGGATCTCGATGTCCGAAGCCATGCCCTGGGCGCCGCCGGACGGCTGGTGGATCATGATTCGGGCATTGGTGAGCGCTACCCGCATGCCGGTCTCGCCGGCGCACAGCAGGAAGGCACCCATCGAAGCGGCCTGGCCGATGCACACCGTCCCCACCCGCGGCCGGATATATTGCATCGTGTCGTGAATCGCCATGCCCGCCGTCACCACCCCGCCGGGCGAGTTGATGTACATGAAGATATCCTTCTTCGGATTCTCCGATTCGAGATAGAGCAGCTGCGCGGTGACCAAAGTCGCCATATGGTCCTCGACCGCGCCGGTGATGAACACGATCCGCTCCCTGAGCAGCCGCGAATAGATGTCGAAGCTGCGCTCGCCGCGGTTCGACTGCTCGATGACGATGGGCACGAGGCCGGCGGCGATGTCTTGGTGGTCCATGATGCGCTGGGGGTCCTGTCGGTGGTCTGAGACAGCGAACATCGGAGCAAAGCCGCGCTTGTTCAAGCCCCGTCGGAGTGCCTCGACGGGCAGGATGGGGCGACCGGCCGTGCCCGGCCGCCCCCATCCCGTGCCGCCGCTACATCCGGTAGGTGGCCCGCGCGTAGAAGAAGCGGCCCGGTACGTCATAGGTGGTGGGATCGAAATTGTTGAGCCCGCAGGTGAAGCAATCGGGCGGATCGGAATTGAACAGATTGTTGACGCCCACCGCGAAGCCGAAATTGCCATCGAGGGCGTCGACGTCCCAGCGCAGCTGGGTGTCGATATAGAGCCGGTTGCCCATCTTGTTGCCGTCCGCTTCCTCGACGCCGCTGATGTAGCGGCCGGTGACGGACGCGCCGAAGCTCTCATAATCCCAGTCGATGGTGGCGGTGGACTTGTATTTGGGGAAGGCCTGGTCGGGGCTGCCTTGCTCCGTGCCCTCGCGTTCGATCTCGGTGACCCCCTCGGTCGATGGCACGGTCACCGTGTAGTTGAACAGGAAGCTGTTGGTCCAGAACAGGCCGAACCGGCCGATCCCGGTCTCGGGCGTGCGGTAGTTGAGCGTGAAGTCGATGCCGTTGGTCTCGATGCTGGCGATGTTCTGCAACAGCCCCCGGATTTGGGAGATGGCGCCGGTCGCGGTGCGGCTGATCGCCGCGCAGCTGAGCGGATCGCCAGTGCCCGCGCAGCGCCCGAGCAGCACCTCGGCGTCGATCGCCTGGATCGCGCCGTCCACCTGGATGTCGAAATAGTTGGCCTCGAGCGACAGCCGCGGGATGAAGGATGGGCTGTAGACGGCTCCGAACACCCAGCTTTCCGAGGTCTCGGGAGTGAGATCCTCATTGCCGCCGGTCACCACCGGCAGTTGCGGATTGGTCTGGACGTAGCTGCCGTCCGCCGGCACGCCGGCGGCGATGCAGTTCGCCCGAACCGCAGCCGGGATCTCCCCGCCCACCGCCGAGCAAGGGTCGATGATCTCCTGGTCGAAGCGCGAGGGGGTTCCGAACAGCTCGCCGATGCTCGGGGCGCGGAAGCCCTCGGCCCAGCTGCCGCGGAACAGCAAATCCTCGATCGGCTGCCAGTTGACGCCGCCCTTGAAGGTCGTCGTCGACCCGGACGTGGAATAGTCCGAATAACGCGCAGCGCCGGACAGCTCGAGGCGATGGAAGAAGGGCGTGTCGCGGAGCAGCGGCAGCCGCAGCTCGACGAAAGCCTCGTCGACGTCGAAGCCGCCGCTGGTCGGCAGCGCCGGGATGTCCGATCCCAAGCCCGCGGCAACAGTCGGGTCGGGATCGAACTGGCCTTCCTGGTCGCGATGCTCGACGCCGATCGCGAAGCCGGCGGGGCCGCCGGGAAGCTGGAACAGCTCGCCGCTGAGGTTGGCGCTGAAGTCCCACAGCCGCTGCTGGCTGCTGTCCCGCTGGGTGAAGGTGACATAGTCGATCATCGCCGGGGTGATCGAGCCCTGGCCGCCGAAGATGTTGAAGGGCACGCAGGCGCCGGTGCAGTCGGCGAGCGGGCCCAGCGCCCGCGCAAGATTGCCGGCATGGACGTTGCCGAGCACGGTCTGCTCCGCCTTGTTGCGCCCGTAGACGCCGTTAATGTCCCAATACCATTCGTTGCCGCCGACCTCGAATGAGCCGTCGAGCGTGGCAGTCAGATAATAAGTGTCGACCTGCTGGTTGTAGCGGCGCGGGCCGTTCTCGACGAAGCGGCGGCCGATGAACGCGTAATTGGCGGTATTGCCGTTCGGCGTGCCGTCAAGGTTGAAGCCCGAATCGAGGGTGACGCCGAATGGGTTGAACGGGTTGCTGGCGTCGATCGAAATGCGGTCGAGCAAATTGCCGTTGCCGGCGTCAGGCCCGACGAACAACGGCAGCGGCGCCGCCTGGTTCTTCGAGTTGCGGCGGTTGTAGACCGCCTTCACCGACAGGTCGATGGTCTCGGTCAGACGCTGCTCGACGTTGATGAACGCCCCATAACGCTCGACCGGAGTCGAGATGAAGTTGAAGGGCGCGAAGTTGAACCGGTCCGCGGTGGTGAACGCCTTGAAGTCGCTGCCGGGGCCGGTCGGATCGGTCGGGTCGAAGCGCGGCCGGCCGACCAGCACCGGCCCTTTCAGGGTGAGATCCTGGCCAAGCACGATGAACCGGCCGAGCGGCGTGCCCGAGCTGCACGAGGTGTCGCATTCGGTCGCGCCAGGCGTCGGGAACAGCGAGATGTCGCGGTCGGCCGAGCTCACCGGCTCCTGCTTCACGTAATTGCCGCCGATCACGACCTGGGTGCCGCTTTCCTCGCTGCCGAGGCCGTAGCTCAGCTGGTAATTCTGGGTGAAGCCGTCGCCTTCGTCGAATACGCCAAGCTGCGCCGAGGCGAGCAGGCCGTCCTGGCTCTTCTTGGTGATGATGTTGACCACGCCCGCAATCGCGTCCGAACCGTAAATCGCCGACGCGCCGTCCTGGAGCACCTCGATCCGTTCGATCATGCTTTCGGGAATCGCATTGAGGTCGGTCGAGCCGGGCACGCCGCTGGCCGACGCGCCGTTGACGAACCGGAGGCCGTCAACCAGCACCAGCACCCGCTTGGAGCCGAGATATCGGAGGTCGACCTCGGCGGCGCCGGCGCCGACGCCGCCGCCGTCGGGCGGGTTGCCGAAATTGCCGCTATTGTTGAACCGGCTGTTGAGCGCGCCGCCGGAGCTCGGCAATCGCTGCAGCACTTCGGCGGTCGAGACCAGGCCGGTGCGGTCGATGTCGTCGCGGTCGACGAACACCACCGGCGCGTCTTGGTCGAGCGGGTTCTTGCGGATGCGCGAGCCGGTGATGACGATCGCGTCGCTATCCTCCTCGTCGGCGGCAGTGGCGTCATTATCGAGCGCGTCGGCGGGCGGAATCGTGTCCTGGGCGAGCGCGACCGACGGCGCGGACATCAACCCTGCGACTACTCCCAAAGATGCCCCCGCGAAACACACGCGCTTCCAAGCCTGTGACATGTTTGCCCACTCCCTCGCAGCGCCGCGGCCATTCGCGGTCAGCCCCGGCAGGAGTAAACTACGAGATGCGGGGCCGCGAAAGCACAATGTGTCCTCCAAGCATCATTTATCATGGATCGTTGCGCCCGTGTTACACTCCTCCGAATGGGCAATCGCGGCCGCTCGGGCGATAAATGACGGGGGCCGGCTGGCACGAGGCCGCTCTTGCTGCGGCCGGGAATATCGGCGGCGGCGTGGCGGTGGTGCACGGCGTCCCGGTCCACCGGCTGATGGTTAGGGTCCTTCGGCCTCGGCCTGGCACTGCCCGGCGGCTGACGCCGGACAGCCTGACCGACGGATCGAGGCCAACCGCGGCGGCTCTACAGCACGAAGTCGCTCGCCTGCAGCGCTTCGGCGCCGGCAACGCGGATGACGAGGTCGGCGACGGCATCGCCGTCGGTGTCGCCATAGACATAGGCCGCGCCCCCGACCCGGTCGTAGCGCAGTTCGCCGGCCCGCCCGGAAAAGGCGTCGGTGCCGATGAAGCTGAATTCCTGGTCCATGGCGGGCGAGGCCAAGTCGGCATCGACCGCGCGCAGGTCGATGCGGTCGCCGTCGGCGCCGCTGAAATCCGCGATCGCGTCGGCCCCTGCGCGCCCGGCCGCGGTGTCGCCGTCGTCGAACAGGAAGCGGTCGGCGCCCCCACCGCCGGTCAGCAGGTCCTTGGCCTGGCCGCCGCTCAGGCGGTCGTCGCCGGCACCGCCGCGCAGCTCGTCGCGGCCGCCCAGGCCGTAGAGGCTCACGCCACGGTCGCTGCCGATCAGAAGGTTGTCGGTGTCATTGCCCTGGCCGAGGCTCGCGCGTCCGTCGAGATTGAGCTGCTCGAGCTCGTCAGCGAGGATATAGCTTACGGACGAGATCACGACATCGTATCCCTCCGCAGCCTTCTCGCCCACCCTGTCGGCCGTAGAATTGACGGAATAGACATCGTCGCCGGCGCCTCCCGTCATCCCGTCGCCACCGCCGCCGCCCACCAGCCAATCGTTGCCGCCGCGGCCGGCGAGCGTGTCCGAGCCGTTGCCGCCGCTCAGGCGGTTGTCGGCGCCGTCGCCCGCGATATCGTCGCCAAATCTGCTGCCGATCACATGCTCGATCGAGGTGCCCGCAAGCCCAAAGCCCACGGCTTCGGCCATACTCGCGAACGACAGCGTATCCTCGCCCTCGCCGCCGCTGAGACTATCGGGGCGGGATGAGAAAATAGCGTAATTTTGCGAATGGAGCATGTCGTCGCCGTCGCCGCCGGACAGCGTGTTGGTTCCCGATCCGCCGAGCAGCACGTCGTTGCCGGGACCCCCGAGGATGTGGTCGTTGCCCTCCCCGCCGGCCAGATGATCGTCGCCGTGCTCGGCGCGCTCTTCGTTGTCGGATCCCAGGCGGTCGTCGCCGCCGCCACCGGTCAGGCGGTCGTCGCCCTCCCCGCCATGCAAGGTGTCGAAGCCCTCGCCGCCGTCGACCGTGTCCGCGCCGAGGCCGCCCGATAGATTGTCGTTATCGTCATCGCCCTGCAGCGCGTCAGCGCCATCGCCGCCCTCGATGACGTCGTTACCCACACCGCCCTCCAAAGCGTCACGGCCGTCGCCGCCCTGCAGGGTGTCGCTGCCGCCGTTGCCGAACAGCCTGTCGTTGCCCTGCTCGCCAGACAATATCTCCCTGCCCTCGCCGCCGACGACACGGTCGTTGCCGGCGCCGGCAAGGACCTCCATGGCGCTTGCGCCCAAAGTGAGCCGATCGGCAAATTGGCTGCCGATCACGGTCCCGGTCGCCTCGAACCCTGTGATCGAGCCGCCGCCGAGGACAAGGTTGTCGTCGTCGGCCAAGCCCGCAAAGTCGATTGCCACGCCCGACGGTGCCGAGCTCAGGTCAAGGCTGAGACGGTCGAAATCGGCGCCGCCGTCAAGCCGGTCGCCATCGCCGCCGCTGATCGCGTCGTTCCCGCCCCCGCCACGCAGCAGGTCGCTGTCGCCGGTGCCGTCCTCGATCACGGTCAGCGAATCGTCGCCGTCCTCGCCGAACAATTTGTCGCGGCCGATGCCGCCCAGCATCTCGTCGCCGCCGCCGCCGCCGTGGAGCCGATCGTTGCCGGTGCCGCCGGCCATGAATTGCGTATTCAGGGCTCCGACGAGAAGATCGTTGCCGGGGCCGCCGTAAAACGCGCCGCTGCCGCTGCCGATCTCGCGGAGAATGTCGTCCCCGGCGCCGCCGAACAGGGTCGTCCGGCGGGCCTGTCGGCCCGGCTCGGACGTGGTGAGGAGGTCATTGCCGGCATCGCCATAGACCGTGTCGCCCCGGCTTCCGCCGTGGATCTCGTCGTCGCCTTCGCCGCCGCGGATCAAATGTCGCGGCCCCTGGCTGCCGGTGATGAGGTCGGCGCCGGCGCCGCCTTTGATCTCGATCGTGAAGTTCGGGTTTAACGTCTCGAGGACGAGCCCGCTCAGATCCAGCACGTCGTCGCCATCGGTGCCGAGCAGATTTCCCCGAACCGATTCCAGCCCCCCCCAGCTCGCCGCGCCAGAGCCGCCGTCGAATCGGGCGGTACGGAAAATAAGGCTGTCATGGCCGGCGCCGCCGGCGACGGCGCCGCCGATCACGCCGCGCAAATAGACAATGTCTTGGCCGTCGCCGCCGTCGATCGCGTCGTAGAGCCCGGAGCTGGCGATTAGGTCGTTGCCGGCGCCGCCCCTCAGGTCGTTGGTGCCGTCATCGCCGTCGATAATATCATCGCCGCCCTCGCCGTCGATCAGGTCGTCGCCGCCGCCGCCGGTCAGTGCGTCGTTGCCGTCGCCGCCGCGGATGGTGTCGGCCTGATCGGTACCGAAATGGCTGTCGGCGCCAGGGCCGCCCTCATACACCGCCATGAGAGTCTCCCGAAAAAAGCGGAAAGGTCAATCCGTTAGCCATGGCCCATAGCCCAGATGGAGCGGCAAGGGAACGGGCGTGCGCCTAACCCGGGGGCACTCCCGGCCTCGGCAGCACGAATCGCGGCGGCCGCTCAACGGGCGGCGAGATGGCTCTTGAAGAAGCCGACCACGGACCGGTTGAAGTCGCGGTGGAAGGCGGCGC
This sequence comes from Allosphingosinicella sp., assembly GCA_035942355.1. GTDB lineage: Bacteria > Pseudomonadota > Alphaproteobacteria > Sphingomonadales > Sphingomonadaceae > Allosphingosinicella. Next base: position 5,895 of record DASZDE010000165.1, on the reverse strand, counting down.
GGTCGAAGTCGGCCCCATCCTTGCAGAGTGCCGGCGGGCCGAGCAGACCGCACGGCATCAGGAACGAGAAGTGGGTGGCCCCGGCTACGTCGTGCAGTTCGGGCGGGGCCGGCAGCAGCCGCCTCACGGCATCGGCGTTGGTCGCCCGCGGCACGATCCGGTCCTCGGCGCCGGTCCACAGCTGCACCGGCGCGGTGACCGCCGCCAGCCCCGCAGGCGCGAAGGTGAAACCCAGCCCCGGCGCGGCGACCACCGCGGCGGCAATCCGGCGGTCGTGCGGCCAACCCGGCGGCGGCGGGTTGGCCAGCGGCTTGCCCGGCTTGACGAGCTGACACGCAAATTCCGGGCGCTCCGCGCAGTGCGTGGCGACGCGGCCGAGATCGGGCTTGCCCCCGATCGCGATCAGCGCGGTCGTCGCCCCGGCCGAGAAGCCGAACACGCCCACCCGCCGGCCGTCGACACGGCCGCGATCGGCCCAGGCGCCAGTCATATAGTCGATCACCCGGCTGACGTGGCGGGAGCGGTCGACCAGCCAAGCCGGCGTGCCGACCGCATGATCCTCTTGGAAATTGTCGCCGCTATGGGTCGGCGCGGCCACCACGAAGCCCGCCTCCGCCAGCGCCAGCGCGGTATCGGCATGGCTCATCGACCCGCCGCCGGTGCCGTGGGAAATCACTACCAGCTTCAGGCCCGTTCCGGTCACCGGCCCGCCGGTGGCGACCCGCTGGCCGGTCGAACCCAGCAGGACGAAGCCGGGTTTGGCGTCGGTGGGATACCAGATGTTGACCGCGATCGGCGGGTGGCCCGGGTCGGCCGCCGTGACCTGCTGGAAGCCCACCGGCCTCGATGGCTCGAGCGCGGTGGCGAACAGATAGATGGCCAAGGCCGCCAGCAACAGCACGACGAGCGCGACCAGCCCGCCAAGGATTTTCAGCGTCAGCTTCATGCGGCCGGATCCCCCACCCAGACGGATGCGGCCCTAGCATAAGTCGCAGCGCCCCCGAACCGCTTTCTGCCGGCGCGCCAGGCGACGGTGATCGCGAGGAGCATCAAGACCGCTGCGGCGGCGAACGTGGCGCGCATGCCGGCGGCGACCGCCTCGGGAGGCGCCGCCACAATGTCCGCCGCCGATGCACCCGCGAACACGGCCCCATCGCCAATGCCCCCGTTATAAGGCCGAGATTGCGCGCCAGGTTGAACAGGCGGGAGACAACGCCGCGCCGATGTTCAATCCTCACGGCGCAAGGCTACCCCTAGGCTGAAGCGACTCCGCGGGGCTCCGGCACGGCTGGGCTCAGCGGCCGCCAACCCTGTCGCGGATCCGATCCTCCTGTTGGGCGAGCTCCGGCGTCAGCGCGTCGCCGAAATCCGCCGCCTCGAACACCGGCCGGATCTCGATCTCGCTTGGGCCGGGCATCGGGTTGGGACAGCGTTTCACCCAGGCGACCGCCTCTTCCATATCCTCGACCTCCCACAACCAGAAGCCCGCGACCAGCTCGCCCGTCGCCCCGAACGGGCCGTCGCTGACGGTGCGGTCCGCGCCGTCGAAGGCCACCCGCTTCCCCTTCGATGAGGGATGCAGGCCCTCGCCGGCCAGCATGATTCCGGCCTCGGCCAACTCCTCGTTAAACTTGCCCATCGCGGCGAGCAGTTCGGTCGAGGGCATCACGCCGGCTTCGCTGTCCTCGGTCGCCTTCACCAGCACCATCACGCGCATGTCTCATCTCCTCCGCCGCGGCCGCAGTCACGTCTTGCACTCTGCCCGCTCATCCCGCCAGACCTCGATGCGCATCCACCCCGGGCAGCGCCAGATAATGGAGCCGTCTTATCTCGCGGCGGCCGCGCACCACGGTGTCGAGGATCAGGCCGACGGCGAAGCTGATCACCGAGACGATCATCAGGCCAGTGACCAGGATCGCGGTCGGGAAGCGCGGGACCAGGCCGGTCTCCGCATAGGTGATCACCAGCGGCACGGCGAGCACCACGGCGAGCGCGGCGAGGAAGGCCGCGAAGCCGCCGTAGAACAGGACCGGCCGCTCGATCCGGAACAGATGGAGCAAAGTGCGCATGATCCGCCAGCCGTCGCGCCAGGTGGACAGCTTCGAGGCGGAGCCCTCCGGGCGGGCGCCGTAGGCGGTGATCACTTCGCCGACCGGAACCGCCAGCTCGAGCGCGTGGACGGAAATCTCGGTTTCCGTCTCGAAGCCGCGGGAAAGGGCCGGGAAGGATTTGACGAAGCGGCGCGAGAACACCCGGTAGCCGGAGAAGATGTCGCTGAAGGTGCGCCCGAACAGGCGGGCGAGCAGCGCGTTGAACAGCCGGTTGCCGAGCCGGTGGCCGCGGCGGTAGGCGTCGTCCACCTCGGACTTGCGCGCGCCGACCACCATATCGAGCCGCTCGTCGAGCAGCCGCTGCACCAGCTCGGGCGCGGCGGACGCATCATAGGTCGCATCGCCGTCGGCCATCACGTAAACGTCGGCCTCGACGTCGGCGAACATGCGGCGCACGACATGGCCCTTGCCCTGCATCCGCTCGGCCCGGACGATCGCACCCGCCGCCGCGGCGACCTCGCAGGTCCGGTCGGAGCTGTTATTGTCGTAGACGTAGACGGCCGCGTCCGGCAGGGCCGCCCGGAAGCCGGCGACGGTCTGGCCGATCGCCGCCTCCTCATTGTAGCAGGGCAGCAGCACCGCGACGCGGAGCCCATCATATTGCATCACGCTCCCCCAAGCCTGCCACCGTCATCCCCGCGGAAGCGGGGATCCCGCTTCTCCCTTTCCAACGCACGGCTTCCGCTTTCGCCGGAGTGGCGAGTAGAGATCCCCCCAAATCCGAGGGAGGATCGAGTCCATTAATCGTTGTTCGCCGCAGCCTTCTTGGCCGGAGCTTTCCTCACAGGTTCAGCTTTGTCGTTCGGCTCCTCGGCACCTGACTTCTTCGCCTTCGCCTTCTTTGCCGGCTTCGTCTCCGCCTGCGCTTCCGCGGCCGGCTCGGCTTTGGCGGCCTGCTTTTTCTTGGCGCCCGTCCGCTTCGCCTTCGGCTCCGGCTCGCCATGATCATGGCCGCAATCGGGGCCGTGGACGTGGCCTTGCTCGGCTTCGATCTCATGCTCGAGCTCGCCCCGCGTCACGGTCCGCTCGGTGATCTCGGCCCTCGCGAACAGGAAGTCGACGACCTTGTCCTCGAACAGAGGCGCGCGCAGCTGCGCTCCCGCCATCGGCTCCTGGCGGACATATTGGACGAACTTCTCGCGATCGGCCGGGCGATATTGCTGCGCGGCCTGCATGATCAGCTGGTTCATCTCCTGGCTGCTGACCTCGACCCCGTTTTTCTGGCCGATCTCGGACAGCAGCAGGCCGAGCCGGACGCGGCGCTCGGCGATGGCGCGATACTCGTCGCGCTCGCTCTCCATCTCGGCGCGGGCCGCTTTCGGGTCGGTCTCCTGGCTCGCCTCATGCTCGAGCTGCTGCCAGATCTGGTTGAATTCGGCCTCCACCATCGACGGCGGCACCGGGAAATCATGGGCGGCCGCGAGCTGATCAAGCAGCTGGCGCTTCATGTGGGTGCGGGTGAGGCCGTTGAGTTCCTGTTCGACCTGACCCTTGAGCAGTCCGCGCAATTGCTCGAGGCTCTCCAGCCCCATCGACTTGGCGAACGCATCGTCGGGCTTGGCGTCGCGCGGCTTCTGCACCTCGTTGATGGTGACCTCGAAGGTCGCCTTCTTCCCTTTCAGGTAATCGACGTTGTAATCTTCGGGGAAGGTGACGTTGAGCGTCCGCTGCTCATTGGCTTTGGCGCCGACCAACTGGTCCTCGAAGCCCGGGATCAGGCGGCCCGAGCCGATCTCGATCGACATGCCCTCGCCCTTGCCGCCCTCGAACGGTTCGCCGCCGACCTTGCCTTCATAATCCATCACGACAAGGTCGCCGGGCTTGGCGGCATAATCGGCCGGTGCCGGATCGAAGCTCTTCTGGCCCTGCACCAGCCTCTCCAGCGCCTGATCGACCGCGGCCTCGTCTGCCTCGACCCTGAGGCGCTCGAGCTTCAGCCCGTCGATCTTGGCCTCCGGCACTTCGGGCAGCGTCTCCAGCTCCACCTTGACGACGGCGTCCTTGCCGTCGCCGCTCTCTTCGAGCTCGACCGACGGCTGCATGGCGGGCCTGAGCTTGTTGTCGCTCATCAACTTCTGGACGCTCTCCTGAATAGCGGTCTCGAGCGCCTGCTGCTGGAGCGCCGGCCCGTGCATCTTGCGGACGAGATTGGCGGGCACCTTGCCGGGGCGAAAGCCGGGCATGCGGATCTGCGGCGCGACCCGCTTCAGCTCGCCGTCGACGCGATCGTTTATGTCCTTGGCCGGAATGGTTATCCTGAAGGCGCGCTTGAGGCCTTCGTTCAACGTCTCGACAGTCTGCATGGTGGAAGCCAAACCTTCGTTTCAGGATGTCTTGAGCGGCATTGCGGGCTTGGTCGGCGAAGCTGGTGCGGGCGGAGGGGCTCGAACCCCCACATCTTTCGATACCAGGACCTAAACCTGGCGCGTCTACCAGTTCCGCCACGCCCGCCGGGCCGCCGGTCGCGCGGGTCTATAGCAGGGTGTCCCGCGAGGGCAAGGCGGATCGGGGTGCTGGCGCCGCGCTGCGGCGGGGGCTAACGGGCGCCGTGCACCGGCTCGCCATCCTCACGCCCGACCCTGCCGACGAAGGGTATCGCAGCCGCTGGCGCGAGGTTCTCGCTCGGCTGGTTGCCCCCTTGATCCGCACCGGAGTGGCAGTGGAGCCGGTGAGCTGGACCGCATCCCAAGATCTCCGCTCGTTCGATCTGGTCCTGCCGTTGCTGGTGTGGGGCTACCATCGTGCCCGGCGGCAATGGCACGACCGGATCGCCGTTTGGGAAGAGGGCCAGGTCAAGCTGCGCAATCCGGCGTCGGTGCTCCGCTGGAACGCCGACAAGCTGTACCTGAGCCGGCTCGCCAAGCTGGGCGCGCCAGTGGTGCCGACCCATTTTGCGGAGCGGCTGACGGTGCCGGCACTCGCCGCAGCCGCCGCCGAGTTCAACACCGACCGGCTGGTCGTCAAGCCCCAGGTGTCCGCCAGCGCTTGGCAGACGATCCGCTGGACTCCGGGAGGGTCGCTCGACGGTGGGCCTGCGGGGCCGGCCATGATCCAGCCGTTCCTGCCGGACATTGTGGAGGGCGGCGAGATTTCGCTGGTCTGGCTCGGCCGCCGCTTCAGCCATGCGATCAGGAAGCGGCCGCAGCCTGGCGACTTCCGCGTCCAGCCCGAATATGACGGCATCATCTCGAGACACGAGCCGGCCGCGGACGAACTGGCGGCGGCCGAGGCGATCCTGGCCGCGGTCGAGGAGGAGCTGCTCTACGCCCGAATCGACCTGGTGCGCGGCCTCGACGGCCGGCCGGTGCTGATGGAGCTCGAGCTGGTCGAACCTGACCTCTACCTTGAATATGACGCCGCCGGCGGCACCCGCTGGCGCGATGCAATATTGGCGGCATTGCGTTCAAGCTGATCCGGTCTGTCCGCCCTGAATCCCGGCTTGAAAGATTGGTCGGCTTGCTGTTGGAAGCCGCGAACTTCGGAGAGCGGATTAGTGGCGCGGCGTTTTTTGTGGGTAGTGGCAGCGCTGATCGTCCTCGTCCTGATCGCTGCGCTCGGCTACCGAATTTTCCAGCGCCAGCTGATGGAGGCCTATTTCGTGCCTTCGGCTGCGTTCGAGGCGCCGCCCGGTCCGGCGCCGTCCGGCCCCGCTTATGCCGATGCCGACTGGTGGATCGCGCGCCCCGACCTTCCCGACAATCCGGCGCTGTGGACGCCGCGCGGTTTGGCCCCGCCCGCCCGGCCCATGGCTTCGCTCTTCTTCGTCCACCCGACATCCTATCTC
>DASZDE010000164.1:0-21373 GCA_035942355.1 Allosphingosinicella sp. | reverse complement strand
CTCGGCGGCGAGCGCGTCGAAGCGGCGCTGGACGATCGGCAGCGCGTCCGCGTAGGCGCTGCCGACGCGGGCGCCCTGGTCGAGGTCCGCATCGCGCTCGCGCTCGACGCCGGCGATCTGCTCGACCAGTCGCAGCACCTGGCGGAGCTGCGCGAGGCGGGGGCCGGCGCCGCTCGCCGACGGCATGAAGCGCGGGACGGGCTGATGGGTCATGGCCGCAACCCTATTCGCGCGGGCGCTAACGAACGGCTAATGCGGCGCCGGCTCGCTGGACCGGGCGTCGCGGCGCTTATTGCGGCGTCTGGACGCTGGCTTCCTGGCCGTCGCCTTCCGGCACGGCAAGGATGGTCTGGGTGGTGGCGCCCTTGTCGACGACATTGGTTTCGGGGTCGCCGGCCACCGAGCGGGCGCCGGGCGCGGCCCGGTCGCTTTCGGTCTGCTCGAGCACCTGGGTCTCGGCCGCGCTGCGCGGGGCGGGGCCGCCGAACAGGGCTTCGACCGCCTGGGTGCGGCTGTCGGCCCCGCCGGGGCTGACCGTGCCCGGAGCGGGCGGCACCAGCGTGAAGTCGGGCGGCACGACCAGCGGGGCGGCGCGCGCGACGGCGAACTCGTCGGGGCGGTCGCGCGAACCGAACAGGCCGCTGTTCCCGCAGGCGGCGAGCAGCAGCGACGCGCCGGCCGCGGCGAGGATGGGCTTCAGGTAACGCATGTCAGGCTTCCTTCCGAGGCGCTTTTCCGTCGCGCGTCAACAGCGCCCGGAACAGCAATAGCAGGACGCCGATGGTAATGGCAGCGTCGGCGACATTGAAGATCAAAAAAGGCCGCCACTCGCCGAAATGAAGGTCGGCGAAGTCGAGCACGAAGCCGTAGCGGACGCGGTCGACGATGTTGCCGAGCGCGCCGCCGAGCACGAAGGCGAGCGCGATCGTGTCGTCGCGCCGCTTCTCGCGCCACAGCCACAAAGTCACTCCGATCGAGATGGCGGCGGTCAGCGCCACCAGCAGCCAGCGCCCCTTTGCCGAATTGGCGGTGAGGAAACCCATCGAGACGCCGTAATTCTCGACCCAGCGCAAGCCGAAGAAATCGAGCAGGTGCATTTCCTTGTCAGGCTGGTTCCTGAGGTCGAGCGGATAGGTGACGACATATTTGGTGAGCTGGTCGAAGACGAACACCAGCCCGGCGACGGCGAAGCCGAGGCTGCGATAGGCGCCGCGGCCCGCCCGCTTCGCCTTGGCGGCAGACGGTGACGCTCCGGCGGGTTGTTCGGCCTGGTTCGGGTCGAAGGTCGTTTCCGTCGGCTCAGCCATTCACAACTTCCTCGCAGCGGGCGCACAGCGCACCGTCTTCCCGGACTTCCGGAAGACAGCGCCAGCACCGGCCGCACTTTTCCCTCTGAGTGCGCGAAACCGCAACCATGTCGTGCTCGCCGCCGGCAGCGGTGAGTTCCGAAACGATGCAGATCTCGGCGAACTCGACCGAGCCGACCGCGGCCAGCAGATCCGGTTCGGCCAGCTGCAGCGCGACGGCGGCCTCGAGGCTCGACCCGATGATCTTGTCCCGGCGCATCGGCTCGATCGCCTCGGTGACGCGGGTGCGGAGCGCGCGCAGCAACTCCCATTTCTCACCGAGCGCCGGGTCGCGCCAGCCGGGGTCGATTTCCGGCCAGGTCTCGAGGTGGATGGACCCGCCATTGGGATAGCGGCTGGTCCACACCTCTTCGGCGGTGAAGCAGAGGATGGGCGAGACCCACCGGACGAGGGCTTGGAAGACGATGTCAAGCACGGTGCGGTAGGCGCGGCGCTTCGGCGCGGCCGGTGCATCGCAATAAAGGCTGTCCTTCCGGATATCGAAGAAGAAGGCGGACAGGTCGTCATTGGCGAAGCTGGTGAGGAGCCGCGTGTAGCGGTTGAACTCGAAATCTTGGGCCGCGGCGCGCAGCTCTTCGTCGAGCATGGCGAGACGGTGGAGCACCCAGCGCTCCAGCTCGGGCATTTCGGCGGCCGCAAGGCGTTCGTGCTCGCCATAGTCGCCGAGCGCGCCGAGCAGGTAGCGGAAGGTGTTGCGAAGCTTGCGGTAGGCGTCGGAGGTGCCGGCGAGGATCTCTTTGCCGATCCGGACGTCCTCGAAATAGTCGGTCGCAGCGACCCACAGGCGGAGGATGTCGGCGCCCGATTCCTCGATGATCTTCAGCGGGTCGACGACGTTGCCGATCGATTTTGACATCTTGCGGCCGGCGGCGTCGAGCGTGAAGCCGTGGGTCAGCACCGATTTGAACGGGGCGACGCCGCGGGTGCCGCAGCTTTCGAGCAGCGACGACTGGAACCAGCCGCGATGCTGGTCCGATCCCTCGCAATAGAGGTCGGCGCGGACGCCCTCGCCGTAGCGCTTCTCGATCACGAATGCGTGGGTCGATCCCGAATCGAACCACACGTCGAGGATGTCGCTGACCGGCTCCCAGTCGGCCAGATCGTGGTCGTTGCCGAGCAGCGCCTGGTGGTCGGCCCCGAACCAGGCGTCGGCGCCGCCCGCCTCGAACGCGGCGAGGATGCGGGCGTTGACCGCCTCGTCCTTGAGATAGTCGCCGGTCCTGCGGTGGACGTAGAGCGCGATCGGCACCCCCCACGCGCGCTGGCGGCTGATCACCCAGTCCGGGCGCCCCTCGACCATGGCGCGGATGCGGTTCTTGGCGCGGGCGGGCACCCAGCGCGTATCCTCGATCGCCCGCAGGGCGGTGGCCCTGAGCCCCTCTCCCTGGAGGGGAGAGGGAGGGGCCCGCCCGGCCGAGCCGGGTGGGAGGGTGAGGGCCTGCTCGTCGCCTGCCGTGCCCTCACCCTGGCGAGCTTCGCTCGCCTGTCCCTCTCCCCTTGAGGGAGAGGGGTTTTGGTCCATCGGGATGAACCATTGCGGGGTGGCGCGGAAGATGACCTTGGCCTTGGAGCGCCAGCTGTGCGGGTAGCTGTGCCTGAAGTCGGCGCTGGCGGCGAGCAGCGCGCCCGCCTCGCGCAGATTCGAGCAGATCGGCCCGTCGGGCGCGTTGAACTTGGCGTTGATCACCGAGCCCTGGCCGCCGAGCCACTCCCAATCCTGTCGGTACTTGCCGTCCGCCTCGACCGCGAAGACGGTGTCGATGCCGTGCGCCTTGCACAGCAGGAAATCGTCCTCGCCATGATCCGGCGCCATGTGGACGAGCCCGGTGCCGGCATCGGTAGTGACGAAATCGCCGGCCAGGAACGGCCGCGGCTTGGCGAAGAAGCCGCCGAGATGGTGCATCGGATGGCGGGCGACGGAGCCCAAGAGGTCCGAGCCCTTCACGCGTCGCTGAATGACTGACTCGTCGAGCTGAGCACGGTCTACAACCTGCTCGATCAGGTCTTCCGCCAGCAGGTAGCGCTCGCCCCCTTGATGCAGAATGATCACGTATCCGATCTCGGGTCCGTAAGCGATTGCCTGATTGACGGGGATGGTCCACGGCGTAGTGGTCCAGATCGCCGCTTTGACGCCGACCAGCTCCGCAATCGGGCTCTCAACGATCTCGAAGGCCACGTCGATCTGGGTCGAGACGATGTCCTCATATTCGACCTCTGCCTCGGCGAGCGCGGTCTTCTCGACGGGCGACCACATGACCGGCTTGGCGCCGCGGTAGAGCTTGCCGGCCATCGCGAACTTGAGCAATTCCTCGGCGATGATCGCCTCGGATTCGAAGTCCATCGTCCGGTAAGGATCGGCCCAGTCGCCGGTGATGCCGAGCCGCTGAAACTGGGCCGACTGCACCGCGATCCAATGCTCGGCATAAACCCGGCATTCGGCGCGGAACTCGCGCGGCGGCACCGCGTCCTTGTCGAGCTTCTTCTTGCGGTACTGCTCCTCGATCTTCCACTCGATCGGCAGGCCGTGGCAGTCCCAGCCGGGGATGAACGGTGCGTCCCTGCCCATCAGCGACTGCGAGCGAAGGATGAAGTCCTTGATCGTCTTCATCATCGCATGGCCGATATGGATGTCGCCGTTCGCGTAGGGTGGGCCGTCGTGGAGGATGAAGCGCTCGGCGCCGGCGCGGGCGCGCCGTATCTGCCCGTAGAGCCCGGTCTCCGCCCAGCGGGCGAGGATCGCCGGCTCCTTCTGCGCGAGCCCGGCTTTCATCGGAAAATCGGTCCTGGGGAGAAAGACCGTGTCTTTGTAATCGGGTGCGTCGGACATTCGCGGGCCGCTTAGCGGGGATGGGTTGGAATGGGAATAGCCGCCGCCATCGGGGGGCTGGGCTAGTTCAGCGCCCGGCCGACATCGTACATGTTCTCGATCCACAGGCGGCCGCGGAAATCGCGCGGAACCTCGCCGAGCTGCTCAGGGCGCTCGAGGCCGGCGACGGCGCCGTCGCGATAGTCGCCCGCCAGCATCACGGTGGAGCCCGCCGCGGTCATGCGGGCGAGGAAGCGGTTCGGCCAGCCCCACACCGCCCATTGGTAATTGAGCGGCACCACCACCGTTGTGTTGCGGCAGCGCGCCGGCATGTAGCCGCTCCAGCCGAACTTCAGATAGTCGGTCAGGCAGTTGCGCGCCGCCTGCTTGGTGAAGGCCCATGCGGCGGGGGCGATCTGCCGGACGCGCGCGATCACCCGGGGATTGCCGTAGAAGCCGTGGCCGTCGGCTTTTGCCCCGGCACGGCCAAGCGCGGCCAGCAGCAGATCGGCGTCGCCGGGCTCGCGGCTCTTGATGTGGAAGATGAGGGGGGTGCGCGGCAGAGCCTTCACGACCTCTTCGACCGTGGGCATGGCGCCGACGCCCCGGCCGCGCAGCGGGAAGGTCTTGCCGCCGTCCGGCGTATAGCCGTAGCCGACGTCGATCCTTTTGAGCTCGGCCAGCGTCCGGTCGCGCAGCCTGCCCGTGCCGTCGGTGCGGCAATCGAGCGTCAGATCGTGGAACACCATCATCTGCCCGTCCCGGCTCGGGCTCACGTCCAGCTCGACCGCGTCGGCACCGAGCCGGACGGCGTGCTGAATCGAAAACAGGGTATTCTCGATGAACATATGATCCGAGGGCCGGATGTGAGCGGCCGCGCAGGTCTCGGAGTCGGCAGGAGCGGACGCCATCGGCTGGGCGATGCCGCGGTGGGCGACCAGGATCAGCGCGCCTTCGGGCTCGGGCGCGATCCAGGAGGCGTTGGTGAGCGACAGCGTCAGGGCCGCCAATGCGAGCGCGAGAAGCGCCCATTTCGTCTTGGTCACAGCGCCAGCCTCCTGCGCGCCTCGATGCAATCGGCTGCCATGCGGGCGGTGAGCGCCGCCACGGTGTCGAACCTCTGTTCGGGGCGAATGAAGGAGATGAGTTCGACCTCGACAATCTGGCCGTAGATATCCTCGTCGAACTCGAAAAAATAGGGCTCGAGCAACTCCCGCGATGGCTCGAAGCTGGGCCGGATGCCGAGATTGGCCGCACCCTCGAGTCTGCGGCCGTCGGCGAGCCGGCCGCGGACGGCGTAGATGCCGAATTTGGGCCGAAGATATTTGCCGAGCCCGATATTGGCGGTCGGATAGCCGATCGCGCGGCCGCGCTTGTCGCCATGCTCCACGACGCCCTCGATCGCGAACGGGCGGGTGAGGAGCCGGGCGGCAGTGGCGCAGTCGCCCTGCTGGAGCGCGTCGCGGATGCGGCTCGAGGAGACCTGCTCGCCCGCCTCCAGCACTGGCGCCACCGCCTCGACCGTCAAGCCGTATTCCGAGCCGAGCCGTTTCAGCACCTCGACATTGCCGCCGCGGCCCTTGCCGAAGGTGAAATCCTCGCCGGTGACCGCGCCGGCGGCGCCGGCGCGGGTGATGAGGCGGTCGGCGACGAACTCCTCGGCGGTGACGGCGGCGAGCTCGGCGTCGAAGCGGAAGACCAGCATCGCGTCCGCTCCCGCCGCGGCAAACAGCCGTTCGCGCTGGTCGAGGGTGGTGAGGCGGAACGGCGGCAGGTCGGGTTTGAAGAAGCGCACCGGGTGCGGATCGAAGGTGGCGACCAGCGCGGGGCGGCCGGCGGCGCGGGCAAGCGCGACGGCGCGGCCGACCACTGCCTGGTGGCCGCGATGAAATCCGTCGAAATTGCCGAGCGCGACGATGCCGCCGCGTAGCCGCTCCGGAACCGCCGAGCCGCCGTCCAGCCGCTCCATGAGGACCCTATAGGAGAGCCGGGGCAGCAAGCCAACGGCGGGAACGGGACACTCGAGGGTTGCCCCCGGCCTCGCGGCACACTGCCTCGCTGGCACAGGAAAGTGGCTTCGCAAGCGCGGCCGCAGCCCCTAAGCTCCCGCCATGGAAGCGGACGATGATTTCGACGAGCCGCCCGCCGTCGCGGCGGCCGATCGGCTGACGCTGGATCTGGACGGCTGGGAGGGGCCGCTCGACCTGCTGCTGACGCTGGCGCGGACCCAGAAGGTCGACCTCGCCAAGATCTCGATCCTGGCGCTGGTCGAGCAATATCTTGTGTTCATCGCCGATGCCAGGAAGCTGAAGCTGGAGATCGCCGCCGACTATCTGGTGATGGCGGCATGGCTGGCCTACCTCAAATCCTGCCTGCTGCTGCCCAAGGAGGCCGAGGCCGACCCGAGCCCGGACGAACTGGCGATGCGTCTGCAGCTCCGGCTGCAGCGCCTTAACGCGATGCGCGAGGCCGGGGCGCGGCTGCTCGGCCGCGACCGGCTCGGCCGCGACGTGTTCGCGCGCGGCGCGCCCGAGGGGCTGCGCATCATCCGCAAGTCGGCATGGCAGGCGGATCTCTACGACCTCATCGCCGCCTACGGCACAGTCCGCGCCCGCACCGAACCTGCGGTCCACATAATCGGCCACCGCCCGGTGATGACGCTCGAAGAAGCGCTGGTGAGGGTCCAGCGACTGCTCGGCACCAGGCTCGACTGGTCCGAAATACGCTCCTTCCTTCCCGACACCCGCGATGCCGAGTATCGCAGGTCGGCGCTCGCCTCGAGCTTCGTCGCCGCGCTCGAGCTTGCCCGCCAAGGCAAGCTGGAACTCGACCAGGCGGCTTCCTTCGGACCGCTCTACGTAAGGGCTGCGTGATGGCGGAGGCGGGGACAGTTACTTTCAGGCGCCGGCGTCGGTCTTCAGGCGTGGCATCGTGAAAGTAACTGTCCCGGTGGCCGCATGAGCGAAGTTGGCGAAGATGTGCGCGCGGTCGAAGCGGCCCTGTTCGCTTCGGAGGAGCCGATGAGCGCGTCCGACATCGCTGAGCAGGTCGGCCCGGATGTCGACGTCGCGGAGGCCCTGGCGATCCTCGCCGAGCATTATGCCGGACGAGGAGTCGAGCTGGTCGAGCGCGGCAAGCGCTGGCACTTCCAGACCGCACCCGACCTCGCCCATATCCTCCGGCGTGAGCGCGACCAGACGCGCAGGCTGAGCCGCGCCGCAGTCGAGACGCTGGCGATCATCGCCTATCACGAGCCGGTGAGCCGCGCCGAGATCGAGGCGATCCGCGGCGTCCAGATCTCGAAGGGTACTTTGGACGTGCTGATGGAGGCGGGCTGGGTGCGGCCGGCGGGGCGGCGCGAAGTACCCGGTCGGCCGCTGACCTACGCCACCACCGCAGGTTTCCTGGCCCATTTCGGCCTGAAGAGCCGGCGCGACCTTCCCGGCATCGACGACCTCAAGGCCGCCGGGCTGCTCGCCCCGATCGAAGCTGCCATGGATCAATTCGACGATGAGCAGCTGGAACTGGAATCCGCGCGCGAGGACGATTAGGTATCCGGCGATGCACCGGCGCATGGCCTGAAACCCGCAACATCTTTTTCAGGCTGATCGTGCTACAGGAAGATCGAAGGCGCGGCCGGCGCGCCATGGAGAGTTGATATGGGTGGTTTCAGCCTTTGGCACTGGCTCGTGGTCGGGGTCATTATCTTGCTGCTGTTCGGCAAGGGCCGGTTTTCGGAGATGATGGGCGACGTCGCCAAGGGCCTCAAGAGCTTCAAAAAGGGCATGACCGAGGAGGAGGAGGCGGCCGCGCCGCCGCCGCGCCGGCTCGAGGCTGAGCGGAGCGCGGACGCGGCTCCCGACCGCAGCCGCACCGGCGAATCCGAGGAGCGGCGCGAACCCTGAGCGGCCTGGAGCGGGGGCGCCGGAATGTTCGATATCGCACCTACCGAGCTGCTGATCGTGGCGCTGGTCGCGCTCGTGGTGATCGGCCCCAAGGATCTCCCGCGCGTGATGCGCACGGTCGGCCACTGGATGGGGCGCGCCCGCGGCATGGCGCGGCATTTCCGGTCCGGGCTCGATACGATGATGCGCGAGGCCGAGCTCGAGGAGATGGAGGCCAAGTGGAAGGCGGAGAATGAGCGTATCATGCGCGAAATGCCCTCCGCCGCTCCCGAGGCGCCAGCCCTCGCGCCTCCGGCCGCTCCCGCCGAGGGCGAAATGCCGCCGAGCCGCGCCGACGACGAGGGGCGGGCGCTGCCATGAGCGGAATCGACGAGACCCGGGCGCCGCTGATGGACCATCTGATCGAACTCAGGCGGCGGCTGATCTGGTCGTTCGCGGCCTTGTTCGCTGCCTTCGCCTTATGCTTTTATTTCGCGGACCGGATCTTTGCCTTCCTGGCCCAGCCGCTCGTCAAGGCGTTCCCGCCGGGAGAGGGCAGGCTCGTCTACACCAAGCTTTACGAGGCCTTCTTCGTCGAAGTGCGGGTGGCGTTCTTCGCCGCTTTTTTCCTCGCCTTCCCGATCATCGCCAACCAGATCTGGGCGTTCGTGGCGCCCGGCCTCTATGCGAAGGAAAAGCGGGCTTTCCTCCCGTTCCTGGTGGCGACGCCAATCCTGTTCCTGCTCGGCGGCGCACTCGCTTATTATGTGGTGATGCCGACGGCTTTCCATTTCTTCCTCGGTTATCAGGGCGATCTCGGCGGCATCAGGCAGGAGGCGCTGCCGGCGGTCGGCGAATATCTGTCGCTGGTGATGCATTTCATCCTCGCCTTCGGCATCGCGTTCCTGCTCCCGGTGCTGCTGATGTTGCTCGAGCGGGCCGGGCTCGTCACCCGCGAGCAGCTGAAGCGAGGTCGGCGCTATGCCGTCCTGATCGCGTTCGTGGTCGCGGCAGTCGCGACCCCACCCGACGTATTGTCGCAGTTCATGCTCGCCGTGCCGCTGATCCTGCTCTACGAAGTGTCGCTGATCGCGATCTGGTTCACCGAGCGCCGCCGGGCGCGCGAAACGGCCGGGAGTGAGCTTTTGTAGTGGCCGAATCCGATCCCCGCCGCGCCGCGATGTATGCGGAGCCGCCTTTTCTGGATCGCAGCAACGCGATGCTTGCGGCTGAGGATGGAGCCGAGTGGACGCTTCCGGCACCGCCCCGCGACGGCTGCCGGGTGACGCCGCTGATCGAGGCGGCGGACATGTTTCCCACGCTCGAGCATCTGGTGCTGGACGCCCGGCGGTCGCTGTGGCTCTCGTTCCGGATCTTCGACCCCAACACCCGGACGCGGTCGGACCGGGCGCGGGAGCGAGGGCTCGAAGACTGGGCGGCGCTGATCCGGAATGCCGTGCGGCGCGGCGTCGAGGTCCGAATCCTGCTGGCGGATTTCGAACCGGTGCTGGCGGACTATCTTCATGCCGGCTCCTGGAGCACTTACCGGCGGATCAGGGATTTGGTCGAGGAGCTTGGCGATGAGCATCCGGAGCATCTCCAGCTGATCGTGGTTCAGCATGAGGGCGAGCTTGGCTGGGGCTGGCGTCAGTTGCTCCGCCTGCTTTTGCGCCGCCGCATCCGCAAAGTCGTCGGCAAGCTGCTCGACAGGGACCATCATGACGATGGCGGCTTCGATACGCGTCCGGGCCTGTGGCCGCATGTGGAATGGGCGGAGGAGAAGGCGAAGGGCTGGAAACCGGCGCCGCCGCCGCGGCTCTGGCCGGCCACGTACCACCAAAAGTTCGTGGTCGTGGATGGGGAGAAGGCGATCATCGGCGGCCTCGACCTCGATGAGCGGCGTTGGGACGATCGCCGCCACCGCCGCCGGGCCGACCAGACCTGGCACGACATCTCGGCGCTGGTGGAGGGTCCGGTCGCCGCCGACGCCGCCCGCCACTTCGCACGGCTCTGGAACCGGGAGATGCCCCGCTACCGGGCCACCGTCGCCGAATGGACGGGGAGATGCGGCCGCCGGCTGATGCTCGACCCGCTTTCGCCAGTCGACCTTGAGGGAATCGCAGACCCGGCCGGTGCGGGCGGCGCGACTGTGCAGCTGGTCCGCACGGTCTCGCGCAAGTCGCGCGCGCCCTTTGCCCTGGGGCCGCGGCACGGCATCCGCGAGCTCAAGGCGGCGCACCGGCGGCTGATCGGGGCGGCGCGGCGGCAGCTTTACGTGGAGGCGCAATTCTTCCGCTCGGACGAGGCGGCAAGCTGGATCGATCAGGCGCTGCGGGCGAATCCGGAGCTCGAAGTCATCATCCTGATCGCCAACACGCCCGAGGAAATCGCGTTCGAGGGCCAGACGGGGAATTTGGCGCACCGCCACGGCGAGTACCTCCAGGCGCGCGCGCTCGGCCGGCTGCTCAGGCGAGCGGGGCCGCAGCGGATCGGCCTGTTCACTCTGGCCAAGCAGGAGCCGATCACGGGCGGGGAGGAGGAGTTCGTCGAAACCCGCGGCACGGCGTTCGGGTCAGGCCTGATCCACATCCATGCCAAGCTGCTGATCGCCGACGACCAGCTCTGCCTGCTGTCCTCGGCCAACATCAACGGCCGGAGCTTCGACTGGGACACCGAGCTCGGCTTCCTGTGGAGCGAGCCAGGAGACGCGATTCCGGGGTTCAAGCGGCGTCTGTGGGGCCAGCTGTTCGGCGGCCGGCTGCCCGAGCCGATGACGCTGGAGGGCTGGCGCGACGTTGCCCGCTGCAACAGCGCCGCGGAGCCGGAGGAGCGGCGCGGCTTTGTCCTGCCCTATCAGCTCGGCCGGGCGCGCCGTTTCGCACGCCCCTATTGGTTCATCCCGGACGATCTCGTCTAGACCATGGTGAAACCCGGATTCAGATTCGGGCCGCCTTAGCCTGAAACGATCCTGGCCCAGGCGCGGAAAAGGCGCCGCCCGGGAGGGCCGCGCCTTCTCTTGAAAGCCGTGACCGCGCTCAGTCGGCCGCGTCTTCGACGGCTTCGCCGGCCGACTGGACGTCCCTGCCGGCGCCTTCGACGGTATTGCAGGCGGCGAGAACGAGACTGCTGGAAAGAGCGATAACCGCGATAATCTTACGGACCATGATCTGTCTCCTGACGTTCAACGAGCGACCACCGCTACCATCGGCGGGCGAGTCGACGGGTAAATGCCTTCGGACCCGGCTTGGTTCCACCAGCGTCACGACGACATCGTTCCGTCAGCGTCACAACAGCAACTGCTCGCGATTTGCAATCGGATTCGCGGCGGGAGCCCCAAAAATGTTGAGCCCGGAGGCGCTACCGGGGGGGGAGGTTAGCGCGTCCGGGCTCATGTTATGGATAGCGAGAGCGGGGGGGGCAAAAGGTCACTATCCGAAGTGCTGAACGTGCCAGGGGGGCAGGGGTTCCCCAGAGGCACCAAAAAAATTCCCTCTGCCTGAGAAAGGCGCTTCGGAGCAGCGGCAACGCAACCGACCGGCCCGGCGCGGGTTCTCAGGAAAGGAGTCATTATGAGCAAGCCGCCCAGCACCACCCCTCATTCGGACACCAACGGCGTTCATCGCGACGAGCGCCCCAACACGGACGTGGCGGCCGAAATCGGCCAGGATCCGGCTGACCTGGCCGAGGCCCAGGACAAGGCCGTCGGCCGCCCGCCCTACGCCGACGAGCCGGCGAGCGGGGATGACAGAACAAACTAGGCGGTTTCACCGCTCGGCTTTGTCGACCACGGTGATCGCCAGCGCGTAGCGGCCGCTCTCGCCATCCCGCTCCAGGCTGGAGCGGAGTTGCCGCGACAGCCCGGTGACGATTCGCTCGAAGCGATCGGAAAGCTCGGGGCCGCAGCCGGACGCGCCGAGCAGGCTGTCCGATTCCAGCGCGAGCATCGCGGTCGAGCGGGACGTCCCGGTCAGCGATATGCTAACCGAACGGGCGCCGCAAAACATCGCATATTCCACCACCTCGGTGATCAGAAAGGCAACCGACACGGCCACGTCCTGGGTTGCATAGAAAGGCTCGATGTCGATCCGGATCGCCATCGCGGCGGCCGAGGCTGGAGCGGTGGCCCGAAGATTGGCGCCGAGTTCGGAGATGAGCGGCCGCAGCGCTACCCCGCGATTTTCCTCCAGCTCGGCATAATGGTTGCGGTGCACCACCGCGAGCGCATCGACCCGGCGCTGGATCGAGGCATAGGCGGCGGCCACTTCCTCGTTGGCAACGCCGCGGGCGTGGAGGTTGAGCAACGAAGCGACCACCTGGAGGTTGTTCTTGACCCGGTGATGGACCTCGCGGACCAGGCGCCGCTGCCGGGCGATCGCCGCCTCCAGCTCCGCCTCGTGGCGCGCCACCGTCTGAGTGACCTGATTGAATGCTTGGCCGAGCTCGCCGATCTCCCTCGCCGGCGACGAGACGGGTGGGAGGTCGAGATGGGGATCGCCGGGGCGATAGGCCGCTACGGCCCGCTGCATGCCGACCAGCGGTTTCAGCAACAGCCGGTCGAGGATCACCCAGCCGATCAGCGCCGCCAGGATCCACATCATGACAGGCAGCAATATCATCAGCACTTCGGCCGGCTTGATCGGAACCGCGCTGAGCTCGATCCGCAGCTGGAGCCGTTCGCCGGCGACTGGCGCGGTCCCGGTCACGGTCTGGAGCAGCGGGCCGCCCTCATAACCGTCGCGCAGCAGCATCCTGCGCTCTCCCTGCAGCAGCTCGAGATCGAAGTTGCCGCTCGTGCCTGGGATCAGCGTGAGCTGGGCGAGGCTGGCGCGGGCGAATTCGCCGGATCCCTCGAGCGTCCCCTGCTCACCGAACAGGGCGAAGCGGAGCCTTTCGCCATCTTGGCTGATCTCGATCAGGGACCGGCCTTTGCCTGGGTTAGCGACCCGCGGCGGCGTGTAGCCTGGGGTCGCGCAGCGCACTTGGTTGTCGGGGGCATAGAGGGCATAGCGGCCGTTGGCGGTCTGCGCCCGGGCCAGCCTTTCGAGGGTGATGCCGCACACGTTCGAATCCAGCGGCGAAAGCTGAATGGCGGCGCTGGCGGCGCGGATCGTGCCGGCGCTGCGCGACAACAGGGCATTGATCCGCTGTGCCTTGATCTCGAGCCTCGCCAGCGTCTGCTGGGCACGGCTTGTGCTGTTGTCCCGTGCGCTTTGAACCGAGGCGAGGATCGCGATGAGGCCGAGCGGGAACAGCGCCAGGCTCAGCAGCAGGAACATTTTCACGCCGGTGGAAAGGCGCGCGAAGCGAGAGGAGAACCAGCCCTGAGTGTCTTGACTCACGCGAGTGCGACCGTGTTGCGGCGCAGCCTTATCCGAGTTTGCCTAGAAGATCGAGCATCTCGGGAGGAATGTCTTCCTCGACCGCGCGTTGATAGACGTTCCTGAGGGCATGGCCAATTTCGGGGGAGTTCGTGCGCTTCCTGGTCCTCGATCTGGGTCTGTCGTCGGTGTCGGGTTCGGCAGCGTGAACGGATTTGCGGTGGCGATCGCCTTCCTGGTCATCTTCGAAGATCAAGTTGCTTTACCCCTCGCGGCCGTCGCCGCGCCCGCTGCTTCTTGTTATCCCTGCCCGTGAGCCCGAAAAACCATCGATCAGGATTGAACAGCCCCACGCGCCCTGCACCTCATCGGGGCGGGTCGGCATGGAAACAAAAAAGTGAGCCGATTGTTCCACCCTTTCGAGAGCAGCGGGGACCCATGTTTCGGCGGCACGGCATGCCATTCACCGGAGCTCCAGCGGGCTTGCAATGCGAGGACCGGCCGATCAGAAGGCCCGCGAATAAGACAGGAGTCGTAACCACCATGTCGCTCGGCCAGGAACTCGCGCCCCACCTTCCCTTCGTGCGCCGCTATGCCCGCGCGCTCACCGGCACGCAGGCGCACGGCGACGCCTTCGTGCGCGCTACCCTGGAGGCGATCGTGGCGGCGCCTGAGGACTTCCCGCGGGAGGTCGATCCGCGGCTCGGGCTGTACCGTACGTTCCATGCGATTTGGTCCTCCGCGAGCATTGAGGAAGATCCGAGTGGGGGCGAGCCGCACGATCCGGAAGGTGTCGCCCAGGCCAGGCTGGCCCGGATCACGCCGCTGTCGCGCCAGGCGCTGCTGCTGACGGCGATGGAGGGGTTCACGCCCGAAGATACCGGCTATCTGATCGGCGCGTCCGCCGAAGAGGTGGATAATCTGGTTGCCGAAGCGCTCGCGGAGATCGAGCGGCAGACGCGCGCGGAGGTGCTGATCATCGAGGACGAGCCGATCATAGCGATGGACATCGAGACGATCGTCCGCGACCTCGGTCACAGCGTGACCGGCGTCGCCGTGACGCGTGACGAGGCGGTGTCGCAGGCGATGGCGCGGCGTCCGGGTTTGGTGCTGGCCGACATTCAGCTCGCCGACGACAGCTCGGGCATCGATGCAGTGAAGGACATTCTCCAGGAGTTCTCGGTGCCGGTGATCTTCATCACGGCTTTCCCCGAGCGGCTGCTCACAGGCGAGCGGCCTGAGCCCACCTTCCTTATCACCAAGCCGTTTCAGCGCTCGACCGTGAAGGCGGCCATCGCCCAGGCCCTGTTCTTCGACACCGCGACCGTTCCGGCTGTGTAGCGTGGCACGGAACCGGCGGCGCCAGCGGGCGTTGCGGGGTCGGGTTCCAGTTTATTCAGGATGCGCTTACCCAATGGATGAGAGCGAACGCCACATCGGCAAGACCGAGGCGCGTGCCGGCACAACGCCGCACATGACGCGCTACATTTTATCGGTTTCGATCATCCTTGTTGTGGTTCTGTTTGCGCTCATCTTGTTTGTCTGGCGCTAAACCCTTATCTTTCCGAAACAATATCGAACCGCTTGCCGCGGTCGGCGTTTCGGCGAATCTGAACCAGCTTTTTCGGGGGCAGTCTGAATGGCGGGCGAGAAGCCAGCATTGTTAGACGAGCATGAGGAAGAGGCGCCGCGCGAAGAGCCGGTGCCGCTGCCGGACAATGAGTTCAAGGACCAGCTGGCGCAGGTGATACCGCACCTCCGCGCATTCGGACGCTCGCTCTCCGGGAGCCGCGACCTCGCAGACGATTTGGTCCAGGAAACATTGCTCAAGGCGTGGGCGGCGCGCAAACGGTTTCAGGCCGGGACCAACATGCGCGCCTGGACCTTCATCATCTTGCGCAACCTGTTTCTGAGCCAGATGCGCCGGGCCCGCTTCAAGGGCGAGTGGGACGAATTGACCGCTTCGAAGCTGCTTGCCGCGCCGGCCAGCCAGGATCGCCACGTCGAGCTCGGCGATCTCCAGCGCGCGCTGATGCACTTGCCGCAGCCGCAACGCGAGGCCCTGATCCTCGTCGGCGCCGGCGGCTTCGCTTATGAGGAAGCGGCCGAAATCTGCGGCTGCGCCGTCGGCACCATCAAAAGCCGCGTCGCCCGCGGGCGGGTGGCGCTCGAAACCTTGCTGGCCGAGGGCAAGCTGCCGTCGCGCCGCGACCATGAGTCCAACGGCAACAAGACCGCCTTGCAGTCCATCATGAGTGAGGTGGACGATCTTAGCCGGGATCGTGACCCGGACCCGACGGCTAGTTGATCCTCGCCAGCAATTCCTCGAACATCCTCAGGGATCGGACCTCGCCGTCCACTGCAAAAGCTTCGCGCAAGGCATTGCCGACGCCGGTGTGGACGGTGGGCGGTGCCACCTTCACAAACCGCCTTGAGGAAGCACTCATCATCGCTTCTCTTCTCGGATTCATCGTATTCACGTAGGTTAGAACGTCCGGTGCACAGGGCGGTTGCAAATGTTGCGCCGGGAGAACGGAACTGGTCTGACTTGTTGCATGGCCGCTACAAACGGTAACCCGAACCTTAACGATGCCCTCCGGCGCGCACGCGCGCATTCTCCCTTTCTCAAGCTGCAGCTTGAAACCCACCCCGCGGTGGCGCTGGCGCTGGAGCGGGGCTCGGCGGAGCAGGCGCTTGCGCAGGCGCTCCAGGCGGGGGAGGGGGCTGCCGATGTGGCGAGCGCGCTTCGCCGGGAACGGAGCGCGCTCGCCCTGGCGCTTGGCGTCGCCGATTTGGCGGGCGAGATGCCGCTCGAGCAGGTGGTGACGAGACTCTCCGATTTTGCCGACGATGCGCTCGAGCGGGCGCTCGGCGCGGCCGTCGCAGCGCGCACTCCGGATGCGAAACCGGCGGGCTTCGCCATCGTCGCCCTCGGCAAGCATGGCAGCCGCGAGCTCAATTATTCGTCCGATGTGGACTTGCTGTTCCTGTTCGATCCCGAAACATTGCCGCTCAGGCCGCGCGAGGATGCGGGGCAGGCGGCGGTCAGGATCGCCCAGCGTGTCGTCGAACTCCTCCAGAAGCGGGATGGGGAGGGTTACGTGTTTCGTGTGGATCTGCGGCTTCGGCCATCGCCCGAGGTCACGCCCATCGCGCTGCCGGTCGACGCGGCGATCGGCTATTATGAATCGAGCGCGCTTGCCTGGGAGCGTGCAGCCTTCATCCGCGCTCGAGTGGTGGCTGGGGACCGGCGCCTCGGCCGCTATTTCATGGAGGCCATTCACCCGTTCCTATGGCGGCGTACGCTCGATTTCGGAGCGATTGGCGAGCTCCGGTCGATCACGCGCCGCATCCGCGACCATTATGCCGGCGGGCAGCGGTTCGGCCCGGGCTACGATCTGAAGCGCGGCCGGGGCGGCATCCGCGAGATCGAGTTCTTCGCGCAGATCCACCAGCTGATCCACGGCGGTCGGGAGCCCGCGATGCGGGCGCCGGCGACACTGGACGCGCTGGCTGCGCTGGCAGGCGCGGAACGCATCGCGGCCGATCAGGCGATGATCCTCCAGGAGAGCTATCGTCTCTTTCGCACCGTCGAGCACCGGCTGCAAATGGTTGACGACAGCCAAACCCACAGCCTCCCGTCCGACCAGGCGGCTCTCGATAATGTCGCGCGGCTCCATGGCATGGAGGACGGGGCGGCTCTCCTCGAGCTGCTTGCCCCCCGCGTCGCCCGCGTGGCTATTCTCTATGATGAGTTGGGGGAGGGACGGAGCGACCGGCTGCCGCACGACAGCCGTTCGCTCGAAGATCGGCTCGGCCGCGCCGGCTTCGCCGATCCGGTGGCGGCGCGTCTGCGCATCGAGAGCTGGCGGTCCGGCAAGGCAAGGTCGCTGCGCACCACAGCCTCCCGCGACGCTTTCGAGGCGATGCTTCCGGCGCTGATCGATGCCTTCGGCCGTTCGCCGGACGGCATGCGCGCGCTAAACCGCTTCGACGATGTCGTCACCCGCCTGCCGACAGGGATCAATTTCTACCGGCTGCTCGAGGCGCGGCCCGGCCTCACCCAACTGCTCGCCACGGTCCTCAGTCACGCGCCCGCGCTTGCCGAGCAGCTGGGCCGGCGCCCGGAGCTGCTCGACGGCCTGATCGACGCCAGCGCTTTCGAGCGCGTCCCGCCGGTCGAGCGGCTCATCCGCGATCTGGCGCGCTCCGACCGATCCGGCGAGGATTACCAGCAGCTGCTCGATCGGGTCAGGGCACGGGTCAACGAACGCCGCTTCGCGCTCGGCGTGCAGCTGGTCGTCGCCCGCAGCGATCCGCTCGAGGTGGCCGAGGGCTATTCGCGCGTCGCCGAGGCCGCGATCAACGTGCTGGCCGACGCCGCTGTCGCCGAGTTCGAGGCGGTGCACGGCCGGGTTCCCGGCTCGGAGCTCCTTATCCTCGGCCTCGGCCGGCTCGGCGGCGAGGCGCTCACCCATGCTTCCGATCTCGACCTCATCTACCTGTTCAGCGGCAGCCACGAGGCCCAGTCGGACGGGAGCAAGCCGTTGCGCGCCACCGACTATTTCAACCGGCTCGCCCCGCGTGTGACGGCCGCGCTCAGCGTGGCGACGGCCGCCGGGCCGCTCTACGAGGTCGACACGCGGCTGCGCCCATCCGGCAAGGACGGTCTGCTCGCCGTCTCGCTGCCGAGCTTCGCCGAATATCAATGCCGGCGTGCCTGGACCTGGGAGCATATGGCGCTCACCCGGGCGCGCCCGCTCTACGGATCGGCCGTGGCCCGGGCCGCGCTCGCGCGGATCGTCGAGGCAACTTTGCTGATGCCGCGGGACCCGGCCAAGGTGACGGCGGACGCGGCTCGGATGAGGGCGGAGATCGCGGCGAACAAGCCCCCCACCGGCCCGTTCGACATCAAGCTCGGCAAGGGCGGCCTCGTCGACCTCGAATTCGCGGTCCATACGCTCCAGCTCCGGCACCGGGTCGGTCTCCACCCCCGGCTCGAGGACGCGCTCGCCGAGCTTGCCGCCGAAGGTCTGGTTTCGGACGCGATCGACCCAGCGCTGCGGCTGCTGACGCGCATGCTGGTCATCCTCCGCCTCGTCTCCCCCACGTCCGCCGAACCCCCCGAGGCATCGCGGGATCTTGTTGCCAAAGCGTGCGGCGCCGCTAACTGGCCGGCGCTGCTTGCCGCGCATGACGAGGCGAGGCACAGGGTGTTCGAGCTGTGGCGCGAGGTCGCCTCATGCGAAGGAGACTGAGATGGTGGAGGAAGGCGACCGGGTGCCGGACGTGACGCTGGCGGGCATGGCGGGTCAGTCGGTCAGTCCCGCCGATTTCCGCGGCAACAAGCTCGTCCTGTATTTCTACCCGAAAGACGACACGTCGGGCTGCACCCGAGAGGCCCAGGACTTTACCGCGCTTGCGGAGGAGTTCGAGAAGGCGGGTACCTGGATCCTGGGCGTGTCGAAGGACGACGCTGAAAAGCACCGCAAGTTCACCGACAAATATGGCCTCAAGGTCGCTCTGGCCACCGACCCGGACGGCGCCGTCTGCGAAGCGTTCGGCACCTGGGTGCAGAAGAGCCTGTATGGCCGCAAATATATGGGCATCGATCGGGCCACCTTCCTCATCGACAGCGACGGCGTCGTCAAACGCGTGTGGCGGAAGGTCAGCGTCCCCGGACATGCCGCGGAGGTGTTGGCTGCGGCGCGCGAGCTGAATTGAATATGGCGACGGCCGCCCCCGAGCCGTCCGGCACGGTTGCCGAGGCGATCGCGCACGGCCGGCGGCTGCTGCGGCAAGACGCCCGGCTCGCGGCCCTGCAGGCTCGCGAAATCCTCCGTACCCGCCCCGGCGATGCCGCAGCGCTGCGCCTGCTCGGCGCCGCGCTAAGGAAGAGCGGCGAGGATGACGAAGCCGAGCGCGCCGAATTGCAGGCGATCAGCGCCTCAGTCCGCCATCCTGACCTCATGACGGCCGCCGGGGCGCTGGTCGCTAACGACCTGCCCGTCGCCGAACGCATCCTGCGGCCTCATCTCAAGTCCGATCCCTTCGACGTCGCTGCGATCAGGATGATGGCGGAGCTGGCGGCCAGGGTTGGCCGCTTTGCCGATGCCGAGCATTTGCTGCGCCGCGCGCTCGAGCTTGCGCCCGGCTTTGCAGCGGCGCGCGCCAATCTTGCCACCATCCTTCATCGCCAGAACCGCCCCGCCGAAGCTATCGAAGTGCTCGATCAGCTGCTGGGCGGCGATCCCGACAATGCCGCCCACCAGAATCTGAAAGCCGCCGCGCTCGGGCGGATCGGCGGCTACGAGGAGGCGCTCGGCCTCTATCGGGAGCTGCTCGCGCGCTTCCCGGATCAGCCCAAGGTCTGGATGAGCTACGGCCATGTCCTCAAGACGGTCGGGCGGCGCGACGAGAGCATCGCTGCCTATCGCCGCGCGATCGCCATCTCCCCCGGCCTCGGCGAGGTGTGGTGGAGCCTTGCCAACCTGAAGACGGTCCGGCTCGACAATGACGACATCGCCGCCATGACCGCCGCGCTGGAGCGCGGGAAACTGGCGGAGGAGGACCGTTTCCACCTCCATTTCGCGCTTGGCAAGGCCCATGAGGATGCCGGCAGGGTGGAAGAATCGTTCGGCCATTATGCCGAAGGCAACCGCCTGCGCCGGGCCGAAATCGGCTACGATGCGGATGCCATCAGCGACCATGTCGCCGGTTCCAAGGCGCTGTTCACGGGCGAGTTCTTCGCTCGGCGCGCCGGGTGGGGCTGCCCCGCCCCGGATCCAATCTTCATCCTCGGCATGCCGCGCGCGGGCTCGACGCTGGTCGAGCAGATGCTCGCCAGCCACCCGATGGTCGAAGGGACGATGGAGCTGCCCGACATACCTGCGCTCGTGAAGGGGCTGGTCGCCTCCGGCCGCGACTATCCCGACTGTCTCGATGAGCTGGGCCCCGCCGACATTGCCGGCCTCGGCGAGGACTATCTCCAGCGTACCCGGATCCAGCGCAAGACCGATCGGCCGCTCTTCATCGACAAGATGCCCAACAATTGGGCGCATATCGGGCTGATCCGGCTGATCCTGCCCAATGCCAGGATCATCGACGCGCGGCGCCATCCGGTCGCCTGCTGCTTCTCGAACTTCAAGCAGCATTTCGCGCGTGGCCAGGGCTTCACCTACGACCTTGAGGATCTCGGCCGTTATTACAGCGACTATGTGACGCTGCTTCGCCACTATGACGAGGTCCTGCCGGGCCGCGTTCATCGCGTCCTCCACGAAGCGCTGGTAGACGATCCGGAAGCCGAGCTGCGGCGCCTGCTCGACTATCTCGGGCTTCCGTTCGACGAGGCCTGCCTGCGCTTCTACGAGAATGAGCGGGCAGTGCGGACGGCGAGCTCCGAGCAGGTGCGGCGGCCGATCAATCGGGAAGGCATGGACCAGTGGAGGCCGTTCGAGCCTTGGCTGGGCCCGCTGAAAGCGGCGCTGGGGCCGGTGCTCGACCATTATCCGGAAGCTCCGCCCGCCTGAGAGCGCACGTGACAATTCAGCAACATTCCGGCGTCAATCGTGACGCTCTTGTTACAGGCGCGGAATTGAAATTGACCCTCCTTCAAAAGCAACACAGGTTACCATTCGTGGGGCCTTCTTAGCGGGGGGAGTTATGCGCGCGCTTTCGTCCAAATCGACCGCCAGTCCATTCAAGTTCGCATCGCTCGCCCTGCTGGGGTCGACCATGCTGTGCACGACGGGCACCGCTTTTGCCCAGGATACCGGGGATCCGACCGGCGCTGACGTCGCCAGCGGCGACCCCAGCGGCGCCGACGACATTGCCGACAGCGGCCGCGGGCAGGACGACGAGGCGGAGATCATCATCACCGCGCAGAAGCGGGAGGAAAACCTCCAGGACGTGCCGATCGCCGTCACCGCGCTCGGCACCGAAAAGCTCGACGAGCTCCAGGTTACCGACTTCGACGATTATGCCCGCTATATCCCGAGC
>DASZDE010000163.1:0-23860 GCA_035942355.1 Allosphingosinicella sp. | reverse complement strand
GGCACGTCGAGGTCGATCGTGCCGAACCCGTCCGCCTTGCCGAAGATCACATAGGCCGCACCCGAATCCCTGTCGTCGAAGTCGGGCTCGCCATTGTCGTGAAAAACGGCGCCGACGATGACGTCGTCGAACCCGTCCCCGTTCACGTCCCCGGCGGACGAAACGCCCGAGCTGAGCCGGTCGTCAGCGATCGATCCAATGATCTGGAAGCCGTCAGCGGCGGCGAGAGGAGCGCTCAAGTCGATCGGGTTGGTCCACCCGCTCGCCTTGCCGAAGATCACATAGGCTTCGCCTGCGCCGGTGCCGCCATCGTCGCCGCCGTAGGCGCCGACGATCAGGTCGCCAAAGCCGTCGCCATTGACATCGCCTGCGCCGGAAACGCTTTTCCCGAGAAGGTCGCCACTCGCATCGCCTCGGATGGTGAGCATGGTGACGCCAGCCGGGTTCGCGGCACCGAAAAACACATACGCCGCGCCGCGATCGCTGTCGGTGAAGTCGGCTTGGAATGCGCCGACGATGAAATCGTCGAAGCCGTCGCCGTTGAGGTCGCCCGCACCGGAGACGCTCCCGCCGAATTGATCGTAGCTCCCGGGCGAGGACTCGGCGATGACGAAGCCATCCCCGGCTGCGAGCGCTGTGCCGAGGTTGCGGTCGGTCTCGTTGCCCTCCGCCTGGCCGAAGATCACGTAGGCCGCGCCGCCATTATAGGTGTCGGCATCACTGAAGGGGGCGCCCAGCACAAGGTCGTCACGGCCGTCGGCATTTACGTCGCCGGCGAAGGAAACGCTGGTTCCGAGCTTGTCGCCCTCATTGTCGCCGGTGACGCGGATGAAGTCGTTTCCGGGATCGGCGCCGCCGAGATCGACCGTGGCGAAGCCGCTCGCCTTGCCGAAGACCACATAGACCTCACCATAGTCGCTCGTCGAACTGTCGGCTTCAGCCGCGCCGACCACGAGGTCGTCGAAGCCGTCGCCATTATAGTCGCCGCCGCCGGAGACGCTGAAGCCCACTTTGTCGCCGGCGGCGTCGCCCGTTATGGCGAAGCCGGCGTCGGCGGCGAGGGGATTCGCGAGGTCGATGTTCGACAGCCCGCCCTGCTTGCCGAAAATGACGTAGGCTTTGCCGGAACTGCCGGCATCGATCGCGCCCAGGATGAAGTCGCCGATGCCGTCGCCATTGACGTCTCCCGCCTCCGAGACGCTCCAGCCTGCTTTGTCGCCGGCCACGTCGCCCTGAATGATGACCGACGCGCCGGACTCCGATAGATCGATCGTCGATGGAAAATCAGCCATTCGACTCGCCCTCCCCCTAAGTCATTGACGAGCCATACACGATTTGCGGCTATTACGGTAGCAAGCGCCGGCGCCCGTGCTGCCGCTCAAACCGGGTGCGGCTGCACGATCGGCGCCTTGAGATCGCGGTCGGGCCCCAGTCCCTCCGGCGCACCTCGAACCCGGCCGGCCCGATCCGCCGCACGCCTGAACCGCCGAGACTGGCGGTGATAGCGGGCGCGCCCTCGGCCACGGCGGCCGGCCATAGACCTGCTCCCTCCGGGCCTTATCAGCCAATTGAGTCTTGGAGCGATGGCTGCCCCGGGGTCGCCTCGCTCAAGCGGCGAAGGCTTCGGCGGGGACGGCGTAGAGCAGCTCCGCCGGAGCCATGGCGGCCGCGGCGAGGCCGGTCGCCTCGGGCACGATCTGGCCGAGATAGAAGGATGCCGCGGCTTTCTTCATGGCCAGGAAGGCCGGGTCGCCGTCCGCGCCCTCCGCGGCGCGGAGCTGGCGTGCCATCAGCCAGCCGCAGACCGCCGCCGACAGCATGGCGAGGAACGGCGAAGAGGCGGCGAGCCGGTCGTCCGCGCCGGCGGCCGCGAGCCGCTCCGCCGCCGCCTCGCAGGCATCGACCAACCCCATCAGCGGCGCCGCTTCGCCCGCCTCGCCGCGTATTTCGCCGATCAGGCGGGCGAGCACCGCGCCGCCCTCCAACCCCAGCTTGCGGCCGACCAGATCCGCCGCCTGGATGCCGTTGGTGCCCTCGTAGATCGGGGTGATGCGGGCGTCGCGATAATGCTGGGCGGCGCCGGTCTCCTCGATATAGCCCATCCCGCCATGGACCTGGACGCCGAGGCTCGCCACCTCGACGCCGATTTCGGTGCCATAGGCCTTGACCAGCGGCGTCAGCAGGTCGGCCCGGGCCTTGGCGTCGGCATCGCCGAGGCTCGCCCGGTCGGTCTGGCCGGCGGTATAATAAGTCAGCGCCCGCGCCGCCTGGGTCAGCGCCTTCATCCGCATCAGCATCCGGCGGACGTCGGGATGCTCGACGATCGCCGCGGGCTCCCGGCCGGGGGGCCGCGCGCCCTGCCGCCGATCGCGGGCATAGGCCGCCGCCGCCTGGGTCGCCCGCTCCGCGATCGACACGCCCTGCAGCCCGACATTGAGGCGGGCATTGTTCATCATCGTGAACATGGCGCGCATGCCGCCATTCTCCTCGCCGATCAGCCAGCCGACGCAATCGTCCCCGTCGCCATAGGACATCACGCAGGTGGGCGAGGCGTGGATGCCGAGCTTGTGCTCGATCGACACGCAGCGCACGTCGTTGAACTCGGCCGGGGCGCCGTCGGCTCCGAGCCGGAACTTGGGCACCAGGAACAGCGAAATGCCGCGCGTCCCCGCCGGCGCGTCCGGCGTCCGCGCCAGCACCAGATGGACGATGTTGTCGGTAAGGTCGTGCTCGCCCCAGGTGATGAAGATCTTCTGGCCCTTGATCGCATAGCTGCCGTCGCCGCGCGGCGCCGCCCGCGTCTTCAGCGCGCCGACGTCCGATCCCGCCTGCGGCTCGGTGAGGTTCATGGTCCCGTTCCACTCGCCGGTGACCAGCCTCGGCAGCCAGATGCGCCGCAGCTCCTCCGAGCCGTGATGCCTGAGCGCTTCGACCGCGCCCGGCGTCAGCATCATGCACAAGGAGAAAGCGAGGTTCGCCGACCCGAGATCCTCCAGCACCACGGTAGCGAGGGTCATCGGCAGGCCCTGGCCGCCAAATTCCGCCGGCGCCGCGAGCGTGCCCCAGCCGCCTTCGACATAGGCGCGATAGGCCTGCTTGAAGCCCGCCGGCAGGGTCACGCCCTCGGGCGACCATTTCGCGCCCACCTGGTCGCCGATCCGGTTGAGCGGCGCGAACTCCCCGGCCGCGAACTGCCCCGCCCCCTCGAGGATGGCGTCGACCAGGTCCGCAGTGGCGTCCGGAAAGGCGCTGCGGCTGCCTGCCTCAGCCAGTCGCTCAGGACCGGCCTGGCCGGTAAGCTCGTCGAGCTTCACGACGTGGCGGAGAAGGAAGCGCTGTTCGGCCACGGGCGGCGTGTAGGTCAAGGGCTGCGGTCCCGGTGTTGCGTGCGGTCCGCCCCGGCTATAGCGCGGCCGGGTGACCCCGCCAAACCCTCCCTACGCCACCGTGGTCCGCCCCTACGGCGCCGCCGCGGTCGAGGAGGCGGCGCGGCTGATCCGCTCGGGCCTGCCCGTCGCCGTGCCGACCGAGACCGTCTACGGTCTGGCCGCGGACGCCACCAACGGCGAGGCGGTGGCGCGCATCTACGAGGCCAAGGCCAGGCCCGGCTTCAACCCCCTGATCGTCCACGTCCGCGACCTCGACCAGGCCGAGGCTTTCGGCCGGGTCGGCAAGGCTGCGCGGGCGGCCGCGGCAGCCTTCTGGCCGGGCCCGCTCACGCTGGTGGTGCCGCGCCGCCCCGGCAGCCCGATCGCGCCGCTCGCCGCCGCGGGCCTCGCCACGATCGCACTGCGCTGCCCGCGGCACGAGGCGATCCAGGCGCTGCTCGCCGCCTCGCGCAAGCCGCTGGCGGCGCCGTCCGCGAACCGCAGCGGCGGCATCAGCCCGACCACCGCCGATCATGTCCTGAAGACGCTCGACGGGCGCATCCCGATGATCCTCGACGGCGGTCCGGCGCCGCTCGGGCTCGAATCCACCATCGTCGGCTTTTCGGACGACGGCATCCGCCTGCTCCGTCCCGGCCCGATCGACTTCGCCTCCGTCGCAGCCGCCGCGGGGCTTGGCGGCGACAGCGGCGGGTCGGGGAAGCTCGAGGCCCCCGGCCACCTGCCGAGCCACTATGCCCCCGCCAAGCCCCTCCGCCTCGACGCCCGGACCGCGGCGCCGGACGAATGGCTGATCGGGTTCGGCCCGGTCGCCGGCGACGACAATCTCAGCCCCCGCAGTGACTTGATCGAGGCGGCCGCGAAGCTCTTCCAGGCCCTCCACCGAGCGGATGCCGGCGTCAAGGCGCGGATCGCGGTCGCGCCCGTGCCCGCCGAAGGCATCGGCGTGGCGATCAACGACCGCCTCCGAAGGGCGGCGGCGCCCCGCCCGGACGCTGCCTGAACATGAGCGGTGTGCCGAGCTGCTGACTCGTCGGCGATTTGCGCCAACGACGTGCGCGTGCCGCCATGCCAGTGGAGCGGTTATTTGCCGTCATTCAACCGGGCTATTGCTCCAAAATCACCCTTTGAGGCGATTGCCTGCTGTTCACTTCGCACATATTCCCACCGGCACAACCAGGGAGCCCCCAATGTCGACTGCTGCGATGAATCTTCCGAAGCCGGGCACGCCGGTTGCATTCCTTTATGTCAGCGACCGTGAAAGAGCGCTGGGCTTCTATCGGGAGACGCTTGGGCTCGAGCTGCGCAGCTCGGACGAGTTCGGAGACTTTATCGACCTCGGCGGCGCCCTGTTGCGGATGACGGTGATGCCCGACCACAAGGCACTTCCGCATCCGGTGCTGGGCTGGAATGTGGCCGATATCGGCGCCGCCGTCGAGGAATTGCGGAGTCGAGGGATCGCGTTCACCATCTTCGAAGGCTTCGACCAGGACGCGCTCGGAATCTGGACCGCGCCCGACGGCCGTACGAAAGTGGCATTCTTCGCCGACCCCGAGGGAAACGTGCTCAGCCTGTCTCAAACCTAGGTCCACAACCGAAACGGCTGTCGCGTGCGCTTGAAGGCGAGGTCGGTTTTCGATTGCTCGCCGACGTTCAAGCCGATCCCGCGGCCTGCCGTCTGGAGCCAAGGTCCCTGGATACGCGCCCATCGTCCGTCGCCGCTCGGCCGAAACTAACCTCGGTTAATCCGCCCCCTGCCTCGCCCTGCCGATGGGGCGCGACGTCCGGCGCGGATCGAGGCATCCTATCGGCGCGGGGGGCGTTCGTCAGGTCTCAGTTCATCATCGGGAGAGACAGCATGGCCGATACCAGCCAAGTCAAAGAGCATATGGAAGTGATCGGCGCCGACGGCGTCCATGTCGGCACGGTCGACGCCATCGACGGCGATCGCATCAAGCTGACCCGGAAGGACAGCGGCAAGGGCTCGCACGAAGGCCACCACCATTTCCTGTCGACCGGCCTGATCGCCGGAGTCGAAGGCAACAAGGTGCGGCTTTCCGCCAATGGCGACGTAGCCCTGTCCCTGTTCAAGGAGGAGAGCGGCCGGCTGTGGAACTGGAACCGGATCGGGCTCGGGGCGCTCGGCGTAGCCGCGGTCGGAGCGGCCGGGGTCGGCGCGGCGCTGCTGGCCCGCAAGACAGGCTCCGCCGACGACGATTTCGAGCTGCGGCTCGAGACCGACGAAAATGTCCGGCTGATCTCCTCGAAGAAGGTCGAAGGCACGCCGGTGGTCGGCACCAACGGCGAGACGCTCGGCCGGATCGAGAGCTTCATGGTCGACAAATATACCGGCCGGGTCGCTTATGCGATCATGAGCTTCGGCGGGACGCTCGGCGTCGGCGCGTCCTATTTCCCGGTGCCCTGGCCGTTGCTCGACTATGATGTCGATAAGGACGGCTACGCCCTCGACATCACCAAGGAGCAGCTCGCCGGCGCGCCCAAGTTCGAGGCCAATAGCGAGCCCGAGTTCAGCCCCGAATACCGGCGGCAGATCCTGGTTCACTATCGGCCGTAGGTCGGCAGGACACAGCTTCCTCTGGTCCCCGGCGCAATTCCTCTGTTCCCCGGCGCAAGCCGGGGTCCAGGGGGCTCAGACCCGCTCGACCGGCGCCTGGTTCTTGACTCGGTCGGCGAAGCTCTTGCGGAACTTGCGCAGCTTGGGCGCCACTACCGCCATGCAATAGGGATTGCCGGCGCCTTCGCGCGCGAAATAATCCCGGTGGTAATCCTCGGCCGGATACCAGTCCGACAGCGGCTCGATGGTCGTCACGACCGGATCGTCCCACTCAGCTTGAGCGCGCTCGATCGCGGCGCGGGCCGACGCCGCCTGGGCCGCGTCGTGCGGGAAGATCGCCGACCTGTACTGCGTGCCGACGTCATTGCCCTGGCGGTTGAGCTGGGTCGGGTCGTGGGTGGCGAAGAAGATGGCGAGGATGTCGTCATAGCCGATCGCCGCCGGATCGAAGCTGATCCGCACCGCCTCGGCATGGCCGGTGTCGCCGCCGCACACCTGGCTGTAGCTTGGGTTGGCGACATGGCCGCCAGTATAGCCGCTCTCGACGGCGACGACGCCGATCACGTCGCCGAACACCGCCTCGGTGCACCAAAAGCACCCGCCCGCCAGCGTCGCCTGCTCGATCATATGCCGCGCTCCCTCGTTGCTCCGTCAGATAGGAAGCCCGGGCGGCGATTATAATGGCTGGCCGCCGGCCGGCTGCGCGAGCGCCAGCCCGTCATCATCGAGGGCGCTCTCGTCCGCCGCGGGCAGGGTGAAGCGGAACACGGCGCCGCCGCCGCGGCGGCGCTCGGCCCAGATCTTGCCGCCGTGCGCCTCGATGATGGTGCGGCTGATCGACAGGCCGATCCCCATCCCGTCGGGCTTGGTGCTGCGGAACGGCGAAAACAGCACATCCTCGGCCTTGTTCGCGAACCCCGTCCCGGTGTCCGCCACGCTCACCTCCACCTTGCCGCCCGGCTTGGCGGCGGTTCGGATGGTAATGGTCCGCCGCGGCTGGTCGGTCATCGCCTGGACAGCATTGCGCAGGAGGTTGATCAGCACCTGCTGGATCTGGATCCGATCGGCATAGACCCAGCGCGCAGCTTCGGCCGCCTTGATATGATGGCTGATGCCGAGCAGATGCGCGTCGACCAAGGCGATCGTGCAGGCGTCCGCGATCAGCTTCGGCAAGTCTTCGGCCTGGATCGCGACATTGCCCCGCGCCACGAGCTCGCGCAGGCGGCGCACGATCTGCCCGGCCCGCTGGGTCGCGGCCTCGGCGGCCTGGAGCGCGTCCGCGATCTCGGAAACCGCCGGCGCCTGGAGCTGCTTGAGCAGGCGCCGGCTGCCGCTCACATAGCTCCCGATCGCGGTGAGCGGCTGGTTGATCTCGTGCGCCAGCGTCGAGGCCATCGCCCCCATCGCGCTCAGCCGCGACACATGGATGAGCTCCGACTGCATCCTGCGCAGCTCAGCCTCGGCCCGCTGGCGGTCGGTGACATCGGCCATGGCGCCGACCGCGCGCCGGGCGCGGCCCTGTTCGTCGCGGACGATATGGCCTTGGTCGTAGACGTCGGCATAGTCGCCGTCGGCGCGCCGGAATCGGTAGAGGTCCGCCCAGTGGGTGCGGCCGCCCTCGATGGCCGCGGCGAGGCCGCTGGTGACGCGCTCGCGGTCCTCCGGGTGGAGCTGGGCCTCCCACCAGCCGAGCGAGGTCGCGGCGCCGGCGTCGTGACCGAAAAAGCCGGTCGCCGATGCGGTCCATTCGATCCGGTTGGTAAGCACATCGAGGTCCCAGATCGCATCGTTGGTCGCATAGACGGCGAGGCGGTAGCGTTCGTCGGCGGCGCGGCGAGCGGAATCCGCCCGGGTCTGTTCCTCGATATCCTCGATGGTACCGTACCAGCGGATGATCTTGCCCGCTTCGTCGCGGCGCGGAGCGGCACGCGCGCGGACCATGCGGTACGATCCATCGGCCTGCCGCATCCGGAAATCGGCACCAGCCCGACGGCCTTCCGCGACCGCCGACTGCCAATGTTCGAGCACCCGGCCGAGATCATCCGGATGAACCGACCGCAGCCACCCTTCGTGCGCCGTCACCTCCTCGCCAAACCCTGTGACCGCCTCGAACTGGCGGCTGACGGTCTGGATGGTGCCGCCCGCGTCCGCAGTCCAGACCAGCTGCTGGCTCAGTTCAACGGTATAGCGGTACAGTTCCTCGCTCTCGCGGAGCCGTTCCTCGGCCATCCACCGCTCTTCGGCTTCGCTGACCAGCCGGTCATAGGCCGATTCGAGCTGCTTGGTGCGCTCGCTCACCCGGTGCTCGAGCGTTTCGCTGATCGCGCGATATTTGGCCCGCGCCTCTTCGAGCTGGGCCAGCGCGGCACGCGCGCCGCTTTGCCGCTGGCGCGATCGCAGCGCCGCCGCGACCGCACGCGCGAGAATGAAAGGCTCGATCGGGCGCTCGACCAGCCGCACCTGCCCGAGCTCGTCCAAGACTCCGGCAAAGCGAGCCGCCTCGTGGCGGTGGACGAGCAACAGGATCGGAAGATCGGACCAGGTCGGCTGGCGCTCTACCGAGGCTTGAAAAGCCTGCACGTCCAACTCGCCCAGCGCTTCCGCGCTCAGCACCAAGATTGAAATTGCGCCGCGGCGAACCTCGTCGAGGAGCTTGGCGGTGCCTGGACGGTGACACACATAGCCTTGCCGCTCCAGAATCGCTGCGACGGCCGCCGCATCCTCCTCCGGCCCGACGACAGCAATGCTCGCCTCGGTTACCGCCTCGTCCAACCCGGGTCCGATCCTTCCCCCACGCCCTCAGCCTTCCAGGGGCCGCAGCTCAGCCTGCACCGCCAGCGTCAGCGCCTCGGCCAAGCTTGCAACCTGCAGCCGGTCCATCATGTTGGCGCGGTGCATCTCGACGGTGCGCAGGCTGATGTCGAGCCGCCGGGCGAGCATTTTGTTGGGCAGGCCGGCCATCAGCCCTTGCAGCACGTCGCGCTCACGCGCCGTCAGCCGCGCGATCCGCTCCTGCGCCGCACGCCTGCGCTCGGCCTTCTCGCCGCGGTCCTTGAGCAGAGAGAACGCGCGCTCCAGGCTGACCAGCAGCATCCCCTCGTCGAAGGGCTTTTCGATGAAATCGACCGCGCCCAGCTTCATGGCGCGGACCGCGATCGAGACCTCGCCGTGGCCGGTCATGACGATGATCGGCCATTCCACTTCCTTGCGGGCAAGCTCGGTCATGACTTCGAAGCCGTCAATCTCCGGCATGCGGATATCGAGCAGGACGCAGCCCGGCTCGAGCTCGTCCAGGCTCGACAGGAAGTCGGCGCCGCTGGCGAAAGGGCGCGAGTTCAGGCTGGCAGCGCCAAGCATGAAGCTGATCGAGCGGCGCACGTCGCGGTCGTCGTCCACCACATGGACATGCTGAGATGACAGGATGGTTTTCCTTTGTGCCAGCTGCACCGGTGGGAGGAATAATGGGGTTCCGACGCCGCATGTCAACCGCGGCGACGCTTCTCGGACGGTGAAGGTGCGGCCGGCACAAATAAGGCGGCGGGAGTGGGGTTCCCGCCGCCTTGCTCTCGCATCAGGACCAGTTGATGCCTCCCGGATAAACACCATCCGGGGTAAAGGGGGCAAGCCCTTCAGCTACCGTAGTAACCGCAGATGCGGTTCGCCGCATGTGCCGGCCGGGGTGCATGGGATCAGGCGGAGGCGTCCGGCAGGCGCTGCCGAACCAGCGCGATGTCGGCCCACGGATCTCGCGAACGCGACACCCTTTCGGGTACGGTCTGGACCGTGAACGTGGCGGGATCGAGCCCGCCGCCGAGATCCTCCCAGAACAACGGCAGCGACACCGGCGCCCCCGGCCGCGAGCGGGTGGAGTAAGGCGCCACCGCCGTCGAGGTAGGATCGTTGCGTAGGTAGTCGATGAAGATCCGCCCCGCCCGCTCGGCTTTCGAAATCCTGATGAGATATTTGCCGGGCGCGTCCGCCGCCATGCTCTCCGAAAGGCTCTTGGCGAACCGCTTCGCCTCCCGCCATCCGCTTACCGGATCGATCGGCAGCACCACGTGCAGGCCCTTGCCTCCGGTCGTCTTGACGAAGCTCTCCAGCCCGAGCTGCCGCAGCCGGTCCCGGACCTCGAGGGCCGCAGCGATTACGTCGCCGAAGCCGAGGCCTTCGTCCGGGTCGAGGTCGAAGATGATCCGGTCGGGACGCGCCGGCTGCGCGACCGTCACCCCCCATGGGTGGATTTCCAGCGTTCCCATCTGCACCATCGCGATCAGCCCCGCCTGATCCTCGATGTAGAGATAAGGCTCCTCGAAGCCGGGTATCCTCACCTCCCGCAGCTGCTCGAGAACGCCGGACGCCGCGTGGCGCTGGTAGAAGCATTTCTTCTCCTGCCCCGTCGGGCAGCGGACCATGGTGACCGGCCGGAAGGCGACATGCGGCAGCATCCGCCCGGCCACGGCGAGATAATAATCGGCCAACTCGCTCTTGGTGATGCCCTGGTCGGGGTACAGGATCTTGTCGGGGTTGCTGAGCCGCACGCCCGCGACGATGCGCTCGCTCACCGCGCCGCCTCCAGCATCGCGCCGAGCTCCGCCGGCCGCGCTTCGTGCCGAAGCTGGTCCATCCGGCATTGTTCGGGCGCCTTGTCGGGCCGCCAGCGGAGGAATTTGGTGCCGTGGCGAAAGCGGTTGCCGGTGACGTGATCGTAACGCACCTCGGCGACCAGCTCGGGCCGCAACGGCTGCCAGTCGCCGGTTCGTTCGCTGCTCCAGCGGCTCGGCCCGCCGGGCGCATTGCCGGTGAAGCCGGGCGGCTCGATCAGCGCTTCGAGCCGCCTGGTCAGGTCCGGCTTCCGCTCGGCCGGGATCGCCGAGCTGAAACCGACATGGTCGAGCTTGCCCGCGTCGTTGTACAGCCCGAGCAGCAGCGAGCCGACGTCGCGGCCGGTGGCGGCGTAGCGGAACCCGCCGACGACGCAGTCGGCGGTGCGCAGCTGCTTGATCTTCAGCATCGCTCGCTCGCCGGGCTGGTAGCGGCCGTCGCGGCGCTTGGCGACGACGCCGTCCAGCGCCCCGCCGGCCGCGTCGAGCCAGGTTCGGGCGAGTGCGCGATCGTCCGTGTAAGGCGACAGCTGGAGATCAGGGGCCGCAGCATCCGCGTGGAGGCGCTCGAGCGCCGCGCGGCGCTCCGCCAGCGGCCGTTCGAGCAGGCTGCCGCCGCTCGGCGAGGTCAGGCAGTCGAACAGCATCAGCTGCGCGGGCGTCTCCCGCGCCAGCCTCCGGATCCGGCTCTCGGCCGGATGGAGGCGCATCTGCAACGCGTCGAACGACAGGATTCCGCCGATCGGGATGATCAGCTCGCCATCGAGCACGAACCGGTCGGCGCCGAGGCCCGCCACCGCCGCCACCATTTCGGGAAAATAGCGGCCGAGCGGCTTGCCGGACTTGGACTGGAGCTCGACGTCGCCGCCGTCGCGGAAGACGAGGCATCGAAAGCCGTCCCATTTGGGCTCGTAACGCCAAGCTTCGCCGCCCGGCAGATCCTCGACCAGCTTCGCCTCCATCGGCGCCAGTCCCGGCTTGACGCTGAGGCGTTCGAACACGGCCATGCTTCTGCTCCCGACGCACAGACGCTCCCGCGGCGCGTGCGGTTCCTTTCGGTGCTGCGCCAACCAAGCGTTAAGCTCTGCCGAGGATAATGCGGCGAAACGCGCCACGGCTGAGGCGAAAGCGAGTCGGCCAGGTGCCAATTGATTGAGAAAACGCGGCCGAAACGGTAGAAAGATCGCGTTGGCCGGGGAGGGTTACGACCATCATTACGCGCAGGAACATGCTTCAGGCTGGGGCAGCGGCGGGACTCGTCGCCGCGGCACGCCCGGTGTTCGCCACGGTTGCGCCCTACCAGGCGCAGCTCGATCCGCGGCTCAAGGCGCGGGCGCTGCTGGCGCTTGCGGCGAAACGTTCGAGCGTGCCCAAGGCCGACGTGATCGGCATCACCGATTTCAGCCGCCCGTCTCGCGAGACCCGTTTCTTCGTCCTCGACATCGCGAGCGGCAGGGTGACCTCGCACCTGGTCGCGCACGGCCGCGGATCGGACCCGCTGCACGTCGGCTATCTGCAGATGTTCTCGAACGACCACGGCTCGGAGGCAACCTCGCGCGGCTCCTACATCACCGGCGATTATTATAACGGCAAATACGGCTATTCGCTGCGCCTCAAGGGCCTTGACCGCAGCAACAGCAATGCCGAGCCGCGGGCCATCGTCATCCACCAGGCTTGGTATGCCGAGGCGCAGGTAGTCCAGGAGCATGGCAAGCTCGGCCGAAGCGAGGGCTGCTTCGCGCTCGGCGCGGCCAGCCACGCCGAAGTGCTCTCCCGCCTGGGGCCCGGCCGCTTCCTCTACGCCGACAAGGTCTGACACGGATCCGTCCCGGTTCGGGAAGAGCGCCGCCCCTCGCAGAGTGCTGACCTCCGGCCGCTATGCCGGTCCGCCGAATTGGCCTAAACTCGGCTAATGAACTATCCAAGCTTCCCGGCGGTATAGTTCCGTGCCCGAAACGGTTCCAAATTTCGAGCGGATCGTTGCCGATTACGGGCCGCTGATCTGGCGTATCGGCACATCCTACGAAGCCGACGTCATGCTCCGGGAAGACTTGGTCCAGCAAATCTTCCTTGCCATCTGGCAGGCGCTGCCCAGCTATCGGGGCGAGGCGTCGATCAAGACTTTCGTTGCCCGGATCGCGCAGAACCGCGCCATCACCCACGTCACTCGTCGTGCCCGCGAGCCGCGCGTAACCTATGTGCCCGAGGAGGTGAGCTCCGATCAGCCGACGCCGGAAGACAGCGCCAATGAGGCGGTCCAGCGCGAGTTGCTCATGAAGGCCACGCAGCGGCTGCCGCTCCCCCAGCGGCAGGTCATCATTCTTGTGCTTGAAGGGTTCAGCTACGGTGAGATTGCGGATATGCTCGGTGTACCGCAAAATGCTCTCGCCCTCCGGCTCTCGCGCGCAAAGGCAGCCCTGAAAACCATGCTGGAGCAGAGCCAGTGACCGACATCGACCTCGACAAGCTGGGCACGGTGTGGCGCGGGAGCCTGGCCGACGAGCAGATCAGCGATCTCGTCCGCTCGGCACGCAAGGTAAGCCGTCGCGCCCGGATCGGATTGATGCTCGATCAGGTGGGAGCGGCACTGGTGGTGCTGGCGGTCCTGGTGATCGTTGCCGTCGACGGCGAGGCCGACACCATATTCTTCGGCAGCGTCGCGATCCTCGTCCTGGTCCTGAGCCAGCTCAGGCAGCGACGGTACCGGCAAATCGAGGTCCGTTCGTTGACGGGCGGCACCGAAGCGATGATCGAGCAGCTGATCGAGCGCCAGCGGGCATCCTTGAAGCGCGTGCGGTTCGGCCTGTGGATCATCGGGCCGGCCACCGTGGCGGGCGTCCTGTTCGCATCAACCATCGGCGGCAGCGCGGAATATGAAATGCTGTCGCGGCGCATCGCCGATCCCCAGCTTCGCATTGTGCTGATGGGGCTCGCGACGTTGCTGATCACCGGAACGGCGGTCCATCTCGCGCTGACGATCAGGCGCTATCGCGGTGAGATCGAGCGCCTGATGGCCCTGCGCGACGCCTATCGGCGCGAGCACGAATCCAGCCGCACCGACGGCGCCTGAAGGCCGCGGCAACGCCATGGCTGCCGATTAACCGGCGCTCAATCATTTGTTGCCACACTTCCGGCGGCCAATCAGGCGCGAAGAGAAGGGCAGCATCATGGAAAAAGTTCGTCTTGAGGTTGAGGAGCTTCCGGAGCTGGAGACCAGCGTCGGCATCGCCGGCTCGGCCAAGCAGCAGGAAGTCGGCGGTCCGGCCTGCCTCGGCGTGATCGCCGGCATCATGCTCTACAAGTCTTTCTGAAGCCGCAGCTCTGAACGCCCATTCGGCGGCGTCCGCAAGCCGGACGCCGGCCGTCGGGCCGACA
Source organism: Allosphingosinicella sp. (assembly GCA_035942355.1). GTDB lineage: Bacteria > Pseudomonadota > Alphaproteobacteria > Sphingomonadales > Sphingomonadaceae > Allosphingosinicella. The sequence goes on along the minus strand of DASZDE010000163.1, from coordinate 9,923 downwards.
TATCCCACAGCGAGTTGCCCGAACGATGATCAAGAGTCAGGAGCTTCGGGAGTGGCTGGGGAATCCGGAAAGCCAGCGCCGGACGCACGCCGCGATGGACAGCTTCGCGGCTCGCTGGGGCAAGGGCCTAATCCACCGGCGATTTGCCTCGGCCATGGAGGCGCTGCCGGCACAAAGCGCTGAAGCGGTCGCGGGCGCGGTTTCGGAGTTGTTCTCGGACGACGCGTGGCTCGACACCCTGACCGAGGAACTGGCCGAGCAATTGCGCCGCGACCGCTACTTCGAGCCGCCGTTCCGTTCCCTCCACAGCGAGATCCACAGCGGGCTGCTGGTCTATGAGGATGAGAGGGTTGCCATTGCCGCGGGCGTGACGGGCGTCGGGCAGCTGGCGGCCAAGAAGAACGTCGCCCGCCACGCGGTGTCGATCAGCTTCACCGGCCATGTCAGCGTCCTCAAGGTCGTCAAGTCGGGCGGCGCCTACATGTCCTTCTGGGAAGCGCCCCCGATCACGGACGGGTTCGTGGCGGCGCAGGCGGGACATTGCGTCGGCAAGGGCGGCCGCCATCTGGTCGATGGCGAGGTGCTGATCGTCGACGGCCGCTTCCAGAGCTATGTGATCGAGCATGCCTCGTCGGACATGATCCTGCTGCAGGCGTCGGTGAAGCTCGATCAGGCGCCGCTGAGCGTCGAATATGATGCCGGCACGCGCCGGTTCGTCGGAGCCAGCGCCACCGACGATGCCGCCTCGCGGATCCAGAACATGACCACTTTGCTGCGCAAGATGGACTGCGCGGATGCGTTTCCGGTCGTTGCCGCATTCCTCGAGGATTCCAATTTCTTCGTTCGCTGGCATGTGATGAAGGAGCTGCTCGGGATCGACGCTGCCGCCGCCCTGCCGCACCTCCGCCGGCTGGCGCAGGCGGATCCGCATCCGGATGTCCGCGCCGCCGCGTCGGCGGTTCTCGACAGCGTCTTGCTCACCCATCCCGTGCTGGCGGAGCGGCTCGAATGCCGCGGGTGATCGCGTGCGGCGACCCGGCGCCGCTCGAGCTCGGCGACGTCGTGGCGGCGCTCAACGCCAGCGGCTTCGATCCTGCGGACGAGGACAGTTTCGCCGCCATGGCTCCGCTGCTGAAAGGCCTTGCCGGCAACCGCCGCTTCCTGGTCGACATCGCCATCGCCGAGCTGAAGGAACGCTGCGTCCGCCAGAGCCGCGAGAACCGCTACAGCTCCCAGGTCATCATGCTGCACCGCGCCTCGGAGAAGTTCTTCATCCGGGCCAATTTCTGGCCCTCCGATCGCGACAGCATCGTCAAGACCAGCGGCGTCTCGCCATTCTTCTACCACGTCCCGCACGACCACAATTTCTCCTTCCTCACCGTCGGCTATCTCGGCCCCGGCTATTGGAGCGAATATTACGAATATGATTATGACGGGGTAGTCGGCTACCCGGGCGAGAAGGTCGACCTTCGCTTCGTCGAGCGCTCGCGGCTCGAACCTGGCAAGGTGATGCTCTACCGCGCCCACCGCGACGTCCACAACCAGCTGCCGGCCGACGACATGTCGGTCTCGATCAACATCATGGAGGCCTCGCCGCGGCAGGCTCAGCTCGACCAGTACAGGTTCGACGTGAAGCGGTGCGAGATCGCCGAAATCCTGTCACGGACCTCGAGCGAGGCGCTGTTGGCGCTCGCCGCGCAGACGGGCGGCGGCAATGCCCGCGACCTTGTCGAGAGCTTCGCCGAAAGCCATCCGTGCGAGCGCATCCAGTTCAGCGCCATGCGCGCACTGGCCGCGGCCGAACCCGACCTCGACGGCACCGTCGAGCTGTTCGCCCAGGGGAGCAGTTCCGCCAAGCCGCTGATCGCAGCGTTGAGCGCGCGCGAGCTCGCCAGGATCGAGCGCGACTGGGGCTGGATCGAACGACCGGGCGCCACACCCGGCGCATGACCGGAAACCGGTGAGGCGGTGGCGGCCCGGCGCTACTCGGCGGCCGAGGCGAGCGCCGTGCCGCTGCGATCCTTGAGCGCCATCGCCACCCCTGCGTCGCGGCCGTAAATGTCGCGGTAGCTGACGATGCCGCCCTGATCCTTGGCCGCAGCGGCCGTGAAATAAGCGATGTAGACCGGGGTCGGCGTCGCCGCTTTGGCCTCGATCGTTTCGCCCGAAGCTACGGCCGCATCGATCGCCGACCGGTCCCATTCAGGACTGCCGAGCAGCGCCTCGGCGAAGCCGAGCGCGTCCTGGGTGCGAATGCAGCCGTGGCTGAATGCGCGCGAGGGCTTGCTGAACAGCGACTTGGCGGGCGTGTCGTGCAGGTAGATGGCGTAGTTGTTCGGCATCACCACCTTCATCCGGCCAAGCGCATTGCCGGGACCGGGCGGCTGGCGGTAGCGAAAGCTCTCGCCCGCCTTGACCCGAACATAGCCGCGCTTGCCGCGGACCTCCGGCGTGATGCTCGCCGGCACTTCCCACCAGGGATTGAGGATCACGCCGGTCGCAACCGCGCCGAGCTGGGGCGTCGCCGTCTTGGGCGCCCCGACCACCGCACGATGGCGGGCGACGACCCGGCCGTCCTCGACCAGGGCGACGGTGAAGGCGGGCACGTTGACGATCACATAGCGCGGCCCGAGGTCGCGCGGCAGCCAGCGCCAGCGATCGAGGTTGGCGCGGACCTTCTCGATCACCGCCTCGCTGGTCGCCGAGGCGAGCACGCCCTTGAGCTCGGCATATTGCGGATGCGTCGGCAGCAGCGAATTGAGGCTGTCGCGGACGCTGTTGTCCTGAATGGCGCGGCGCATCAGCCCGAACTGATCGGCGCCGTCGAGGTCATTATCCTTGAGGTGCCAATTCTCGCGGGCAGCCATCGGCACGTGGCCGAGCGCCAGGTCGGCGGAAAGCCGCAGGAAGCTGTCGGTCGCGGCCCGATCGAGCGCTTGCTGATCGGTGCCGGCCAGCGCCGCCCGCAGCGCGTCGGGGCGGTAATCCGCCGGATCGAGCCCGTCTTCGGCGATCCGTTCCACATAAGCGAGAAGGTCTTCGGCGGCCGGCCGGTTCCAGGCGGGGGCCACCATCGTGCCCCCGAACGAGCGGTAGACCGTCTCCGCTTCGGAGATGGGAGTGGCCGGCACCTCGCCGGTCGCCACCTGCTCCTGCGTCGGCGCCTCCCCCGGTTCCAGCTGCGCGGAGACGGGCGACGCGGTCCAGGCGAGCAGGAGCGTGAAGGCGGCGAGACGAGAGCGGTTCTGCATAGCGATCCTTTAACGCAACCTGTTCACACACACTAGCTGTCGCCAGCCTGACCAACTGGAATCAATGCGAATTCCGCGACATGGTTCCTGGGCGCAACACCCGCATCCGCGCGCCTTGGCAGCAACGCCCGCGCCGAAGCTAGGGCCCCATCGATCCGGCTTGGTGCGGCGCAATGCAAGCGCCGCGGACGGCGCTATGCGATCAACCCGGCGTCCGGTGCGACCGGCGGAAAGGGCGGCCCGCCAGAGCCGCCCTTCCGTATCGACAGCAGCGATATCCGTTCAGCTACGGTCGGCCGTATCTACGCGGTCGCGGTTCATCCAGCCGAAATAGGCGGCGACGGCGGCGAGCAGCGCATGCAGCCATACATCGTTGCCATAGAGCGGAACCATGCCGAAGCTCGTGTTGAGTCCTGGTATCAGGCCCATCACCGTAAACACTGCGTAGATGATCGCCACCCCGCGGGCATAGGTGCGAGCGCCGCCAAGGCTCCGATAGGCCATCAGGCCCCAGACGCCGAACAGGATATGGACGATATTGTGCAGCGTGTTGACCGGAAACAGGCCGAGCTCATGGCCGTAGCCATGGGTCATGGTCAGGCCCGGGTCAGGCGTGCCCGGCTGCAGGATCCCGGGAATAAACCCCCCGGCCCCCACAATCAGGAATACGATGCCGAAGATCAGCGCAAAAGTGCGGGTACTCATCGAAAGTTCTCCCTGTTTGCCTGTTTACGCAACACCCACCTCGATTCTACAGCATCGCCAAAGCGCTAACCACTCATTTCGGTTCCGCGGATAATTATGTCCCGGAGCCGGATATTACCGTCGAATGCCCTCCCCAGCCCGCCGTGGCGACAAGCGCGGCAATCGCACTGGCGATCTTGGCACCGCCCTTGGCCGAGGGTTCGATAGGATTGGCATAATCGTCATCGTCGCTGCAGATCAGCCGGAGATCGATCAACGGCAGGCCCCTTGAGAAGGCGGCTCGGGTAATGCAGTCGTTGAACAGAGCAAGCGCGGCCTTGATGACCGCGGGATCGGGATCCATGATGCGCGTGTCGTAGATGGTGCACAGCGCCGCCGGCAGCCGAACCTCGAGGACGGCTCGAAGCATCTCGAGATAATCCTCCTGGAACTGCGCCTGGATGCGGGCGAGCATAGCCAGGGCCTCTTCGACGTTGCGCACGGCGGCGCCAAGCACACCGACGCTGCTGAGCGCATCGTTGCCGCCGACGCTCACCACGAGATGCGTCGCCTCGGTCGGCAGGCGGGACAATTGCGAGGCAAGGCTGCGCGTGATCCCGCCGTCGACGGCCAGCAAGGTCGCTCGCCAGCCCGCGGGCAGCACCGCCTCAAGCTGCCGCACGACGTCGGCCTCGCCCGGCACATAGACGCCATTGTCGAAGATCGAATCGCCGAGCAGGACGATGTGGCCCATCGCGCCCCAACTCACGGCATCGCGAAGTTGATCCCCTGCGCGAGCGGGAGCTCGCCGCTATAGTTGATCGTGTTGGTCGATCGCCGCATGTAGGCGCGCCAAGCGTCCGAGCCGCTTTCGCGCCCGCCGCCGGTCTCCTTCTCGCCGCCGAACGCGCCGCCTATCTCGGCCCCGGACGGGCCGATATTGACGTTGACGATGCCGCAGTCCGAGCCGGCGGCGGAGAGGAACAGCTCGGCCTCGCGCAAATCGTTCGTAAGGATCGACGAGGACAGGCCCTGCGGTGCCGCGTTATGATGAGCGATCGCCTCGTCGAGGCCGGCGTAGCGGAGCACGTAGAGGATCGGCGCGAACGTCTCGGTGAGCACGACGGCGCTTTGCGCAGGCATCTCCACGATGGCGGGCCGCACGTAGAAGGCCTCAGGCATGCTGTCGGCAAACAGCCGCTTGCCGCCGGTAACGGCGCCGCCTTCGGCCCGCGCCCGTTCCAATGCCCCCTGCATCGCCGCAAAGCCGGCGCCGTCGATCAACGGGCCGACCAGCACCCCCTCCTCCAGCGGGTTCCCGACCCGGACCCCCGCCCATATGTGCTTCAGGCGCGGCACCAGATGCTCGTAAATGGCGTGATGGACGAACAGCCTCCGCAGCGTCGTGCAGCGCTGGCCAGCGGTCCCGACGGCCGCGAAGGTGATCGCCCGCTCGGCCAGCTCGAGATCGGCCGAGGGCGCGACCACCATGCCGTTATTGCCGCCCAGCTCGAGCAGCGAGCGCCCGAAGCGCGCCGCCACCCGGGGCGCCACCTCGCGGCCCATCCGGGTCGAGCCGGTGGCGGAGACCAGGGCGACGCGGTGATCGTCGACCAAGGCTTCGCCGGTTTCCCTCCCGCCCTGGACGAGGATTGAGAGAGGCTCGGGCGCATCGCCGAATCGCCCCGCCGCCCGTTCGAACAATGCCTGCACCGCCAGCGCGCAGAGCGGCGTCTTCTCGGACGGCTTCCAGACGACGCTGTCGCCGCAGACGAAGGCGAGGCAGGCATTCCACGCCCACACCGCGACCGGGAAGTTGAACGCCGAAATCACTCCCACGACGCCGAGCGGGTGCCAGGTTTCCATCATTCGGTGCCCGGGCCGCTCGGTGGCGATGGTAAGGCCGTACAGCTGGCGCGACAGCCCGACCGCGAAATCGCAAATGTCGATCATCTCCTGGACCTCGCCGAGCCCCTCCTGGAGGATCTTGCCCGCTTCGAGGCTGACCAGCCGCCCGAGCGCTTCCTTCTCCTCGCGCAGCACCTGGCCGAACAGCCGGACGAGCTCGCCGCGGCGCGGCGGCGGGACCAGCCGCCAGGCGAGGAACGCCTGCTGCGCCGCCGCGACGGCGGCCGCTACCTCCGCCTGCTTGTGCTCGGCTATCCGCCCCAGCGGCCGGCCGTCGATCGGCGAGCGTGCCTCGAGCCCGCCCGAAGCCGGACTTTGGAGGCTGAGCTGGAGGCTGCCGAGCAGCTCCTCCAGCTCAACCCTCGAATCGAAGGATGAAAGCAAGCCGTCCTCCAGCCGGTGGAGCCGAGTGCAGTAGCAAGCCTTGGCCGCGAGGCAAGCCAAGCGTCGTTCGACGGGGGGCGCAAGCCCGATCAACCGCGGATCGGGCGAAGGCCGGCCTTCCGTCTCTATTGAAAGGATGGCGGCGCGGCTCTATGGCGACACCAAAGGGAAGGCAGCCGCCGCCGCGCTAGCGGCGGCTTTTTTGGGGGTGGCACGTCGGTCGGCCGCACGACCGCCCCCGATCCCTCCCGCCATTTTTCGCACGAGACCAGCGTGACCCAGATACTGCAAGCCCGCGAGTTCGACATGAATGCTGCCACGGAGCCGAGGCGCCTCACCCATCTCCAGCGGCTCGAGGCCGAGAGCATCCATATTTTCCGCGAGGTCGCGGCCGAGGCCGAGAAGCCGGTGATGCTCTATTCGATCGGCAAGGATTCGGCGGTGATGCTACACCTTGCCAAGAAGGCCTTCTACCCGGCGCCGCCGCCCTTCCCGCTGCTCCACGTCGACACGACCTGGAAGTTTCGCGACATGTACGCGATGCGCGACCGGGCCGCGCGCGAAGCGGGGATGGAATTGCTCGTCTACCACAACCCGGAGGCCAAGGCGAAAGGGATCAACCCGTTCGACCACGGTCCGCTCCACACCGACATGTGGAAGACCGAGGGGCTCAAGCAGGCGCTCGACAAATACAGCTTCGACGCGGCGTTCGGCGGCGCCCGCCGCGACGAGGAGAAGAGCCGCGCCAAGGAGCGCGTGTTCAGCTTCCGCTCGGCCAACCACCGCTGGGACCCGAAGAACCAGCGCCCCGAGCTGTGGCGGCTCTACAATGCCCGCAAGGCCAAGGGCGAGAGCATGCGCGTGTTCCCCATCTCCAACTGGACCGAGCTCGACGTGTGGCAATATATCCACCTCGAGAACATCCCGATCGTCCCGCTCTATTTCTCGGCCCCGCGCCCGACCGTGGTGCGCGACGGCCTGATCCTGATGGTCGACGACGAGCGCTTCCCCCTGAACCCGGGAGAGACGCCGGTGGAGCGCTCGATCCGGTTCCGGACCTTGGGCTGCTATCCGCTGACCGGCGCCGTCGAGAGCGATGCCGCCACCTTGCCGGACATCATCCGCGAGATGCTTCTGACCACCACCTCCGAGCGCCAGGGCCGCGCCATCGACCACGACCAGGCCGCCAGCATGGAGAAGAAGAAGCAGGAGGGCTATTTCTGATGATGGCCTGCTTCAGCCTGGCCATCGTCACCCCCGCGAAAGCGGGGGTCCCGCTGCCCTTCATCCCCGCGAAAGCGGGGATCCCGCTTCTTTCTTCTTGGCCCAAAAATGTAAGCGGGATTCCCGCGTTCGCGGGAATGACGAGGTAGTGATGTCGACCGCCCCTCCCATGACCGAAAGCTCCTACAAGGCGCACGACCTCATTGCCGAGGATATCGGCGCGTACCTGGAGCAGCACCAGCATAAGAGCCTGCTTCGCTTCATCACCTGCGGCAGCGTCGACGACGGCAAGTCGACCCTGATCGGCCGGCTGCTCTACGATTCGAAGATGATCTTCGAGGATCAGCTGGCGGCGCTCGAGGCCGATTCGAAACGCCACGGCACCCAGGGGCAGGAGATCGATTTCGCGCTGCTGGTCGACGGCCTCGCCGCCGAGCGCGAGCAGGGCATCACCATCGACGTCGCCTACCGCTTCTTCGCGACCGACAAGCGCAAGTTCATCGTCGCCGACACGCCCGGCCACGAGCAATATACGCGCAACATGGTGACCGGCGCCTCCACCGCCGAGCTCGCCGTCATCCTGATCGACGCGCGCAAGGGCGTGCTGACCCAGACCCGGCGCCATTCCTACCTCGTCAACCTGATCGGCATCAGCAACGTCGTGCTGGCGGTCAACAAAATGGACCTGGTGGAATACAGCCAGCAGCGGTTCGACGAGATCGTCGCCGATTACCGCGCCTTCGCCGCCGAGGTCGGCATCGCCAATTTCGTCGCTATCCCGATCTCAGGGCTTCGCGGCGACAACATTACCGACCGCTCGTCGGCCATGCCGTGGTATGTCGGACCGACCCTGCTCTCGCACCTCGAGACGGTCCAGCTCGACGAGGAGCAGCTCCGGACCGCGTCGTTCCGGATGCCGGTCCAGTGGGTCAACCGCCCGAGCCATGAATTCCGCGGCTTCAGCGGCACCGTCGCGAGCGGCAGGGTGCGCAAGCATGACGCGGTCCGGGTGCTCCCCTCGGGCCGCAGCTCGACCGTGAACCGGATCGTTACCATGGACGGTGACTTGGAGAGCGCCGTCGCCGGCCAATCGGTGACGATCACCCTCGCCGACGAGGTGGATTGCTCGCGCGGCGATGTTCTCACCGCAGCGGATGCGCCGCTCGAGGTGGCCGATCAGTTCGAGGCGACGATCGTCTGGATGGACGACGAGCCGATGCTGCCCGGCCGGCCCTATTGGCTGAAGATCGGCACCGCCACCGTCAGCGCGACCGTCAACGAGCCCAAATACCAGGTCAACGTCAACACGCTCGAGCAGCTCGCCGCCAAGACGCTCGAGCTGAATGCCATCGGCGTCGCCAACCTCCAGCTCGATCGCGCCATCCCGTTTTCCGCTTATGCGGACAATCACGATCTCGGCGGCTTCATCCTGGTCGACAAGCTTACCCACCACACGGTCGGCGCCGGCATGATCCACTTCGCGCTCAGGCGGGCCCACAACATCCACTGGCAGCATCTCGAGGTCGACCGCGACGCGCATGCGGCGCTGAAGGGCCAGAAGCCGAAGGTTTTGTGGTTCACCGGCTTGTCGGGCGCCGGCAAGTCGACGATCGCCAATTTGGTCGAGAAGAAGCTCCACCTGATGGGCCGGCACACCTTCCTGCTCGATGGCGACAATGTCCGTCATGGCCTCAACAAGGATCTCGGCTTCACCGACGCCGACCGGGTCGAGAATATCCGGCGGGTGGGCGAGGTCGCCAGGCTGATGGCCGATGCCGGCCTGATCGTGATGTGCGCGTTCATCTCGCCGTTCCGGGCCGAGCGCCGGATGGTGCGCGAGATGATGGCCGAGGGCGAGTTCGCCGAGGTCTGGGTCGACACCCCACTCGCCGAGGCGGAGCGGCGCGACGTCAAGGGCCTCTACCGGAAGGCGCGCAGCGGCGAGCTTGCCAATTTCACCGGTATCGACAGCCCCTATGAGGAGCCGGAACTGGCGGAGATCCGGATCGATACCACGCAGATGACGCCCGAGCAGGCGGCCGAGCATATCGTCGATGCGCTGCTGAAATGACCGATGCCGACCTCGCCGCCCGCATCGCCGAGGACGCCGGCGCCATCCTGATGGCGGTGCGCGACGGCGGCCTGCTCGAAGGGCGCGCGCTCGGCGCCGCCGGCGACAGGCTTGCCAATTGCTTCATCCTCGATGCGCTGCGGGCGCAGCGGCCCGACGACGCCATCCTGTCCGAGGAGAGCGTCGATACGACCGAGCGGCTGAAGCACGAGCGGGTGTGGATCGTCGACCCGCTCGACGGCACGCGCGAATATAGCGAAGGCCGCAGCGACTGGGCCGTGCATATCGCTCTCGCGGTGGGCGGCCGCCCCGCCCTCGGCGCAGTCGCCCTGCCCGCCCAGAACATCGTCCTGCGCTCCGACGCGCCGCCGGCGGCGCCGTTGCCGGCCGGCGGCCCGGTC
>DASZDE010000162.1:0-20295 GCA_035942355.1 Allosphingosinicella sp. | reverse complement strand
GGGGGGGGGGGGCAGCCCGCTCGCCACTAGCCGGCTAACTTAGTTGGTTGCGGATTCGCGGGGAAAGGATAAGCGCGCCGCCATGCCACGTGTGTTCTTCCACGTGATCGACGATCTCGTCACGATCGACGAGGAGGGCGTCGAGCTTCCCGACCGGGAGGCGGTGCGGCGCTACGCCGAGGCGGGCGCGCGCGGCTTGATGTGCGACCAATTGACCAAGGGGCGGCTCAACCTCAGCCACCGGATCGACGCCAAGGACGAGAAAGGGCGGCCGGTGCTGACGCTCTATTTCCGGGACGTGGTGACGATCGAAGGCTGACGCGCGCGGGCCGATCGCTCGTTCCCAGGCGAAGGCCGGGGCCCAGTTCAAATCCGGATTTCGACCCCGGCCTCCGCCGGGGAACAGAGGCTCAGTCGCCGTGCTTGGCGCGGCGCAGGTTGTGCTCGGCGCGCTGGAGGACGTCGCGGATGCTGTCGCCGGGCAGGATGGTGGCGACGCCGATCGTCGCCTTGAGCGGCACCGTCGAGCTGCCGAGGTCGAGCAGGTCGGATTCGATGCAGCGGGCGATCCGCTCGGCGGTCTCGATCGCGCTATTATGGTCGAGATGGTCGAGGATCAGGCCGAAATCGTCGCCGTCGATGCGGGCAGCGATGTCGGTGGTGCGGATGAGGCCGGACAGCAGCCGCGCGGCGTGGAGCAGGGCGGCGTCGCCGGCGAACTGGCCGTGCAGGTCGTTGATCGCGCGCAGATTGCCGATCTCGACCACGACCAGGGCCGAAGGCGTGCCGTGGCGGTTGGCCTGGCCGACGACGCGGTCGAGCTCGCGCAGGAAGCGGCGGCGGTTGGGGAGCGGCGTGACGGTGTCGAGATCGGCGCAATGTTCGAGCTCGGCGACGCGCGCGCGCATGTCGGCGAGCGAGGCGCGCAGCAGCGCATTCTCGTCGGCAAGCTGCCCGATCCGTTCGGCCGATCCTCTGTCGACTTCGCCCATATGCCCGTTCCGCGGCTGTTTCGGTTACCGCGGCGACCATAAGGCGAAGCGGTTAAGATTGTGCCAAATCCGGGGCGGCGCGGCATTTGCCTCACGGCGGGGCGGCGGCTAAGAGGTGCCGCTTCGCCGCGCGAAGGGTAAGATGGCAGACGAAGCGCCTCCGGTCGGGATCATCATGGGCAGCCGCTCCGACTGGGAGACGATGCGCCATGCCGCCGCGACGCTGGACCAGCTCGAGATCGGCTACGAGACGCGGGTGGTGTCGGCCCACCGCACCCCCGAGCGGCTCTACGATTATGCGCGCGGCGCCGCCGGCCGCGGCCTCAGGGTGATCGTCGCCGGGGCGGGCGGGGCGGCCCATCTGCCCGGCATGGCGGCGTCGATGACGCGGCTGCCGGTGCTCGGCGTCCCGGTCGAATCGCAGGCGCTCAAGGGCATGGACAGCCTGCTGTCGATCGTCCAGATGCCGGCCGGAGTGCCGGTCGGGACGCTGGCGATCGGCAAGGCCGGAGCGATCAACGCCGGCCTGCTGGCGGCCGCGATCCTCGCCACCGCCGACGAGGCGCTGGCCGGGCGGCTCGACGCGTGGCGGCAGCGGCAGACCGACAGCATCGCCGACAGGCCTGAATGACGGTACCGCCCGGGTCCGCGATCGGCATCGTCGGCGGCGGCCAGCTCGGCCGGATGCTGGCGATGGCGGCGGCTCGGCTCGGCTATAAATGCCACGTCTACGCCCCCGATGACGCGCCGCCGGCGGCCGAGGTGGCGGCCCGCTTCACGCGCGGCGAATTCGACGACGAGGCGGCGCTGGCGCGGTTCGGGGCCGAAGTCGACGTCGCCACCTACGAGTTCGAGAATATCCCCGCCGGGCCGCTCGCCGCGCTTGCCGCCGAGGCCCCGCTCTACCCGCCGCGGGCGGCGCTGGAGATCTCGCAGGACCGGCTGAGCGAGAAGAAGTTCGTGGCGGAGCTGGGCGGGCGGCCGGCCCCGTTCGCCCCGGTCGCCAGCCAGGCGGAGCTGGAGGCGGGGCTGGCCGAGATCGGCATGCCGGCGATCCTCAAGACGCGGCGGTTCGGCTATGACGGCAAGGGCCAGGCACGGATCCTCGCGGCGGGCGAGGCCGAGGCGGCGTGGCAGGCGGTGCGGCAGGCGCCGTCGGTGCTCGAGGCCATGGTCGATTTCGACGCCGAATTCTCGATCCTGCTGTGCCGGTCGGCGGCGGGCGAGCTGGTCATGTGGGACGCGCCGGAGAATGTCCATGCCGGCGGCATCCTCGATCATTCGAGCGTGCCCGCCTCGCCCGGGCTGCGGGGGGCGATCGCCGAGGCGGAGGCGCTGGCGCGCGCGGTGGCGGGCGCGCTCGACTATGTCGGCGTGCTGACGCTCGAATTCTTCGCGACCGCAGCCGGCGCGGTGTTCAACGAGATGGCGCCGCGGGTGCACAATAGCGGCCACTGGACGATCGAGGGCGCGCTGACCTCGCAGTTCGAAAACCATGTCCGCGCGATCTGCGGCCTGCCGCTCGGCGCCACCGGCCGGGTGGCGGCCGAAGTGACGATGCAGAATCTGGTCGGCGGCGACATCGACCGGTGGCGGCAGATCCTCGCCGATCCGGCCGCGCACCTCCATCTCTACGGCAAGAGCGAGCCGCGGCCGGGCCGCAAGATGGGCCATGTGACCCGGCTGGGGGGAGCCGGCTAGGCGGATCGCCCCATCGTCATCCCGGCGAAAGCCGGGATCCAAGCACACGCACCTTGACGGCCAGGACGAGCTTGGTGTTCCTGGGTCCGGCTTGCGCCGGGATGACCATCTGGCTGAACAGCGCGCGCGGGCGGTCTTGGGCGGCCGCTCTCCCTATTTCAGCACCATCTCCTCGACCGGCAGGCCGAGCGCGGCGAGCTGGGGGCGGACGGCGGCGGCGTCGCCGACCACCACCCAGACCAGGTCCTGGGGGCGGATGACGGCGCGGGCGGCGCGGTCGAGGTCGGCGGCGGACATCGCGCGGTAGCGGCCGGCGAGCGTCTCCTGATAATCGTCGGGACGGTCGTAGAGCGAGTTGCCCTGGATCGCGGTCAGCACCGCTTCGGAGGTCTCGAAATTGCCGGGCAGCTCGCGGATATTGCCGTTGATGGTGCGCTCGAGCTCGGCCGCGGTGACGCCCTTGACGGTGAGGAACGCCTTCATGTCCTCCTGCAGCGCGGCGATCGAGGCGCCGGTCTTGTCCGCCTGGACGGGCGCGTAGACCATGTAGGGCACCTGATGCTCGACCCGGCGCACGAAGCCTTCGACGCCATAGGCCCAGCCCTTGGTCTCGCGCAGGTCCATGTTGAGCCGCGACAGGAAGCTGCCGCCGAGCACGTCGTTGGCGGCGAGCAGGGTCAGCAGGTCGTCCGTGCCCGTGGCCGGGAGCAGCGCGCCGGCGAGGATCATCGACTGCGGCGATTGCGGCCGGTCGATCAGCACGATGCGCGGGCGCGGCGCCGGCGCCGCGGCGGCGAAGCTCTTGACGCCTTTCGGCTCGGCGGGCGCGGCCCAGCCGCCGAACCGCGCCTCGAGCAAAGGCGTGATCTCGGCGAGGCTGGTGTCGCCGACGACGAAGATCTCGGCATTGTCGGGGCGGACCCAGCGGCGGTGGGCGGCGAGGATGTCGTCGCGGCCGATCGCCGCCACGGTCGCCGCCTCGCCGGAGCCGGTGAACGGCACGCCGTAGGGGTGGCCGGCGCCGTAGAGCAGGGGCGGCAGCGTGCGCAACGCGATGCCGGTCGGCTGGGTGAGCTCGCTGGCGATCCGCGCGAGCTGCTGGCCGCGCAGCCGCTCGATCTCCTTGGGGTCGAAGGCCGGATTCTTGACGATGTCGGCGAGCAGGTCGAGCGAGGCGCCGAGGTTCGGCCGCAGCGCCGACAGGGTGGCGGTGGTGCGGTCGATCGACGCGCCGATCGAAATGTCCGCGCCGAGCCGTTCCTGCGCCTCGGCGAGCTCGCGCGAATCGAGGCTGGCGGTGCCCTCGTCGAGCAGGGTCGCCATCAGATTCTGGAGGCCGAGCCGGTCCTTGGGGTCGGCCGCATAGCCGGCGTCGAACTGGATCGAGACGAGCACCACCGGCACCGCCGAGCGGCGCGCGAACGCCACCCGGATGCCGTTCGAGAGCGTCGCCCGCTCGATGTCGGGAAAATCGAGATCGGCGATCGGGCCGACTTCGGGAAGCTTCGAGCGGTCGACCTTGGCATAGCCGGCCGGCAGCGGCGCGAGCGGCCGCTCGCCGGCGGCCGGAGCGCGGTAGTAACGCGGCGCCAAGCCGGCGCCCTTCTTGGCGGCGGCCTCCTGATAGGGGTCGCGCTCGCCGGGCACGACGCTGAGCGCGTAGACCGGGCGGGTCAGCCACTTTTGCAGCGCGGCGCGGACGCTGTCCGGCGTCGCCTGCGACAGCGCCAGCAGCCGCTTCTTGTAGAAATCGGGATCGTCGGCATAGAGCGACCCCTCGGCGAGCGCGACCGCCTTGCCCTCGAAGCCGCCGACCTGCTCGAGGCCCTTGAGGCGGCCGGCGACGTGGCTGGTGGCGACGCGGCGGACCTCGTCCTCGGTCGGGCCGTTGGCGATCAGGTCGGCGATGATCGCGTCGAGCCGCCCGGCGACCGCGGCCGCGTCGGCGCCCGGCTTCACGTCGACCTGGACCTCGAACAGGCTGATGCGGTGGAACAGCTGGACGTCCGCCGACACGCGCACGGCGGTCTGGTCCTTGCGGACGAGCTCGTTGTCGAGCCGCGAGCTGGCGAGGCCGCCGAGCACCGCCGCTCCGACCTCGAGCGGCACCGTGTCCGGGTCGAGCAGGCCGGGAACCACCCAGTCGCGGTAGAGGCGGGTGGTGGCGACCCGGTCCTTCATCACCTGGTTGACGGGCGCGGGCAGCGTCGGCACCGCCGCTTCGGCGGGCTTGTTGGCCGGCCCGCGCGGGATATCGCCGAAATATTTCTCGACCAGCGGGCGCGCCTCGGCGGCGTCGATGTCGCCGGCCAGCACAAGCACCGCATTGTTGGGGCCGTATCTGTCGCGGAACCATTGCTTGACGTCGGCGAGGCTGGCCGAATCGAGGTCGGCCATCGATCCGATCGTCGAATGGCGGTACGGATGCCCGTCGGGGAACAGCGCCTCGAGCTGGGCATATTCGACCAGGCCGTAGGGCTGGTTGTCGCTCTGCCTCTTCTCGTTCTGAACCACGCCGCGCTGGTTATCGAGCTTTTCCTTGGTGACCGCGCCGAGCAGGTGGCCCATCCGGTCGCTTTCGAGGAACAGGATGGTCTCGATCGCCGCCTTGGGGACGGTCTGGAAATAATTGGTGCGGTCGAACCAGGTGGTGCCGTTGAGGTCGGTCGCGCCGATCCGCTGGAGCGGCTCGAAATAATCGCCGGGGGCATTCTCGGAGCCGTTGAACATCAGATGCTCGAACAGGTGTGCGAAGCCGGTCTTGCCGGGCGGCTCGTCCTTGGAGCCGACATTGTACCAGATGGAGACCGCGACCACCGGCGCCTTGCGGTCCTCGTGGACGATCACCCGGAGACCGTTGGCGAGGGTGAATTGCCGGTACGGAATCTCGACCGAGCGGACCAGCTCCGCGACCGGAGCCGGCGGTGCCGACGCCGGTGCGGCGGGTTCACGCGAGGCCCTGGCGGCGGGGGCCGTGACGGTGGTCGCGGTGCAGGCGGGCAGGGCCAGGGCGGACAACAAGGCTAAGGGCAACAGCGCGCGGCGCATCGGCAGTCTTTCCCGGGTTGTGGGGCGCGACCGGGGCGCGCCCGGGCGTGCAATGTGGTTCGTTGCTGCTATAGGCGCGGGAATCGGTGCCCGGAAGGACTTTGAATGCGTTCCAGCTGTCTCGCGGCCGCGGCGGCCGTCGCCTCGCTTGCCGCCGCCGCCCTGGCCCAGCCCGCCGCTCCGCCGACCTTCAGCCCGGAAGCCTTCCGCGCCCATGTCGAGTTCCTCGCGGACGACCGGCTCGAGGGCCGCGACGCCGGGTCGCGCGGCTATGACATCGCCGCGGATTATGTCGCCCAACGCTTCGCCGCGCTCGGGCTCAAGCCGGCGGTGAACGGCGGCTGGTACCAGCCGGTGCCGTTCGTCGAATACCGCCTGGCCGACGCCCCGCCGCGGGTGACGGTCGGCCGGCGCAGCTTCGCCCAGGCCAAGGAGGTGGTCATCTGGCCCGACGCGGCCCGCGGACCGCAGACGATCGAGGCGCCGGTGGTGTTCGTCGGCTACGGGCTCGACATGCCCGGACGCGGCTTCGACGACTATGCCGGGCTCGACGTCCGCGGCAAGATCGTCGCCATGCTCAGCGGCACGCCGGCCGGGCTGCCGAGCGACCTCGCCGCCCATATCGGCTCGGAAAAAACTCGGATGGCGGAGCGGAACGGCGCCATCGGCACGATCGGCATCCGCACCCGCGCGGCCGCCCGGCAGCTGCCGTGGACGCGGCTGGCGGGGCAGGCGGGCCGGCCGGAGCTGACCTGGACTGATCCCGACGGCAGACCGTACAGCGCGGCACCTGGGATCCGCGTCGCGGCGACCTTCGACACCGCCGCCGCCGAGGCCCTGTTCGCCGGCGCGCGGCGGCCGCTGAAGCAGATCCTCGACGAGGTCGAGAAAGGCGTGAGGCCGAAGGGCTTTGCGCTCGCGCAGCCGGTGCGGATCGAGCGGCAAAGCGTGAGCCGGACCTTTTCGAGCCCCAATGTGATCGGCTTGCTGCCGGGATCGGACCCGGCGCTTGCCGGCGAATATGTGCTGCTGATGGCGCATCTCGACCATATCGGGGTGGCGCCCATCGCCGACGGGACCGGCGACCGGATCAACAACGGCGCGATGGACAATGCCACCGGCGTCGCCACCATGATCGAGGCGGCGCGCGCGTTCGTCACCTCGGGCACGCGGCCGCGCCGCCCGATCCTGTTCGCCGCCGTCACCGCCGAGGAGGACGGCCTGCTCGGCGCGCAATATCTCGCCAAGCACCCGGTCACGGGGGGCGGCGGCAAGGTGGTCGCGGTGGTCAATCTCGACATGCCGGTCCTGCTCTACGACTTCACCGAGGTGATCGCGTTCGGCGCCGAGCATTCGACGCTCGGGCGCGTGGTCGCGCGCGCCGGCGCCGGCATGGGCGTCAGGCCAGCCCAAGACCCGCTGCCCGACGAAGGGCTGTTCACCCGCTCGGACCATTACCGGTTCGTCCAGGAGGGGGTGCCGGCGGTGTTCCTGATGACCGGCTTCGCCAATGGCGGCGAGAAGAAGTTCACCCAGTTCCTCACTACCCATTACCACCGCCCCAGCGACGAGGTCGGACCCGGCTTCGATTGGCAGGCGGGCGCCAAGTTCGCGCGGCTCAACTACCTGATCGCGCGCGAGATTGCCGACGCGCCGCGGGCGCCGCTTTGGTATGCGGGCAGCTTCTTCGGCGAGGTCTTCGCGCCCGGCCAGGCCAAGGCGGCGAAATAGTCCTTCGGCAGGAGCCGCGGCTTGCCCTCGGCCTTTCCGCCGGCCACACCGGCGGAAATGGAGTGCGGAGACAGAGCAATGGGCCAGCCGGAAGAAACGGCGCTGCGCCGCGACATCGGCTGGTTCGGCTCGGCCTTCCTTGCTTTCAACGGCGTGGTCGGCGCCAGCATCTTCGCGCTGCCCGAGACGCTCTACACTGGGTTCGGGACGTTCAGCCCGTGGCTGTTCCCGCTGTTCGGCGGGCTCATCCTGCTGATCGCGGTGCCGTTCGCCCGGGTCGCTTCCCTGTTCCCGCTGTCGGGCGGTCCGGTGCTCTACACCGCCCGCTTCGGGCCGCTGGTCTCGTTCCAGGCCGGCTGGCTCTATTATGTCGCTCGGGTGACCGCGCTCGGCGCCAACAGCAACGTCTTCGTGACCTATGCGGCGACCTTGTGGCCCCCGCTCGCGGCCGGGGTGCCGCGCGCGGCCGCCATCCTGCTGCTGTGCGGCACGCTCACCCTGGTCAATGTGGTCGGCGTCCGCCGCGCGATCCGCACCCTCGACGCGCTCACCCTGCTCAAGGCGGCGCCGCTGGTGGCGATGGCGGTATGGGGCCTCGTGGCTTCGGCCCGGCCGCTGCCGGAGTTCGCCGGGCTTCCGCCGCTGTCCGAGGTCGAGGTCGCCGCCCTGCTGGTCCTCTATGCGTTCGTCGGCTTCGAGAATTCGGTGATCCCGGCCGGCGAGACACGCGACGCGCGCCGGACGGTGCCGCGCGCTCTGATCGCCACGGTGGTCGCCACGATCGCGCTCTATCTGCTCGTCCAGCTCGCCTATGTCGCGGTGATGGAGCCGGGCGAGGGCGGCGATGCGCCGCTGGTCGCCTTCGGAACCGCGCTGGCGGGCCCGGCCGGCGGGCTGCTGCTCACCGTCGCCGCTCTGTTTTCGCTGGCCGGCAACCTTAGCGGGTCGATGACCTCGACGCCGCGCGCCACCTTCGCGCTCGCCCGCAACGGGCTGCTGCCGGGCTGGTTCGGCGCGGTCAGCGAACGCTACCGCACCCCGGCCAATTCGATCCTGTTCATGGGCGCCGCCGGGGCCCTGCTCGCGCTCACCGGCAGTTTCGTGTGGCTGGCGGTGGTGAGCACGCTGGCGCGGCTGTTCGTCTACGCGCTGAGCCTGGCCGCCTTGCCGGCGGCGCAGCGCGAGGATGGCGGGCGCGCCGGCGCGGCCTATGCGTGGATCGCCGCCGGCCTCGCCGTGTGCGTGTGGGCCGCCTGTCAATCCGACTGGGCGGCGTGGCGGATGCTGCTGGCCTTGGTAGCGGTCGGAACCGGGCTCTACTGGATCGCGCGCCGCGGCCGCGTCACGCGGCGATGAGCTCGGCGGGGACGGTCTCCTCGATCCAGCCGCCGCCGAGCACGCGGTCGCCGTCGTAGAGCACGGCTGCCTGGCCCGGCGCCACCCCGAACTCCGGCTCCCGGAAGTGAATGGACGTGCCGTCGAACCGCACCGGCGCCGGCTTCGCCATCGAGCGGACCTTCGCGGTCAGCACGCCGTGATCGCCCTCGCCCAGCCAGTTCAGCTCCGCGAGGCGGGCCGCGCGCACCGCCAGCGCCGCCTTCGGCCCGACCACCACCCGCCGGCGCTCGGGCTCGAGCCGGACCACGTAGAGCGGCTCGGGGCGGCCGCCGAGGTCGAGCCCGCGGCGCTGGCCGACGGTGAAATGGATGAGGCCGCCGTGCCGGCCGAGCACCCGGCCGTCGCGGTCGACGATCTCGCCCGCCTGCGCCGCCTCCGGCCGCACCTTCTTCACCACCTCGGCATAGTCGCCGCTGGGCACGAAGCAGATGTCCTGGCTGTCGGGCTTGTCGGCCACGCCCAGCGCCAGCTCGCGGGCGACCTCGCGCACCGCCGCCTTGGGCAGGTCGCCAAGCGGGAATCTCAGGAAATCGAGCTGCTCGCGGGTGGTGGCGAACAGGAAATAGCTCTGGTCGCGCGCCGGATCGGCGGCGCGGTGCAGCTCCGCGCCCCCCGGCCCCAGGGTCCGGCGAGCATAATGGCCGGTGGCCAGGCAATCGGCGCCGAGCTGGCGGGCAAGCTCCATCAGATCGGTGAACTTCACACCCTGGTTGCACGAAATGCACGGCACCGGCGTGCGGCCCTTCACATATTCGTCGGCGAAGCGCTCGATCACGCTGGCGCGGAAGCGGCTTTCATAGTCGAATACATAATGGGCGATGCCGAGCCCGTCGGCGACCGCGCGGGCATCGTATATGTCCTGGCCCGCGCAGCAGCTGCCGGTCCGATGGATGGCGGCGCCATGGTCGTAGAGCTGGAGCGTCACCCCGATCACTTCGGCGCCGCTCCGGGCGGCGAGCGCGGCCACCACCGAGCTGTCGACGCCGCCGGACATGGCGACGACGATCCGGGCCCGGGCGGGCGGCTTGGCGAGCTGGAAATCGGCGATCATCGGGGCCGCCTATAGGCGGTTCGCGCGCCCGCGCCCAGCCTGCGATCGTCTTTACCGGGGATTCAGCCTTCTCCTGTAGAGGCTTGGCCATGGATTTGAGCTATTTCCGGCGGACCGGCGCCAGCATCGCCGACGATCGCTGGGCGGCGGCGCCCGATTATCCGATGCTGGTCGCGACCCTTGCGGCGCTGCAGGCGGCCAGCGCGGCCGCTCGCGCCGAAGCGGGCCATGCCCGCGCGCCGGCGCGCGCCCCGCACGGCGGCGAGCCGCTGGTCGACATCCTGCTGGCGACCGCCTCGTGGCGCGAGTCGGTGAGCGCGCAAGGCGGCAGCTTCCACCGGGTTCTCGCGAGGGTGCCGGCGAAGGACCTGTAAACCCAGATGACCGGGAAATTTACCTTCGCATTTTAGCCTTCCTTCAACGCCTCGGCGCTAAGGCTGGCCGACGAGAATAGACGATCCCCCACGCCGACGGGGGAAATTCGAGGTACGAATGATCGAAAATCAGAAGATACGTCCGGCTCAAGTGATCGGTCCGCTCGGCGAGCCGCTCACGCTGGCGACGCTGCCGCCGCAGACGACGACCCGCTGGGTCGTGCGCCGCAAGGCAGAGGTGGTCGCGGCCGTCAACGGGGGGCTTCTGAGCGTCGATGAGGCGTGCGAGCATTACAATTTGACGCTCGAGGAATTCGCCACCTGGCAGCGCGCCGTCGACCGGTCGGGCATGCCGGGCCTCCGCGTCACCCGAATCCAGCATTATAAATCCCTGTACGAGCGCCAGCAGAAATTCTGACGCTGCGCGCCGCCGCGCATGCCGCGGCCCTTCAATACTAATCCGAAACGATGTAAGGCTTGCGCGGCTTGCAGCCGAATTGCGCCGTCAGAAGCGCCGCGGCGGCAGGAACAAGCGGCGCCTTCGCGCGTCTTGGAATCGGAACGCCGCTGAAACCGTTTGGTCGATCGGCTGCGAAGACAGGAGGGTATGTATGAATCTGATCATTGCTCTGATCATCGGCGGCATTATCGGCTGGCTGGCCAGCATCGTGATGCGCACCGACGCCCAGCAGGGCATCCTGCTCAACATCGTGGTCGGCATCGTCGGCTCGCTGCTCGGCGGCTTCCTGCTCGGGCCGCTGCTCGGCGGCGGCAACCTGCTCCAGGGAGCGCTCGACATCCGCACGATCCTGGTCGCCCTGCTCGGCGCGATCATCCTGCTTGCGATCGTCAACCTCTTCCGCCGCGGCCGCGTCCGCTAGAGCGGCCCGCCTCGACGTCTTCAGGGCCGCCGCGCGCGAGCGGGCGGCCCTTTTTTTGTTCACCCGCCATGGCGGCGCCTGTTCGTGCCCGGGCGGAAAGGGAGGCGATGAATGGGCCTGATCGTTGCGTTGGTGGTCGGCGGCGTCGCCGGCTGCCTGGCCGGAATCGCCGCTCGCGCGGGCCCGGAGCAGCCGCTGTGGACCGAGATCCTGATCGGCATCGTCGGAGCCCTGCTCGGTGCGTTCGTGCTGGGCCCGCAGCTTGGGGGCGGCAACCTGCTCGAGAACATGTTCGATCCGATGACCGTCGTCGTCGCGCTCATGGGTGCGGCTTTGCTCCTCGGCGCAGCGAAGCTGCTGCGCCGCCGCGCCGGCTGACTTCGCGCGGCCCCCGCCCAGGCTTAGCGCAGCTCGAAGCTCACCGACAAAGTCATCGCCAGCGTCTGCTCGCCGGGCACGATCTTGCTTTCGGCGGCGGCGTCCTGCGCCATCGCCCGCTGCGCCATCGGCATCGGGTAAGGCCGGATCGCTCCGGTCTCGCTGATCGACAGGATCCGGGCCACCCGCATCCCGGCGGCGCGGGCGTAGATTTCGGCGCGGGCGCGGGCGATGGCGAGCGCCTGCTGGCGCGCCTGGTCGAGCGCCGCCTCCGGCTTGTCGATGGTGAGCATCGGGCCGTTGATCTGGTTGGCGCCCTCCGCCACCAAGGCGTCGAGGATCGCGCCGGTCTCGGCGATGTTGCGGAACCGCACCGTCACCTCGTTGCCGGCGCGGTAGCCGGTCAGCACGGGCGGCTGGTTCTCGGCGTAGCGATATTCGGGGTTGAGGTTGATCGAGCTGGTCTGGATGTCGCGCTCGGCGATGCCGGCGCGCTTCAGCGCCGCAATCACGCGGTTCATCTGCTGCGCGTTCTGAGCGATCGCGGCGGTGGCGGTCCGCGCCTGGGTCACCACGCCGGCATTGATGTGGGCGATGTCGGGCACCCGCTTGACCTCGCCGGTGGCGACGACGTCCAGCCTGGTGCCGGTGATCGCCTGGACCGGCCCTTCCTGCGCCGCCGCCGCGCCGCCCGGGACGCACAGCGCGATCAAGGATGCCAGGGTGAGCGAACGGATCATGGACGGAACTCCCGCGACGTTGAACCTGGCCCGTTAGGGGCAAATCCGTCTGCACCATTGCTGAACGTTGCGGCAATGGTGCGGAACGGCCGGGCTTGCGGCTTTTCCCGTCCAGCCCCACCTCCGGCGGATGCCGATCGGAGAAATCAAAGGTTTCGCCGAACGGCCATGGCAAAAATCGTTGCGGCCATGTATGGGAGCGGCGCGGCGGGGAAACGCAGCAAGATAAGGCTTGAGCCGAGTGAGTTATTCGGCTAACACAGTCGCCTGTTGCGGCGCGTCCGTCATGCGGTGTGGGAAAGATGAAGACAATGAACTTCGAAACGGCGACCTGGCGGCGGACCGCTATCGAGGGCGAGGCGCTTGATGCCGATATACTTGTCCAGCGCCGCAAGCGCAGGCGGATCATCATCGCCCTTGCGGCCGCGCTGGTGATCGCGGCGCTGGCCATCTTCGCGCTGTCGCGCGGCGACCAGCCGGTGGCCGCGCCGGCGGCGGGCGAGGGCGCCGAGGCGCTGCCCGCCGTGACCGTGATCGTCCCCGGTCGCCAGCAGGTCGCGCGCGTCATCTCCGCAACCGGCACGCTCGCCGCCCGCCGCGACATGCCGGTCGGCATTGCCGGCGAAGGCGGCATGGTCGCGCGGGTGCTGGTCGAGCCCGGCCAGTGGGTCGGCGCGGGCCAGACGCTCGCGGTGATCGAGCGCTCGGTCCAGTCGCAGGAAGCCCAGCAGCTCGCCGCCAATATCGAGGTCGCCCGCGCCGACGCGCGGCTTGCCCAGCAGGAGCTCGACCGGGCCCAGGCCCTGGTGTCGCGCGGCTTCATCTCCAAGGCCGACGTCGAGCGCCGCACCGCGACCCGTGATGCCGCCAACGCGCGCGTGCGCGTCGCCCAGGCCCAGCTCGGCCAGACCCGCGCCCGCATCGGCCGGCTCGACGTGCGCGCGCCGATCGCCGGGCTGGTGCTCGATCGCATGGTGGAGCCGGGCCAAGTCGTGAGCGCCGGCTCGGGCGCCCTGTTCCGCATCGCCGCCGGCGGGCAGATGGAGATGCTGGCGCGCCTGTCGCAGGAGGATTTGGCACGGGTCCGCGCCGGCATCCCGGCCACCGTCACCCCGGTCGGCTCCGGCCGGAGCTTTACCGGGCAGGTCTGGCAGGTCTCCCCGGTGATCGACCCGCAGACCCGGCAGGGCGAGGCGCGGATCGCACTCTCCTACGATCCGCTGCTGCGGCCCGGCGGCTTCGCGAGCGCACAGCTGGTATCGGGCCAGGCCGATGCCCCGCTGCTGCCCGAATCGGCGGTGCAGAGCGATGCAAAAGGGAACTTCGTCTATCTGGTCGACGCCAAGAATGCGATCGCGCGCCGCGACGTCCGCGTGGGTCAGGTGACCGACGAAGGCGTGACGATTGCCGCTGGGCTGACCGGCAATGAGCGGGTCGTTCAGTCGGCCGGCGCCTTCCTCAACCCCGGCGACAAGGTGAGGCCGGTGCGGGCAAGCGCGCGCTGAAAACGCCGATGCGGCTGCCGGCAGGTGGCGGCGAAGACGGAATTGGACAGGATTGACGAGGCAGTATCATGAGCTTTCGCAACATCTCGGCCTGGGCGATCCGCAATCCGGTGCCCCCCATCGTCATGTTCGTGGCGCTGATGCTGGCCGGGTTGGTCAGCTTCATGCGGATGGATGTGAACAGCATGCCGGATGTGAGCTTTCCGGCTGTCACCGTGAGCGTCTATCAGCCGGGCGCGGCGCCGGCGGAGCTCGAGACTCAGGTGACGCAACGCATCGAAGCGGCGGTGCGTGCCATCAACGGCGTCGACGAGATCACGTCCGTTGCCCGCGAGGGCGAAAGCTTCACCATCGTCCAGTTCGACATCGGCACGCCGGTGGATCGAGCTGTCAACGACGTCAACAACGCAGTCGACCAGGTGCGTAGCGAGCTGCCCGACGGCATCCTCGAGCCGCAGGTGACGCGGATGGACATTGAAGGCGGTCCGATCGCCTATCTCAGCGTCGAAGCGACCGACATGACGCTGGAGGAGCTTAGCTGGTACGTGGACAATACCGTTGCCAAGCGCCTGCTCGCCATCACCGGCATGGCGGCGGTGCGGCGCGGCGGCGGCGTGTCGCGCGAGATCCGGGTGATCCTGGACCCCGCCAAGCTGCAGGCGCAGGGTCTGACCGCCGTGCAGGTCAACCAGCAGGTGCGGCAGATGAACCTCAACGCCGCCGGGGGCCGCGCGGAGATCGCCGGGGCGGAGCAGTCGGTCCGCGTGCTCGGCAACGCCGCCAGCGCTCACGTTCTCGGCCAGACCCAGATTTCGGTGGGCGGCGGCCGCACGGTGAAGCTCGCCGACGTCGCCGAGGTGCGCGACCTCTATGCCGAGCAGCGCAACCTTTCCGTCATGAACGGCCGCCAGGTGACCAGCTTCGCCATGGAGAAAGCCAAGGGGGCATCGGACGTCACCGTCTACGATGCGGCCATGGAGGAGATCGAGAAGCTCCAGAAGGAAAATCCGAAGGTCAAGTTCAAGCAGCTCTTCACCACCGTCGAAGATACCAAGTCCGGCTACCACAGCTCGATGATCGCGATGGTGGAGGGCGCTGTCCTCGCCGTCCTGGTCGTGTTCCTGTTCCTGCGCGACTGGCGCGCCACGATCATTTCCGCGCTCGCCATTCCGCTGTCCGCGATCCCCACCTTCTGGTTCATGGACATGCTCGGCTTCACGCTCAACACCATCTCGCTGCTCGCTTTGAGCCTGGTGGCGGGCGTGCTGGTCGACGATGCGATCGTCGAGATCGAGAACATCGTGCGGCACATGCGCATGGGCAAATCGGCCTATCAGGCCTCGATCGACGCCGCGGACGAGATCGGCCTGGCCGTGCTCGCCACCACCATGTCCATCGTGGCGGTGTTCCTGCCGGTCGGCCTAATGCCCGGCCTGTCCGGCCAGTTCTTTATCCAGTTCGGCATGACCGTGGTGGTGGCGGTCCTGCTGAGCCTCGCCGTCGCGCGCCTTATAACGCCGATGATCGCGGCCTACTTCCTCAAGGCGAAAGGCCAGGCCCGGCACGGCGAAGGCTGGCTGATGGATCACTATATGTCGATCCTGCGCTGGTGCACGATCCATCGCTGGAAGACGGTGGTCATCGGCGGCGGCGGCGCTCTCGCCGCCACCATCTTCGCCTTCGCGACCCTGCCGATGACATTCCAGCCGAGCATCGACCAGGATTACAGCTCGGTTCAGATCGAAATGGTGCCGGGGAGCACGTTGCAGCAGACGGCCGCGGTGACGCAGCAGGTCGCCGAGGTGCTGACCGCGGACCGCGAGGTCGTCGACGCAGCCTTCGCCGATATCAATCCCACCCAGGCGACCATCTACCTGACGCTGAAGAAGGACAAGCCGATAACCAGCGTCGAGTGGGAGCGCCAGGTCGCGCCCAAGTTCCGGCGCATTGCCGACGCCCGCGTCAACTTCCAGTCGCAATCGGGCGGCGGCTTCGGGCGCGACATCATCATCATGCTTGGCAGCGACGATCCGGTGCTGCTGGAGAGGACCGCCACTCAGATCGTGACGGAGATGTCTAACCTCTCCGAGCTGGCCGCCCCGCGCATGATCGGGGACC
The DNA here is from genome assembly GCA_035942355.1 of Allosphingosinicella sp. Taxonomy (GTDB): domain Bacteria; phylum Pseudomonadota; class Alphaproteobacteria; order Sphingomonadales; family Sphingomonadaceae; genus Allosphingosinicella. Next base: position 4,378 of record DASZDE010000162.1, on the reverse strand, counting down.
TGCAGCGGCCGGAGATCCTGATCAGGCCGCGGCTCGACCTTGCCGCCGATCTCGGCGTGACCACGGCCGCGCTGAGCCAGACCATCCGTATCGCGACGCTCGGCGACATCGACCAGAACAGCGCCAAATTCTCCCTGGCCGATCGGCAGATCCCGATCCGGGTGGCGCTGGACGAGGAGGCTCGCCGCAACCTCTCGACGATCGAGAACCTGCCGGTCCCGACCGCCACCGGCGGATCGGTGCCGCTGAAGGTGATTGCCGACATCCAGTTCGGTTCGGGACCGACGGCGATCCGCCGCTACAACCAGATCCGCCGCGTCGTCCTCGGGGCCGATCTCGCGCCGGGGCTCGTCACCAGCCAGGCCATGGCCAAGGTCAACGAGCTTCCGACGATGAAGGCCCTGCTTGCCGGCCAGATCCAAGGTGTGCAGAAGATCAACGCGGGCGACAGCAAGTTCCAGGCGGAGATGATCACCAATTTCATCATCGCCGTCATTTCCGGCGTGCTGCTGGTCTTCGCGGTGCTGGTGCTGCTCTACAAGCGGATCATGCCGCCGTTCGTGAATATGGGGTCGCTACTGCTGGCGCCGCTGGGCGGCGCGCTGGCGCTCCACCTGACCAGCAACCCCGTTTCGATGCCGGTGTTCATCGGAGTCCTGATGCTGCTCGGGATCGTGGCCAAGAATTCGATCCTGCTCATCGACTTTGCGCTGGAGGAGATGGGCAAGGGCGTGCCCAAGTTCCAGGCGATCATGGACGCCGGCCACAAGCGCGCCCAGCCGATCGTGATGACGACGGTCGCCATGGTTGCCGGCATGGTGCCGACCGCCTTGTCCCTCTCCGGCGACGGCGCATGGCGCCAGCCGATGGGCGTCACGGTGATCGGCGGCCTGATCCTGTCGACCCTGCTGACGCTGGTGATCGTGCCCGCGGCGTTCAGTCTCGCCGACAGTTTCGAGAAATGGCTCGGCCCGAAATTCGGGCGGCTGCTCACCTATGGCGGACCGCAGGACCACGGGCCGGAGCCGGTCGTCCAGCCGGCGGAGTGAACCAAAGGCCCGATCCGTCGATTGAGCAAGCCATGAGCGTGCTCGAAAGGACCGGCCTCGTTCGTTTCAATCCGGCGCAGGGCGGGGTCCGCGGCATGCGCATGGTCGCCACCGGCATGCTGGTGGCGATGGCCGCCGTCTTCCTGGTGGCGAACGAGCTCGACGAACGCTGGGCCGCCTGGGGCTTCGTCAAGGCCTTCGCCGAGGCGGCGATGGTCGGCGGCCTGGCCGACTGGTTCGCGGTCACCGCCCTGTTCCGCCATCCGCTCGGCCTGCCGATCCCGCATACCGCGATCATCCCGCGCAACAAGGACCGGATCGGGGATACGCTCGCCCAGTTCCTGCGGGACAATTTCCTGACGCCGTCGGTGGTGGCGAGGCGGATGGCCGGCCTCGACGTCGCCGGCACGATCGGCAGGTTCCTCGCCAATCCGCCCGGCGAGGGCAGGCTCCGCCAGGGTGCGTCGCGGCTCGTCGCCGACATCCTCCAGGCGCTCGACCAGGAGCGGCTCGGCGGCATGGTCAAGAGCGCCGTCGCCGGCCGGCTCAGGTCGCTGGAAGTCTCGCCCCTGCTCGGCCAGACGCTCGACGCGGCGATCACCGAGGAGCGGCACGTGCCGATGCTCGACGGCATCGTCACCTGGGTTGGCCGCACGCTCGACGCCAATGAGGACATGATCCGGGCGATGGTGCACGACCGCGCCGGCTGGATCGTGCGCCTCGCCGGCCTCGACGAGCGGCTCGCCGATGCGATCATCGACGGGCTCCGGCGCCTCACCATCGACATGGCCGTCGACCCCCACCACCCGCTCCGGGCCAAGGCCGAGGAGGGCCTCGCCAACCTCGCCTGGGACCTTCAATATGACGAGGCGATGAAGGCCAAGGTCGAGGAGCTCAAGGCCGAGATCATCGCCAACAAGGCGGTCACCGCCTGGATCGACGGCCTGTGGGAGAAGGCGCGGGCGGGCCTGCTCAAGGCGGCGCGCGATCCCGAGGCGACCCTGGCCGGCAAGTTCGGCGAGGCGATCCGCCAGCTCGGCGCGACGCTCCAGGAGGATCCGCACCTCAGGACGACGATCAACCAGTTCGCGCGGCGCGCCGTGGTCGGCGGCGTCGCCAGCTACGGCAACGGCATCGTCGCGCTGGTTTCGGACACGATCCGCGGCTGGGACGCGCGCACCGTCACCAGCCGCCTCGAAGGCGCGGTCGGCCGCGACCTCCAATATATCCGCGTCAACGGCACCCTGGTCGGCGGCCTGGTAGGGCTCATCATCCACACTGTCGAAGTGGCCGGGTAATGGGACAGTCACTTTCAAGCGTCGCTTCGCGAGGACGTGAACTGTCGAGCGTGACAGTGACTGGCCCCTCCTAGCCGCCGAGCGGGGACAGTCACCAGAACATCGCAATCCTAGCCGGCGCTAACCCGCTCGATGTCGGCGCCGACGGCCTGGAGCTTCTCCTCGAGCCGCTCATAGCCGCGGTCGAGGTGATAGACGCGGCCGACCTGGGTTTCGCCGTTGGCGGCGAGGCCGGCCAGGACCAGGCTCATCGACGCGCGCAGGTCGGTCGCCATCACCGGCGCCCCCACCAGCCTGTTCACCCCCCGCACCACCGCCGAGCGACCGCGCACCTCGATATCGGCGCCCATCCGGGCGAGCTCGGGCACGTGCATGTAGCGGTTCTCGAAGATCGTCTCGGTGAGCAGGCTGGTGCCGTCGGCAAGCGCGAGCATCGCCATGAACTGCGCCTGCATGTCGGTCGGGAAGGCGGGGAAGGGCGCGGTCGACAGCGACAGCGGCCTTATGCCGCCGTCGGCGCTGACCTTGATGCCGCCGGGGACGTCCTCCACGATCGCGCCGGCGTCGCTGAGGCCGCTGAGGATCGACGGCATCGTCTCCTTGCGGGCCCCGGCCAGCTCGAGCGAGCCGCCGGTGATGAGGGCGGCGCACGCATAGCTGCCGGCCTCGATCCGGTCGGGCATGACCGAATAGGTGGCGCCGTGCAGCTCGCTCACGCCGGTGACGGTAAGGGTGTCGGTGCGCAGGCCGTCGATCCGCGCGCCCATCGCGATCAGGCATTTGGCGAGGTCGGTGATCTCGGGCTCGCGCGCGGCATTCTCGATTACGCTGGTGCCGTTGGCGAGCACCGCCGCCATCAGCGCATTCTCGGTCGCGCCGACCGAGACGATCGGGAAGCGGATGGTGCCGCCGGTGAGGCCGCCTTTGGGCGCGGTCGCCTTCACGTAGCCGGCCGCGATCTCGATCTCGGCGCCGAGCGCCTCCAGCGCTTTCAAATGGAGGTCGACCGGCCGGTTGCCGATCGCGCAGCCGCCCGGCAGCGATACGGTCGCCTGGCCGGCGCGCGCGACCAACGGCCCCAGCACCAGGATCGACGCGCGCATCTTGCGAACGATGTCGTAGGGCGCGACGGTCGAGCTGATCCTGGCCGCCCGGAGCGTCATCACCCGGCCGAACTCGTCCGGCCTCGACCCTTCGACCGTGATCGAGACGCCGAGCTGGTTGAGCAGATGGCCGAAGCTGTCGACGTCGGCGAGCCGGGGCAGGTTGCGGAGCGTCAGCGGCTCGTCGGTGAGCAGCGCGCACGGCAGCAAGGTGAGCGCCGCATTCTTCGCGCCCGACACGCAGATCCTGCCTTCGAGGCGGTTGCCGCCGCGGATGATGATGCGGTCCATGTAGGGCTTCTAAACCTTGGCGGGACGGGTGCAAGCGGTCGCGGCTTCACGGGCAGGGGCCCCGTCATTGCGAGCGCAGCGAAGCAATCCAGTTTCCTCAGCGCTGTCTGGATTGCCGCGTCGCTGCGCTCCTCGCAATGACGGGCTCACGCCTTTTCGAGCGTGCACTGGAGCGGGTGCTGGTTCTCGCGGGCGTAGTCGATCACCTGCGCGACCTTGGTCTCGGCCACCTCGTAGCTGAAGATGCCGCACACGCCGACGCCGCGCTGGTGGACGTGGAGCATGACCCGCGTGGCATCCTCGATGTCCATCTTGAAGAAGCGCTGGAGGCACAGGACGACGAACTCCATAGGCGTGTAATCGTCGTTCAGCATCAGCACCTTATACGGGGACGGGTTCTTGGTGCGGGTGCGCGTGCGGGTGGCGACGCCAAGGCCGGTGCCGCCCTCGTCCCCCTTCCGCTCGTCGGCGGCCACGATCACCAGTTCGTCATACGCCATACAGACACCTGAATATGGCAAGCCATGCCCCCGCGGCAAGAGTCCGGTGCAGGCACGGCCGGCCAAGCTGCACCGAATATCGCCCAAAAAGGTATCCGGTTCCCAAACGTGGAAAGGGCGGCCGCTCGTTGCCCGAG
>DASZDE010000161.1:0-18109 GCA_035942355.1 Allosphingosinicella sp. | reverse complement strand
CCTCCAGCTTCCCGGCGATGGTCGGGTCCGCGGTCGCGCTCTGACCGTCGCGCCCGAAGCGGGCGTAGGTCAGGCTGTGGCGCGGCTCGCGATCGTTGGCGTAGACGACGTGGCAGCCGGCGCAGCCCGAGGCGCGGTAGTCTCCTGGCTGATCGTTGGTCCCCATGAACCACATGAACGGGTCGTTGAGCCGGGTCTTGTGGATGTTGAGGATCGGGATGGCGACGCGCAGCCCGGTGCCGGGTCCGCGGTTCGACTGGCGGATGTCGGGCCGGCCCGGTTCCTCCAGGCGCTGGATCGAGCCCGAGGGGGACGGGAGGCCGATCTCAGGGAATTGTGTGCCGATCGTGCGGCCGCCGCGCTCGAACACGCGGAAAATGTCGGCGGGAGGAACCACATGCCAGGTCGGCAGCGGGTAAAGCTCGGCGAGCACGCCGCGCTGTTTCCGCCGCTCCGCAAGCTCCGCATCGTCGGTCGGCGGCGAGACTATTTTGGCGGGGTTGCCTTCGCGCGTATAGGCTTCGCCGAAGATCGGGCTTTTCATCGGCGCGATGCCGTTATTGTAAGCCGCGCCGCCCCAGAACATCGCCCCGGTCGCCATCAGCGAGCGCTCGGCAGCTTCGATCAGCTCGATATGGCAGGCGCCGCAGCTCTCGCGCACCACGCGGTAGTCGGACGGATTGACGAAGCGCACATATTCGGGCGCCTCGCGGTTGAGCAGAGTGTAGCTGCGCTGCGGGTTGGCGCTCGACGGCCAGTGCCAAGCCTTCGGATACCGCGGCAGCACGTGCGCCCTGTCGCGGGCAGCGACATAGGCGGGGGCCTGCGGGTTCGACACGTCCTTGGCAATGATCGCGGCATTGCCGCCGTGGCAGTCGGTGCAGCCCAGGACGACCGCGGGCGACTTGTGCATGGTCTTGGCGTCGGACGCCGTGTGGCAGCTGACGCAGCCGGCGCTCTTGGCCTCGGCCGCCTCCCATTCCTGGGTGCGCGGCGCCTCGCCGCCGCGCACCAGGCTGTAGTCGCGCTCGACCGGCTTCTCCCCTTCCGACGCGAGGAGGGACGAGCCGGCGACGGCGGGGATGAGCAAGAGCCCCAGTTTACCGGCGAAGGCCGGTATCCAGCTCTTCTTCCCGGCTGGGCCCCGGGCTCCGCCGGGGAACGGGGGGAAACGCCGCGCCATCAGAAGGTCAGGATCCCATTGAACAGGACCGAATGGTAGAATTTGTCGCGCTCGCTATTGGCGAACAGGTCCTTGAAGCCCTTGCCCGGGACGAGCAGGGCGGCCGAGCCGCGGAAGACGATGTTCTGCGTCATCTTCGGGCGCCAGACGGCGGCGGCCGAAAGGTCGAAGCCGATCTGTTTCGGGATGCTGCCTTCGTTGCGCAGGTTCTGGAGAATGGCGGTGTTCGCGAACCACAGATGATTGGCGTTGGCGCTGATCCGGATTTCCGGGGTGAGGTCGGCGTCCGCGCCCACGCCCGCCAGCATCGTTCCCGGGTTGTTGAAATTGGACTGGCCCTGCTCCTTGGACGAGCGGAGCGAGTTCAGGATGCCGTTGCGGCCGTTGATCGAGACGGCGCGGGAGCCGCCGGCGAACGGGATGCTCTGCCGGATCCAGTAGCTGGTGTCGGCGCCGGCGAAGACCGGGTTCTCGAAGATCGCGTCGAATCCGGCCTCGACGTCGTTGAACGGGTCGCGGTCGCCGCTCGCGTAGAGGAAGGACGCGCGCAGCCGCAGCCAGTCGACGTCGTAGCTCGGCTCCGCGGCGGCGAACCAGGCGCGAATGTCGGCCTTCTCGTCGGTGAAGATGCTGTTGCGGTCGGTGCCGAACGCGCCGTAGCCGGTGGCGGTGAGGTTGATCCGGCCGATCCGCCCGTCGACGCTGTAGCCCAGATAGAAGACGTCGTACTCGCGGGCGCGCAGATTGCCGATCAGCGCCGGCCGGACCGGAAAGCCGTTGGCATCGACCTCGAGGTCGCCGCGCTCGCGGTTGCCGTTCCAGGTGAGGCTGGCCTGGCTGGTGAGGCCGACGAACGGGAAGTCCTGCCGGTATAGGTTGGCGAATATCACCCAATCGTCGCGCGGCCTTTGCGTCACGTCGTTGAGGCCGCTGTTGGTATCCTTTTCCAGCCGCCAGAAAGCGGCGAGATTATATTGGAAGCGGTTGTTGTCGCGGTTGCCGAACAGGCGCAGCCCGAGCTGCTGGTCGTTGAACAGGAAGCCGCGGAAATCGGCCTGGAAAGGCTGGATGCCGACCCGGATGGAATCGAAATCGTAGCGGTCGGAGACGTTGCGCAGATGCTTGTCGACGAACAGCTCCTGGACCCCCAGGAAATAGTCGAACCGGTTCGTGCCGCGCGAAGGGTCGACGAAAAGCAGGCGGCGTTCGGACACGTCCACGTAATTGGCGTTGAGCGCGAGCGTCAGCCGATATTCGACGTCCGGCGGCTTGTAGGCGGTCGAGCCTTTGACCAGCGAGACGCTGCCGATCAAGGTCTGCGCGAGGGCGAGGCTGTCGTTTCGGCCGAACACGTCGTTCTGGCCGGGATCGTCGCTGGTCTGCACGCCGACGGGCATCGGGAAGGTGCGCGGCTCGATCACCGTGTCGGAGATGGCGCTGACGATGAAGAACCAATCCTCGCCGTGGAGCCCGAGCCATTGCGGCGTCCGGCATCGCGACAGGCCTTCGCGCCGGCGGCGTTCCTGCTCCTCGTCGGACGGGATGCAGATCGGCCGGTCGCCCTTATAGATGTTCTGGTTATACGGATCGAACCAGCGTTCGCGGGTGAGGCCGAGCGTCTCGGCGAGGCGCCATCGGTCGGGAACCGGTATCTGGTCGGTCGGAAAGGCTTCGGGCGGCGGCGAGCGGATCGCCCCCGGATTGATCTGGGAGACCGCGTCCGGAAGCTGGTGCTGCGGCACCCCCGGGCGGCGGCGCCCCTCGAGCAGCGGATCGTCGGCATCGACGTCGCTGGGCGCCGCCTCCGGCTCGGCGGGCGGATCTTCGCCGGAGGCGTCCGGCTCTGCGGCCTCGAACTGTTCCGGCTGCGCCTCCTGAAGGGCGAGCCGGACCAGCGCGCGGCCATGATCGGGCGGGAGGACCGCCGCGGGCGCGGCGGCCGCCGCGATCAGGCCGGCGAAGGGCGCCGCCAGCACCCTTTTATTTGCCCTGACAGACATTCTGCTCGCCGGTGCCGAGGAACGGCGCGAACGGGCAAACCACCCAGCGCAGCCGGACCTCCCGATCCCCGACCGGCACCACGATTCGGTCGGAGCGGATCGCGGGATCGGCATTGCCGATCGTGCCGAGGCGGAGGCCGGCATTGTGCAGGCCGAGAAAGCTGATCATGTCGTCCTGGTCGATGCCGTCGCCGGACACGCCGATCGCCCCGACCACCTGCGAGCCGCGGTAGATCGGCACCGCGCCCGGAAAGATCTGGATGCCGTTCCGGAGCGGATGGGGACCCGGTGCGACGTCGGCGGCCCGCGTGCAGCTTTGGCGGACGTCGGGGCCGGCGCCGAGCAGGAAGGCGACATGGTCGCGTATGTCCTGCTCGACCAACGCCGACTGCAGCCCGGTGGAGAAGGGATTGAACCGGCCGATCGGGCGCGAGAACAGCCCCGGCGGCATCCCGCGCTCGCCATCGGGAAAGAACGGGCGCGAGATGTTGCCGATCGCCCGGGCCGAAAAGGCGCGCCTGCCGTTGAGCGGAGCACGGCCGCCGAAGAAGGCGTCGGCGGCCTCGGCGAAGCGCCGCACGTCCCCATCCGGATGCGAGGCGAGCGCGGCACGGGCGCGAACGCCGGCGAAGAAGGCGACCGTGCGCGCCTTCTGCACCGACACGTCGATGCCGAACACCGGCGCATCGGGCGCGCGGACGAGGCCGAGCACCGCGCCGTGGGTGTCGACCACCGAGATGCTGACCTGCGCCCTGCTGTCGAGGGGACGCCTGATCTGGGCGCGGGCGCGGCTCATCACCCGGAAAGCTTCGTTCAGGACCGCCGCCGCCTCGGCCCGGCTGAGCGGCTGGGCAACGGTCGCCGCATCGGTGCCGCCGCGCAGCGGGAAGCGGTTGGCGCCGGACCCGTCGGTGAGGACGTGGATGTCGCGGCTGGCAAATTCGGCGCTCCTCGACGGGCGGATTCCGGAGGCTTCGCTGCCGTAGACGCGGCCGGCGAGCACGCCGCCCGAGGCGTCGAAATAGCCGCGCACCGAAGCGAGGCTGCCGGCGCGGCCGTCGATCGCGTCGAACCCGGGCGCGCGGGCGGGGTCGGCAGCGAAATGCGCGGGCGACGCATCCGAGTAACGGAGCGAGGCGCCGTCGACCGTGATCCGGTTGGCGCGGATATCCTCCGGTGCCGCATAGCCGGTGGTGGCGGCGAGCGCGACGATCTCGTCGAGGTTGCGGTCGACGTCCTGGACCTCGGGATCGAAGCCGTAGACGCCGTCGGCCATGACGCCGACGCCGCCGACCAGCACGCCGCCCTTGTAGAGCGGGAACCCGCCGGGGTCGGCGGCCAGCCCCAGCGGCGAGCGCTTGGGGCCGACGAAGGCGCCCGGCCCAGCCGCGCTGCCGTCGAAGCGCGCGGCCAGATCCGAGCAGGGGAGCTGGCTGAACTGGACGCCGAACAGAGGCCCGCTCTCGAGGCCCCGTGCGACCACCGAGGGCGGGAAATGCTCCTGCACGATCATGCTCGCGGTGCGGGTCGAGAAAGCGTTGCCGCCGGACGAGAGGTAGGCGCCGGTGATCGCCTTGGCGATCGCCCCCGCGGCTGCGGCGGGCACCTGGATCCCCTGGATATCCTGTTCGCTTCCATTGGGCGCGCGCGGCACGAACAGCCCCTGGCGGGCATCGTTCATCGCGAACACCGCGAGGACGTTGCCGACCCGGTCGACCACTGCGATCGTGGCGGGGCGGCCGCGGGCGGCCGCTTCCGCCACCGCCCGGGCGATGACCTTGCCGACGTCGGCGCGGCTGAGCGCCAGCTGCGCCGGCACCGCATAGACCCTCGCCGCCGCCGTCGGCGCAGCGGCGCGAAAGGCCGGAGCAGCGGACGCCGCGCTTTGCTCGGCTTGGCGCGCCTGTTCGCCGCAGGACGCCAACAGCAGCGACGCGATCGCAGCGAGCGAGCGGGCCCGCATCAGCGCAAGCCCTGGATCGCCGCGGCGGCGCGGCCGAGGCTCGCCCGGAACAGGCGCGGCTGATAGGCATTCGGGTCGCGCACCGCGCGATAGGCTTCGTTGATGTCGGCGCGGATCGCATCGGCGCGCGGCTCGGCTATGGCGCCGGAAGTGACGAGCGCCGAAAGCAAGGTGTCGGTGGCCATCACCGCCTGCACGCTGCCGGCATAATCGGTGAACCGTTCCGAGATGGCGGTGCCGGTGATGGCGGCGATGATGGCGAACGTGCGGTCGCGGCCGATCTCGGCCCGGGCGAAAGCGTCGCCGAGCGCACGCGCGCTGTCGCGGAGCGCCTTGGCGGCGGCGAGCGCGGCGCCGCGGTCGCGGGCGATCGCCTGGTGGAATGCGCGGCTGTCGCGCTCGAAGCGCGCGCCGAGCGCGGGCGCCACCGCCTGCGCGGCGGCGGCCAGCATGATCATATTCTCGTCATTGAACGGCGGCATGCCGGCCGGGATCGGGCGGCCAGGATTGGCCAAAGCGGTGGGATCGAAGCGCGGATCGTCCGAGATGCGGCGGTGGCAGCTGTGGCAGTCGAAGAAATAGAATTCGGGGAACAGGCCCTCGGTGCCGCGCTCGGGATCGGAGAACAAGGCCAGCGCGCGCTCGAGCGCCATCGTCTGGCCGATCGCCCACATCCGGACGCTGTCGGTGCGGCCCTTGCGGCTCGCATAGTCGGCATCCTCATTGTGGTGCTGCTGGAGCGTAGAGAACAGGTCGAGCTCGAACGCGAGCCGCGGATGGCCGGCGGCCATGACGCGGTGGTTGACGAACCGGCCGGGGCCGGCGCCGCCATAATGGCAATCGAGGCAAACAGCAGCGCGGGCGCGGGGGTTGTCGAGCGGGACCATGCCGCGGGCGACGTTGGCGGCGTGGCTGGCGCCGACCGCATAATGGCTGGCCAGCCAGCCGGCGGCGGCGCCGTGGCAGCTTTCGCAGCCGACCCCGTCCGACAGCTGGAAGCGCGGGCCGCGTGTGCCGGCCACGGTGGTGGCGTGGCAGCCCAAGCACATCGGCGCGCTGGTCGCCTCGCCGATGCCGAGACGCCGGGCGATCGCTTGCGACCGCGGTTCGGAGAGGACGCGGAAGGCCCGGCTGTGCGCGCCGGCGGGGCTGGCCTCGTCCTGCCAGGTCATGAGCTCGTCCTGGCGGACGATCTTGCCGTCCGCCTCGGAACGGCCGTGGCAGGTGGTGCCGCCGCAGGTTGCGACCCCGACATGGCCGGCGCCCCCCTGGGCAAGGGCCGCGGCCGGTTGCGGCCGGAGCAGGAGCATTGCCAGCAGCGCGAGCATCAGGCCCGCGGCTGCGACGAGGATCGCAATATTGCGACGCCGCCTCATCAACGCCCCCTCGGAGCCGCGCGCCAACAGGCTGAGGCGGGTGCAGCTCCCGGGCCGGATTATGTGCAATGTCCACACCGCTTTCAAGCGGCGTCGGGTGCGTGGCGAGGGGGTGGGGAGCCGCCGGCGGCGGCGGGACCGATCGGGCGGGTCAGCCGGTATCCTGGCGCGACTTGGTGCGGGAAGGCCGCTGGACCTCCCAGCGTATGCCGTAATAGCGCATCGGCGTGCCGCAATCGGCGCATTCGCTCAGATAATAGCCGTGCTGCCAGTTCGACAGGTCGTTGACGGGCCGGTGGCGGCCGATGAGGCATTTGATCTTCACGCGCGCAGGCTAGCAGACTCGATCGCGGAAGTCGAAGCCTGGACGGCGCGGCCTATCCCGAATCGGCGGGGTCACCGCGCCAGCGCCGCGTCCCTGAGCCCGCGCCACACCCGCAACGCCTGCACCGTCTCGGGGACGTCGTGGACCCGGAGCAGCTGCGCGCCCTGTTCGGCGGCCTTCAGCGCGAGCGCCAGCGAACCCGGCAGCCGCCGGTCGGCCGGCGCCTCGCCCGACAGCGCGCCGATCATCCGCTTGCGGCTCGCCCCGAGCATCACCGCGCAGCCGAGCCCGTGCAGCAGCGCCAGCCCGTTCAGCAGGTGCAGGTTGTGCGCCACGCTCTTGCCGAAGCCGATGCCGGGATCGACCAGGATCCGCTCGCGCGCGATCCCCGCCGCCTCGGCCGCCGCGATCCGCGCCTCGAGCCAGTCATAGACTTCGAGCAAGACCGGGCGGTCGTATTGCGGCGCCTGCTGCATCGTCTCGGGCGTCCCCTTGTGATGCATCAGCACCACCGGGCATTCCGCCGCGGCCGCCACGCCCGCCGCGCGCTCGTCCCAGGTCAGCGCCGACACGTCGTTGACCAGCCCGGCGCCGGCGCCGAGCGCCGCCTCCATCACCGCCGCCTTGCGCGTGTCGATCGACACCGCGATCCCGGCGGCCGCCAGCTTGCGCACCACCGGCAGCACCCGCGCGATCTCGTCGCCTTCCCACACCGGCTTCGCCCCCGGCCGCGTCGATTCGCCGCCGACGTCGACCACAGCCGCCCCCGCCGCCGCTTGTGCGAAACCGGCCTCGGCCGCAGCGTCCGGGTCGCCGTCATAGCGGTCCCCGTCGGCGAAGCTGTCGGGTGTGGCATTGACGATGCCGACCGCGTGCGGCTGGTCGAGCCGGATGGTGCGCCCGCCCACGCTCAGCGGCGCCCGCGGCGAAGTCAGCCGCCCCCATGCGGCCTGCGCGTGCTCGCCGAGCCGCTCCAGCGCCGCCTCGATCCCCTCCACCGCCACCAGCTCCGGCGGCCCGTCCTCGCGCAGCACCTCCACCGCCGAGAACCAGACCAGCCCCCCGGCCAGCCGCGCGACCTTCCCGTCATGCCCGAACGGCGCATCGACGAAGGCGGTCGGGCGGAGATAGCAGCGCGCGGTCATGCTTCCCGCTGTAATGGAAAGGGACCCATCGGCAAGGATCGAAGGATATATCCGCTGTTCGCCGGCAAGCGGCCGGCGTCAGTCCAGCGTCAGCAGGTAAAGCTGGCGGAGGGCGTCGAGGGCGACCAGGCCGCCGCCCTGCTCGACATGCCAGAAGGTCCAGCCGTTGCAGCTCGGCGCGCCCTGGGCGGCGGCGCCGATCTGGTGGATCGAACCCTGGCGGCCGGCCATCTCGACCGACGCGTCGGCGCCGACGCGGGCGTGCCAGCGGCGCTTGGCATCGGTGAGGACGGCGCCGGGCTCGATCATGCCGGTCTCGACCAGGGCGCCGAACGGCACCTTCGGCCCCGCGCGCTTCGAGGCCATGGTCCGCATCGCGCTTTCGTCGAGCGCCAGCGTGGCGGCGATCCGCTCGCGCGCCACCGCCACATATTTGGGCTCGCGCTCGATGCCGATCCAGCGGCGGCCGAGCCGGCGGGCGACGGCGCCGGTGGTGCCGGTCCCGAAGAACGGGTCGAGCACGATGTCGCCGGGCGCGGTGCAGGCGAGCAGTACCCGGTACAGCAGCGCCTCGGGCTTCTGGGTCGGGTGGGCCTTGACCCCGTCGGTCCGGACCCGCTCCCCGCCCGAGCAGATCGGCAGCACCCAGTCGGAGCGCATCTGCAATTCGTCGTTCAGCGCCTTCATCGCCCGGTAGTTGAACGTGTAGCGGCTGTCCTCGCTGCGGCTCGCCCAGATCAGGGTCTCGTGGGCGTTGGTGAAACGGGTGCCGCGGAAATTGGGCATCGGGTTGGACTTGCGCCACACGATGTCGTTCAGGATCCAGTAGCCGGCATCCTGCAGCGCCGCGCCGACCCGGAAGATGTTGTGGTAGCTGCCGATCACCCACAAGGTGCCGTCCGGCTTGAGGATCCGGCGCGCCTGGGCGAGCCACGCCCGGGTGAAGGCGTCATAAGCCTCGAACGTGTCGAACTTGTCCCAATCGTCGTCGACCGCGTCGACCCGCCCCCCCTCGGGCCGGAACAGGTCGCCGCCGAGCTGAAGATTGTAGGGCGGGTCGGCGAACACCATGTCGACGCAATGGTCGGGCAGCGCGGCCATCGCCGCGACGCAGTCCGATTCGATGATCCGCCCCAGCGGGAGATCGGCGGGCGGCGGATCGGCTGGCGGCAGATCGGGCGCAGGCCCCGCTTCGGCACGCCGCGCGCGCGTCCCCAGCCGTCCCATCACGCTCATTCAGCCTTGCCCCCGGCAGCCCCCAAGAACCGCCAGACTGAGTCAGCCGGACTCGCCGGTCAAGGACAACAGTTCAAACGCGCTGTTAACCATGGTTAAAATGTTACAGGAACGAAAGGAGTCCTCGCTACGGCTTGTGGCGGCCGGCGAAGCTGAGACTCAATATGAAGTGGTGTGGCCGCGAGGACTCACAATTGCAGCATTAATTGCCGCACCGGGGCGAAGCTGCGGCGGTGGAGCGGCGTCACGCCCAGCGCATCGAGCGCGCGGTAATGTTCCGGCGTGCCGTAGCCCTTGTTGGTTTCCCAGCCATAGCCGGGATGGTCGCGCGCATGATCGGCCATGATCCGGTCGCGGGTCACCTTGGCGACGATCGAGGCGGCCGCGATCGATCGGCACTTGGCGTCGCCGGCCACGATCGCCTTGGACGGCCGCTGCCAGCGCGGGCACGCATTGCCGTCGACCAGCACCCAGGCCGGATCGAACCCAAGGGCCTCGACCGCGCGGACCATCGCCAGCATGCGCGCCCAATAGATGTTGAGCCGGTCGATCTCCTCGACCGATGCGACGCCGACGCCGATTTTCGCCACCTTGTGGAGCTTGGCGCAGATCGCCTCGCGATCCTTGGCCGGGAGCGCCTTCGAATCGTCGATGCCGCGCGGGAATTTGACCCGGTCGAGCACCACCGCCGCGGCCACCACCGGCCCCGCCAGCGGCGCGCAGCCAGCCTCGTCGACCCCGGCGAGCGGCTCGGGGAATTCGCGCTCAATCTTGAAGCACGGGCGGGCCATCGCCCGCTAGCCTAACCGACGCACCTGCCGTCGTTCCAGCGAAAGCTCGGCTCTCCACCTTCTTTCCTGTGGATATGAGCCGGGGCGCGGCTAGCCCTCGATCTCGTCGAACGGAACGACGCCGAGATGGTGGCCGAGCGGCCCGTGGCCCTGGCCGAGCCCGGGCGCGGACAGGATGGCGATGCGGACGAAACGGATCGCGCGCTCGAACGCCTCCCCGATCGGCAGCCCGGCCCCCAGCCCGGTCGCCAACGCGCTTGCCAGCGTGCAGCCGGTGCCGTGCGTGTCCGGCGTGTCGAAGCGCTTGCCTTCGAGCGAGCGCAGCATGCCCGTCGGCGAGAGCAGCCGGTCGACGATCACAGGGCCGGCTGCGTGACCGCCCTTGGCGACCAAATGGCAGCCGTGGGCGAGCACCGCCGCCTCGCCGCCGAGCGCCTCCAGCTCGGGCAGGTTGGGCGTGACGACCGACGCGATCGACATCAGCCGTTCGAACGCCTTTACGGTCGCCTTGTCCGCCAATGCCGAGCCGCTGGTCGCCACCATGACCGGGTCGAAGACGATCGGCACGTCGAGCCCCTCCAGCCGCTCCGCCACGGCCTCCGCCGTTGCAGCCGAGCCGATCATGCCGATCTTGACCGCGTCTGCCCCGATGTCGGAGAGCACCGCGTCGATCTGCTCCAGCACGAACTCATCGGGAACCGGCATGACGCCCCTCACTCCCAACGTATTTTGGGCGGTGATGGCGGTGATCGCGGTCATGGCGTGGCCGCCGAGCATGGTCACCGTCTTGATGTCGGCCTGGATGCCGGCGCCGCCGCCCGAATCGGAGCCGGCGACGATCAGGATGCGGGGGATCATATCGCGTCACCCCAGCGAAGGCTGGGGTCCCAGTGGGAGAGCGCGCCGGCGCCTCTTTCGGCCCGGGGCCCCAGCCTTCGCTGGGGCGACGGGATCTTCATCACGCGGCCTCCACCGCGGCGCAGATCGCGGCGACCACTTCCTCGACCAGAGCGCGGTCCTCGCCCTCGGCCATCACCCGGATCAGGGGCTCGGTACCCGACGTGCGGATAAGAAGCCGGCCGGTGCCGTCGAGGCGGCGCTCGGCCGCGGCGATGGCGGACTTGACGCTCGCGGCCTCGAGCGGAGCGCCGCCGTCGAACCGCACATTCTTGAGCAGCTGCGGCAGCGGCTCGAACTGGCGCAGCAACTCGCTCGCCGGCTTGTCCTGCACGACCAGCTCGGACAGCACCTGGAGCGCCGCCACCAGCCCGTCCCCGGTCGTCGCGTAATCGGTGAGGATGATGTGGCCGGACTGCTCGCCGCCGATGTTGAAGCCCCTGGCGCGCATCGTCTCGAGCACATAGCGGTCACCGACCTTGGCTCGGACCAAATTAAGGCCCTTCGCCTCGAGGAAGCGCTCGAGCCCGAGGTTCGACATCACCGTGGCGATCACGCCGCCGCCGCGGAGCATGTTGCGGCGCTGCCAGGAGGTGGCGATCAGCGCCATCAGCTGGTCCCCGTCGACGACGCTGCCTTGCTCGTCGGCGACGATCAGCCGGTCCGCGTCGCCGTCGAGCGCGATGCCGATATGGGCGCCGGTCTCGAGCACCGTCTGCTGGAGCAATTCCGGCCTGGTCGAGCCGCAGCCGTCGTTGATGTTGAGGCCGTTGGGGGTGACACCGATCGCAGTGACGTCGGCGCCGAGCTCCCACAAGGCCGAGGGCGCGACCTGATAGGCAGCGCCGTTGGCGCAGTCGACGACGATCTTGAGGCCGTCGAGCCGGAGATGCTCAGGAAAGGTCGCCTTGGCGGCGTGGATGTAGCGGCCGCGCGCATCCTCGATCCGGCGGGCGCGGCCGATTTTGTCGGAGGCGACGAGCTTCGGCTCGAGCTCCATCAGCGCCTCGATCGCCGCTTCGTTCTCGTCGGACAGTTTGTAGCCGTCGGGGCCGAACAATTTGATCCCGTTATCCTCGAACGGGTTGTGGCTGGCCGAGATCATCACGCCGAGGTCGGCGCGCATCGACTTGGCGAGCAGCGCCACGGCCGGCGTCGGCATCGGCCCGACCATCACCACGTCCATGCCGACGCTGGTGAAGCCGGAGATGAGCGCGGTCTCCATCATATAGCCCGACAGGCGCGTGTCCTTGCCGAGCACCACCCGGTGGCGGTGGTCGCCGCGCAGGAAATGCGCGCCCGCCGCCTGGCCGACGCGTTGCGCCATCGCCGCCGTCATCGGCATCTCGTTGGTCCGGCCCCTGAGCCCGTCGGTGCCGAAGAATTTGCGCGTCATACCAGGGCCGTCCGATTTCGCTTGCGATGGGCCGATCGGCCATCAACAGGGCTTTAGAGCATTGCCCGGAAAGTTGGGAACCGCTTTTGATGTCGCAGCCGGCCCGCATCCTTCTCGCGCTCGTCGTCGGGCTCGTGCTCGGCATCGCCAGCGCCTCGACCGCCGGCGCATGGGTCGAGGACGCGCTCGCGATTGCCGAGCCGATCGGCGGAATGTGGCTGAACGCGCTCCGGATGACGATCGTCCCGCTGGTCGTGTCGTTGCTGGTGACCGGCATCGCCGCTTCGGCCGAGGCGGCGCGGGCCGGCAAGCTGGCGACCCGCGCGCTGGTGCTGTTCGTGGCGTTGCTGTGGACCTCGTCGCTGGCCGCTGCGCTGCTGACGCCGCTGTTCCTCGGCCTGTTCCCGCTGCCCGCCGAATCGACCGCGGCGCTGCGCGAGGCAATGACGGCGGCCGAGCCGGTCGGCCAGGTGCCCGGCTTCGCCGACTTCCTGCGCTCGATCGTTCCGACCAACCCGGTGGCGGCGGCCGCCGAGGACGCGATCCTGCCGCTCATCCTGTTCACCCTCGTCTTCGGCTTCGCCCTGACCCGTCTTCCGCCCGAGCCGCGCGAGCGGCTGGTCGGCTTCTTCCGGGCGGTCGCCGACACCATGCTGGTGGTGATCGGATGGGTGCTGTGGATCGCGCCCATCGGCGTGTTCGCGCTCGCTTACGTGGTCGGCGCGCGGGCCGGGGGAGCGGCGTTCGGCGCCCTGCTCCATTATGTGCTGGTCGTGACCGCTGTCGGCGTGGTCATCTGGCTCGCCGCCTGGCCGCTCGCACGGATCGGGGCGAAGGTGCCGCTCGGCCGCTTCACCCGCGCGCTCGCGCCCAGCCAGGCGGTCGCGTTCAGCACCCAATCCTCGCTCGCTTCATTGCCCGCCATGCTGCGCGGCGCCAATGAGATAGGCGTGCCGGTCGCCGCCTCCGGCGTGGTGCTGCCGATGGCGGTGGCGATCTTCCGCGCCACCGGCCCGGCCATGAACCTCGCCGTCGCCATCTACATCGCTTATTGGTTCGGCGTGGAGCTGACGCCGGCGCAGATGGCGATCGGCGTCGCCGCGGCGGCGACGACGACGATGGGCGCCGTCGGCATTCCCGGCCAGGCGAGCTTCATCACTTCGATCGCTCCGATCTGCCTGGCCATGGGCCTGCCGATCGAGCCGCTGGCGCTGCTGATCGCGGTCGAAGTGCTGCCCGACATCGTGCGGACGCTCGGCAATGTCAGCATGGACGTCGCCGCCACCGCCACCGTCGCCCGGCGGAGCGGCTTTGCGGAGGGCGAGGCGATGAGCGACGAGGATCGCCTGCTCCACGACGCCTGAGCTCAGGAACAGTCGCGCGGCCTGCCGGTTCTTGCACGGGCATTCCGCCCCCGGAGAGCACCGCCATCGGCACGTCCGAACAGCCCGCCGGCACCGTCAATCGCCCCGGCCCGACGGTCGCGCCGCCGCAGCCCGGCAGCCTCAACAGGGCGCTCGAGCGCAACATCGAGGCGCTCCAGCGGCGGCGGCAGGCGGAGGCCGAAACCGCGTCGCGCCAGGAGAAGCTGGCCGAGGCGATCACCCGCTTCACCGGCTCGATGCGGTTCGTATGGCTGCATCTGGCGGTGTTCGGCTTCTGGATCGTCGCCAATCTGGGCTGGGTGCCGGGAGTGCCGCAGTGGGATGAATCCTTCGTCGTGCTGGCGATGATCGCGTCGGTGGAAGCGATCTTCCTGTCCACCTTCGTCCTGATCAGCCAGAATCGGATGGCCGCGGCGGCCGACAAGCGCGCCGACCTCGACCTCCAGATCAATTTGCTGGCCGAGCATGAGGTGACCAAGCTGGTGGCGATGGTGTCCGAAATCTCGCACCATCTCGGCCTCGCCCATGCGGTCGAGGAGGATGTCGAGGAGCTGAAGCGCAACGTCGCGCCCGAAGCCGTGCTTGACGCGATCGACAATAGCGAGAAGTAGCCGCTCCAGCCGCAAGCCCAGGAGCCAAGAATGCAGTACCGCAGCCTCGGACGATCCCTCCAGGTCTCAGCGCTCGGGCTCGGCTGCATGCCGATGATCGGCCAGGGCAATATCCGCTACGGCGCGGCCGCCGACGAAGCCGAGTCGATCGCCACCATCCACCGTGCGATCGAGCTCGGCGTCACCTTGTTCGACACCGCCGAGATTTACGGCCCATTCGAGAATGAGGAGCTGGTCGGCCGCGCGATCAGGGGGAAGCGCGACGGCCTCGTCATCGCCACCAAATTCGGTTTCCGCTTCGACGGCGGCGCGATCGTCGGCGTCGATTCGACCCCCGCCAACGTCCGCCGCGCGTGCGAAGGGTCGCTGCGCCGGCTCGGCATCGACGTCATCGACCTTTATTACCAGCACCGCGTCGACCCTGGGGTGCCCATCGAGGAGACGGTCGGTGCGCTCGCCGGGTTGGTGCGCGAGGGGAAAGTCCGCCATCTCGGCCTGTCCGAAGCTGGGCCCGAGACGATCCGCCGCGCCCACACGGTCCACCCGATCGCCGCGCTGCAATCCGAATATTCATTGTGGGAGCGTGACGTCGAGCACGACATTCTCCCCGTCTGCCGCGAGCTCGGCATCGGCTTCGTGCCTTATAGCCCGCTCGGCCGCGGCTTCCTCACCGGCCAGATCACGAGCCGCGCCGATCTGCCCGAGGGCGACTATCGCCTCCGCGACCCGCGCTACGCCGAGGGCAATTTCGAGCAGAACCTGGCAATCGTCGACATTGTGAGGCGGGTCGCCGAGCGGCGCGGCGCGTCCGGCGCCCAGGTCGCCCTCGCCTGGCTGCTCGCGCAAGGGCCGGACATCGTTCCGATCCCCGGCTGCAAGCGACGGCTGACGCTGGAGGACAGCATGGCCGCCGCCGAGCTCGCGCTCACCGCCCAGGATTTGGACGAGCTCGGCAAGGCTATGCCGGTCGCGGGCCCCCGCTACAGCGAAGCCGGGATGCGGATGGTGCGGCTCTAGCTCCCGAGCCGATTGCCACCGCGGCCGTCAATCTGGACTGGCGTGTGGCAGTCAGGTCGGCGGCCGGTGCCGCTCCGACCGGTCCCGCTCCCGGCGCTGGCGCTGGCGGGCAATCGGCTCGCGCGCTCCGCGAGGCGGCGCCTCACGCGCCCGGCGGTGCCGGCCGGCCTGGTCGGCGATCGGCGCGTCGCGGCCCGGATAGCCGGCGGACCTGTCGCCGCCATAGCCCGGTGGCGGCATCCCGGCCGGATAACCGGACAGGGCTCGGCCGCGACCGTCCTGCTCAGGCCGTTGGAAACGATCGAGGGCCTCATGGAGCCGCGCCAACTCACGGTGCGTATTGGCGCTGGCGGCACGGACGATCCCCGGAACCTCCTCGGGAGCAATTTCGCCGGAAAAGACGGCAAGCGTCAGCGCGTCGGTGAACTCCTGGCGAGAAACCATCACATGAATGCGTTTGCCGCGATAGGGGTAAGGGATGATCAGGGAGCCCCTGTTGACGGCCTCGATTCGCTCATAGGCTTCCGCTGCGGCGCGTTCGCGCAGCATCCGGTCTTCGCTCGCGGGCGCGGCCACCGCCTCCTCCGCAGCGACTCCGGCCATCAGGAACAGTGCGGCGGCGAAAAGGGGTAAGCGGTTACGGAGACGCATGATCGATCTCCTCTCTGGCTGCCCTCACCCCTAGCACGGATCGAGCGACCCAGATAGGCGGGTCACCTGGGCGGGTGGAAGACCGGCGGCTCAGCCCGCTCCGAGCGGGCCCCTGCCGAGACCGCCGACCGGCGACACCATCGGCGCATGATACCAGGTGATCGCCAGCCACAGCGCGAGCCCGCCGATCAGCGCGATCCAGCCCGGCGCCGCCGCGCGCCACGGCACCCGGCCGGCAAGGAGCGCGGCGAACGGCACGAACGAGGTCCTCGCCTGCCAGTCGCGCCAGCTCTGCCCGAGCAAAGCGAGCTTCTTGCGGTCCTGGCCGATCGAGCCGAACAAGGCGAGGATCAGGATGCCGGCGGCGATGATCAAATTGCGCGAGCTGCCCCACAGCGACAAATGGACCAGCGCCCACAGCATGAACGCCCAGTTCATCGGATGGCGGGTGATGGCGAACACGCCGGCCGGCGCGGGAATCGCTTTCGGCCTCGCCCCCGGGTGCGGCAAAGCGGGGTTGCGGATCAGCGAGCCGACCAGCAGGATCGACGCGAGCAGCATCAGCGCCGAGGCGATCCGCCACCACCAGAGCGGCGCGATCCAGGCCGGCTCCGCCTCCTCGATACGGGTACCGGCGAAAATCATCCAGCCGAGCGTCGCGAACGCGATCAGCGAATAGAGCCTGAGGAAGCCGGTTTCGCCGAGCCTCGCCACCAGGGCCGGCCGGAGCGGGTGCGACAGCAGGAAATGGGAGCCGACGAAGGCGGCGGTCGCCAGCGCGAGGCTGACGATCGCGGTCACCTCTCATAGGCCTTGGGCAGCTCGCGCTCGCCTGGGCTGCGATAGCGGTCGCGGAGCCGGGTCTGGCGGTTGTCGAGCGGCTGCTGGACGCCGTCGATCATCAGCAGCGCGGGGGCCGAGCCGAGCTCGAGCGGATCGCCGTCCCACACCACCAGATCGGCGCGTCGGCCAGGGCGGAGCGAGCCGAACTCGCCGCCCATGCCCATCACCTCGGCTGGCGCGGAGGTGACGGCGGCGAGCGCCTCGTCCCAGCTGAGGCCGGTCGCGCCCGGCACCTTCTGCAGCGCGACCAGATTGCCGGCCGCCTGCCTGGCATTGCGCGGCTGGTCGCCGATCTCGCCGAGCGCGATCCTGACGCCCGCCTGCTTCATGCGGCCATAATTGGACTGGGTCGCCGCGACCGCCTCGAAGCTGTCGGGAAGGTCGGCCATGGCCGAGGCGATCACCGGCACGCCCGCGGCGGCGATGCGGTCGGCCACCCGCCAGCCTTCGCTGACGCCGACCAGCACCAGCCTCAGCTTCGGGAACTCCTTGCCGAGCCCGAGCACCTGGAGGATGTCGCTGGCGCCGTTGACGTTGACCAGCAGCGGCATCCTGCCCTCGATCACCGGCACCAGGGCCGCCGCGTCGATTCGCATCAGCAAAGCGTCGGCATCGCGCCCGCCATAAGCCGACGGGTTGCGGGCATAGTCCCGCGCCTCGAGCATGGCGTTGCGGAAGAAGGCGAAGGTGGCGGCGCGGCTGCCGCCGGCCTCGTCGGCACCGCGTTCGCCGAAAGTGACGTACTGGAAAGCGCGCGGCGCGAACACCGCCTCCATGTCGCTGCCG
The DNA here is from genome assembly GCA_035942355.1 of Allosphingosinicella sp. Classification (GTDB taxonomy): domain Bacteria; phylum Pseudomonadota; class Alphaproteobacteria; order Sphingomonadales; family Sphingomonadaceae; genus Allosphingosinicella. Next base: position 504 of record DASZDE010000161.1, on the reverse strand, counting down.
GTGTCGACCAGGGCCCCCTGCCCCGCGAAGATGTCGTTGCCGGGGGTGGGCGCGACGATCGCACGGGTTACGCCGCGGCTGCGCGTGATCGCCATCGCGGTGACGCTGGCATTGACCGCAGGCGCGATGTCGAGCCCGGCGGAGAAAGGCGATTCGTCGGCGCCGGTGTCGTTGGCCGGATCCACCGCCTCGACCTCGATCAGGCCGAGCTGGGTCCAGCCGGCGACGATGCCGGGGGTCACCCAGCGGCCCTGCGCGTCGACCCGCTGCGCGTCGGCGGGCACGGCGACATTGGCGCCGGCCGCCACGATGCGGCCGTTGCGCACCACCACGGTGCCGCCCTGGATGGCGGGCGATCCGTCGCCGATCGCCACCCGCCCGTTGGTGATCGCGACCGTCTGCGCCGCCGCCGGCGCGGCGGCAATCAGGCACCCAATGCACCCCAGCAGGCGCGTCAGCCGCTTCGTTCCCCGGCGCAGGCCGGGGTCCAGATCGGCCGTGGAG
>DASZDE010000160.1:0-3828 GCA_035942355.1 Allosphingosinicella sp. | reverse complement strand
GCTTAAGTGCCGCAGGCCCCGCGTTTCTTCATCACGGATCTTTATGTCCCTGCCAGCACGTTGAGATGCCCGGCTTCGCTTCCCTACTCGATCTTCTCGGCCGCGTGTACGGCAAGCTTCTGCCTTACTTCCCGCGCGTGGTCGCCGGTGCGGAGCGTTCTTACCGACAGACAAAGACACTCAGGTACCAGCGTGTGCTAACCCTGGCGGAACGAAGAATCCGCAGATCCGTGCCCTTCATATGGGGTAGATCGAGAGCTCGGAGACGTTTTGCAAGCGTGTCGGCGATCGGCTCTTCGTCTGGATAATCCCACACGATCGAATAAGGCGCCTTGTTGCCAATGATTGAGCTGTTCCTCTTGATGCCTCGCACTCTCCAGTTCCCGACAGCACCAGGATCCTCGGTTTTAAGGCCGGCAATGGCATTGGCCGCAGCCTTATTCCCTTCCCCAGGGCACCAGAAGATGTCGAAGTCGTAGTTCGACCATACTGGCTTTGCTTGCGCCGCTGTCGCGCTTGCTGCCCTTTCGAGCCGTGCAAATTGTTGCTCAAGAGACGCGGCGCGCCGGTCGCCCGTCTGCGCGCCATCTGTTACTTGTTGGCGGTGGCGGCCAGCTTGTTGCTTGATGAGCCGGCCCCATAGGTCCTTTACATTTTCCTGATCGGTGAGCTCTACCAGCGCCAGCAGTGCCTCGAGTCGCGCGAGCTGAGCCTCAGGGCTGTCCTTCTTTGTTACTATCGAGTCATACTGGGAATACAATTCCTTTGCCCAAACTCTCTCTTCCCTCAGTTGACTTAGGTTATTCTCCAGACTTTGCAGGCGAGCAGTGTTGTAGCCCGTAATGACAGTGACCGCCGCTCCCCACAGGCCTATGATTCCGCCCCCAATCGTAATGAGCCGTTGTACAGGATCGCCTTTTTTCGAGCCCGCTTCGCTGGTTCTGGGGTCGTTTGCCATGCTTGCTCCAAGGTCCGCCGTGGGACGCATGCTGCTCTACAAACTTCTTTCTAGCAACTGGTCAATGACGCTGCTGAGCTGCCTAACGATCGCCAAACGCCTGGCCGAGAAAGGCTGCACAATGCTGTTGCGTTGCGCGACAGGTGACGGTGATGACCCGCCGCCTGCGCCCGCGGTGGCCCGGTGCGGTGTGGCGCAGCGCCGCGGCGTCTCCTATAGCTCGGGCATGCCGCGAAGCTCAGCCCTTGACTAGGCGCCTGCGCCCGCTCGACCGGCTCGAGCCCGACCAGCTGCGCGCGTCGCACCCGCGCGACCACGCCGCCTTGTCGGCGTCGGCGGGGACGGGCAAGACCCATGTCCTCACCGCCCGCGTGCTGCGGCTGCTGCTCGCCGGAGTCGATCCGGCCTCGATCCTGTGCCTGACCTTCACCAAGGCCGGCGCCGCCGAGATGGCGGGCCGCATCCACCAGCGGCTCGCTCATTGGGTGCGGCTGAAGGACGCCGATCTCGCCGGCGAGCTGGTCGCGCTCGGCGAAAGCCCCGGCCCCGGGACCCGCGCCACGGCCCGCACTCTGTTCGCCCGCGTGCTCGACGCCGCCGGCGGCGGCCTCAGGATCCAGACCATCCACGCGTTCGCCCAGTCGCTGCTCGCCGCCTTCCCGGCCGAGGCGGGACTGGTGCCCGGCTTCCGCCCGCTCGAGGGGCGCGAGGAGCAATTGCTCGCCCGCCAGACCCTGGCCGACCTGCTGGTGCGCGCCGAGGCGGGCGGCGATGCGCCGCTGATCCGCGACGTCCAGGCGCTCAGCCACCGGCTCGGCGAAGGCGGCGCCGAGGCCTTCATGATGCACTGCGCGCGAGCGCCCGCGGCGATGGCGGCGCTCGGGCCCCGCGAGGGGATCGAAGTCCGCCTGCGCCGCGCCTTCGACCTCCCCGCCGGCGACATCGACGAGGCGATCGCCGCGGAATGCTGCGACGGGATGTTCGACGTCGCTGCGCTGCGCCGCATCGGCCTGCTCAACCGTCAATGGGGGACGAAGAGCGGGCTCGAGCGGGCGAGCCTGTGCGAGCAGTGGGCCGCCGCCGCGCCCGCCGAGCGCGCGCGGCTGGTCGACCGGCTCCACGCGGTGTGGGCGAAGGCCGACGGGGAGATCCGCAGCTTCGGCAAGGGCCAGGCGCCGCCGGACGGCGACTATCTCCGCCTCGCCACCGCCGCGTTCGAATGTTGCGCGCGCCTCATCCAAATGCGCAAGACGGCGAGGCTGGTCGCCTGCTTCGCCGCCGGGCTGCGCGCCGGTCAGGCCTATGCGCTCGCTTATGCCGCCGCCAAGCGCGCCAATGCGGTGGTCGATTTCGACGACCTCATCCGCTGGGCCGAGCAATTGCTGCTCACCCCCGGCATGGGCGACTGGGTGCGCTACAAGCTCGACCGCACCACCGACCATATATTGGTCGACGAGGCGCAGGACACCAACCAGCGCCAGTGGAACATCGTGCGCGCGGTCGCGCTCGAATATTTCGCCGGCGAGGGGGCCTCGTCCCGCCACCGCACCATCTTCACGGTCGGCGATTACAAGCAGGCGATTTTCGGCTTCCAGGGGACCGATCCGGCCAGCTTCGACGTCGCCCGCGCCTGGTTCGACCGCGAGGCGCGCGCGATCGACCGCGACTTCCTCGACCTGTCGATGGACCGCAGCTTCCGTTCCTCGCCCGAGATCCTCGCTTTGGTGGACCGCGTGATCGCCGACCTCGGCCACGACGCGCTGGGCCTGCCGCGCCGCCCCAACCCGCACCAAAGCCACCATGCGGGCCGCCCCGGCTCGGTGACCCTGTGGCAGCCTTATTCGGACGAGATCGCCCTGGCCTCGGACGAAGCCGGGGAGGAGGGCTGGATCAGCGACACCACCCGCCGCTATGCCGGCAAGCTCGCGCGCCAGATCAGGCAGTGGCTCGACCGGCCGTTCCACGTCGCGTCGCGCGGCAGGCCGCTCCGCCCCGAGGACATATTGATCCTGGTCCGCCGCCGCGGCGACCTCGCCTCGCTGATCGTGGCCCGGCTCCACGCCGAGGGGGTGCCGGTGGCCGGAGTCGACCGGTTGCTGCTGACCGCGCCGCTCGCGGTCCAGGATCTGCTCGCCGCCGCCCGGTTCGCGGTCCAGCCGCTCGACGACCTCAACCTGGCCGCCTTGCTGGTCTCGCCGCTGTTCGGCTGGTCGCAGGAGGAGCTGTTTGCGGTCGCGCATGCCCGCGACGGTTCGCTATGGAGCGCGTTGCGGAGCGCTGAAGCGACGCTTGCGCACCGCCCCGGCACCTTTTCCGCCACTTTGGAAAAGTTGCACGCCATCCTCGCCATGGCCGATTACGCGACCCCCCACCAGTTCCTCGAAACCTTGCTTTCGGGGATGGGCGGCCGCTTTGCATTGCTTGAGAGGCTCGGGGCGGAAGCGCGTGATCCGATTGAGGAATTGCTCGCAAGCGCGCTTGAGTTCGAGGCCGCGTCCGCGCCGTCGCTGCAGCGCTTTCTCGATTGGTTCGCGCGCGGCGACGTCGAGATCGTGCGCGATCCGTCGGCGCCGCTCGACGCGGTCCGGGTGATGACGGTGCACGGCGCGAAAGGCCTGCAATCCCCGATCCTTATCCTCGCCGATGCGTGCGCCGACCCGGATCGGAAAGGCGGCCTGCGCGGCACTTTCGCCACCATCGGCCTGCCCGGCGAGGATCTCGCCATCCCGCTGTTCCGCCCGCGCAAGGACGAGCTGTCCGAGCCGCTCAAGTCCCGGCTCGAGGCGCAGGACCGGGCCGAGCGCGAGGAGCATTGGCGGCTGCTTTATGTCGGTCTCACCCGCGCCGAGGAGCGGCTCTACGTCGGGGGG
>DASZDE010000159.1:0-7993 GCA_035942355.1 Allosphingosinicella sp. | reverse complement strand
GCGCCGCCGCCGCCGAACGAGCCGCCGCCCCCCGAAAAGCCGCCGAAGCCGCCGCCCCCGCCGCCGAATCCGCCGAAGCCGCCGCTCGACCCGCCGCCCCAGCCGCCGCCGAAGCCGGGCCCCCAGATCACCACCGGCAGGCCGCCGCGACGGTGGCGCCGGCCCCGCCCGCGCCGGCGGAACATCGGGATGACGATGAACAGCAGCACCGCGCCCCAGAACAGCAACGGGAAGATCGACCCGCCCTCGCCGGAGCCGGACGCCTGCTCCTGCTGCGCCGCCGCCTCCAGCGCGCGCTGCTCGGCCAGCTCCGGCGGCGCCTGCAGCTGCTCGATAATGGCGTCGGCGCCGGCATTGATCCCGCCCGCATAGTCGTTGTCGCGGAAGCGCGGCAGGATCTGGTTGTGGATGATCAGGCTGGACAAGGCATCGGTCAGGATCGGCTCGAGCCCGTAGCCGACCTCGATCCGCACCTTGCGCTCCTTGGGTGCGACCAGCAGGATGGTGCCGTTATTGGCCTCGCTCTGGCCGATCCCCCACGCCCGGCCCAGCTTGTAGCCATATTCCTCGATCTCATCGCCTTGCAAATCCGGCACCGTGGCGATCACCAGCTGCCGGCTGCTCGCTTGCTCCAGGCCTTCGAGCTTGCCGGTCAGCGCCGCCTCGTCGGCCGGCGACAGCAGGTTCGCCGCATCCACCACGCGACCGCTCAGCTTCGGAAATTGCTGCGCGTGGCCCGGCGTCGCCACCAGCAAGCATAGGAAGGCGAGCAGCAGACCAGCCGCTATCCCTATCCTCCGTTCGGGCTGAGCCTGTCGAAGCCCCTCACTCTCCTGCCAAGGGGAAGGAAGGCCCTTCGACAGGCGCGAACCGAACGGATGGGGGTGCACGGCGGCCGCTACGCGCCGTTGCCGAAATCGACCTTCGGCGCCTCCTCGGCATTTTCCGTGGTCGCCTCGAACGGCACCATCGGCTCGGCGCCGTAGAAGATCTTGGCGCCGATCACGTCCGGGAAGGTGCGGATGCGCGTGTTATAATTCTGCACGGCCCGGTTATAGTCGGTGCGGGCGATGGTGATGCGGTTCTCGGTGCCCTCGAGCTGCGACTGCAGGGCCAGGAAATTCTGGTTGGTCTTGAGGTCCGGATAGGCCTCCTGGAGGCGCTGCAGCGGAATGATCGCCGCTCGCAGCCGGCCTTGCGCTTCCGAAAAGCGGCGCATCGCCTCCGGATCGGTGAGCTGCTCGGGCGAGACGGTGATGCGGGTCGCGTTGGCGCGCGCCTCGGTCACCTCGCGCAGCACGTTGCGCTCCTGCGCGGCGGCGCCCTGCACGCTCGCCACCAAATTCGGGATGAGGTCGGCGCGGCGCTGATACTGGTTCTGGACGTCGGCCCAGCGCGCCTTGGCCTCTTCCTCCGCGGTCGGGATGGAATTGATGCCGCAGCCGGACAGCGAAACCATTGCCACCGGGCCGAGCAGCGCAGTCATAAGGCGGGTGCGGCTCATCGACTTCCGTCTCCTTCTCCAGGCGAGACGGCCGAAGTAAGCATTGCGATGCGGAACCGCAACGGAAAGGTGCCGGAGAGGAAGCCGAGCGAGGCTCGCAGCCTCGACCCGTCACCTTTCCGGCACCTCCGACGCCCGGCGCCTGGCGCCGGGCACACCCGCTACGATGTTACGCCTGCTTGCGGCGCTTCGCCATCAGGCCCGCCGCGGCCAGGGCGAACAGCCCGAAGCCGGCCGGCGCGGGCACCGGAGTGCCGCCCGTGCTGGTGCTGCCGCCGCTCGACGAACGGCCGAGATTGACGGCGAGGAAGCTCTCCGGGCCGCCCTGCGCGTCCGAGATGGTCGATTCGAGCGCGATCCGGATGTCGCTGAAGTCGGGGAGGCCGAAGACGGCGTCGTTCAGATAGGCCTGCTGCTCCTCGTCGACCACGAACACGAAGCCGGCGCGGCCATTGCCCTGCTCGGTATTGCCGAACTCCTGCGAGCCGTCGATCGCCGCGACCAGATTGCCGTCCTGGTAGAATTTCAGGGTCAGGTCGTCGATGCTGAGGCCGTCGCCGCCCGGCTCGGTCGCGTTGAACAAGATGCCGATGTCGCTGGCATCCTCGAAGCCCATCTCGCCGATCGTGGGAATGCCATATTTATGGTTGTCGGCCTGCGGATTGACCTCGTCGCCGCCGAAATTGGAAAAGCCGTTGCCCTGGAACACGCTGCTGTCGCTGATGCACGAGCTCGAGCCGAAGCCGATCGCACCGCCGGCGCCGGCCGACACGCAGGCCGATTCGACGTCGTCGCCATTGCCGTTCTCCTGCTCGGTCAGAAGGCGCGGATTGTTGCCGAAGCCCTGGCCGGTGATCAGGATCGATTCGTCGTAGACCAGGCTCGCCGAGGCGGCCTGGGGGAAGGCGAACAAGGCCGCGGCGGACGCGGCGGCGGCAAGACGCTTCAAGGTCTTGGACTGGGTTCGGGTGACGCCAACCATGGTAAACACTCCCACCTGTTCGGCGCCCGGATGCGACGCCCGTTCATGCAGGCCCAATGTTAAGCAATGGCGGTGCCAGATGCCCCGCGGCCGCGCAAAACCGCGCTTCTAATGGTGAACGCGTTTCCGGCCGGCTGGAAAAGCGTCAAGTTATTCGACGGTTAACCGGCCGCCGCACGGCGTGGCTTTGAAATCCGCCGGCTATCGCCTATATAGGGGCTTGCCGGGCTTTGGTCCGGCTATGGCGATAAACTGCGGCGTGCAATAGACGCAGCGGACCCGGGGGCGGTACCCGGCGGCTCCACCAGGTGGGCCGAGTTCCTCGCCCGACACGCATGAAGCGTGCCGGCCGAGCGGCTCAGCTGACGGGGCCGAACTAGGATCGACGTGTGTTGAAAAGCGCTGTTTTCGCCCGGCCTGAATGCGCCGTAAAACCGTTCAAAACCATAAGTGCCAACGATAACGAGGCTCTTGCGATTGCTGCGTAACTGATCCCTCACGGGTGACGTTACAAAGACAAAAGCGCGGTTCGGACCCCACCGGGCAACAGAAGGGGATTCCAGCGGTACGGGAGGCACCGGGCAACAGAAGCCTCCCACTTCCAACATTCAGGTCCTTGTTCAGGCATTTAGGTCGTTTCTTGCCCGGCCCGCCGCCTGTAGCTGCGCCGGCCGGAGTCGATTTCGCTGGAACTCTCGTCCGCAACATGGATTATGAAGCTCTCTTCAACAGGGGAGTGAGCGATGAAGATTCTTGCGACAGCGATCGGCGCGGCCGCCCTGGCGGCGCTCGCGGCCTGCAACGGCGGCGGCGACAAGGCCGAGAATATCGAGGCGGCCGCCGACAACCAGGCCGACGCGCTCGAAATGGAGGCCGACAATCTGACCGAGGCCGCCGACAACGCCACCGGCGCCACCGCGGATTCGCTCGAGAACCAGGCCGCCGCGCTGGAAAACCAGGCCGACGCCACCGAGGCGGCCGGCGAGAACAAGGCCGACGCGGCCGAAGCGGGGGCCGAAACCAACGGCATGTAAGCCGCCGCGTCCGCGCGATCGGGCAACGCCGGACCGGAAGGGCGCGTAGCTTTTTCGCGAAAGCTCCGTGTCCCCAGGCGCGCTCATCCCGGGCGCCGCCGCCCGCCGCGGCCGGTCCGGTGCCGGCGGACGAGCCGGATCGTTTCGGCGACGCCCGGCTCCGGCCCGTCCGGCAGGTCGCCGAGGTCGGCCGGCCGCTCCAGATCATCGGCGCGGCCGGCCTCGAGCCTGAGCCGGCCGAACGCCAGCGCCGCCTGCAGCCGGAGCTCGAAATCCGGCCAGCGGCGGCGGTGGGCGAGCAAGGAGGGCTCGCTCATCCTCGCCTCGGCGCAGGCCAGACCCAAATTGCACGTCTTGCCGAGCGCGCCGAGGAACCGCGCTTCGGTCCGCGGCGTCCATCGCCGCTCCCCCGCCCGGACCACCTGCGCCCGCCGGCTGCCGGCGCGCTGCACGGCCAGGTCGCTGCCGCCGCCATGCCCCCACCCCTGGGGCGGCCGGTTGCTGCCGCCGCCGCCGAGCCGCGCCCCGGCCGCCGCCCGCGCCGACCGGCAGTCCGCATCGAACGCCGGATCCGCCCGCCGCGCCAGCGAGACCTACGACCGCGACACCCCCGCCCGCTCGGCCGCCAGCGTCACGTTGCCTGTCGCCGCCAGCGCCTTGAGGAACGCCTTCTTGCGGCCGGCGCTGATCTTGGCGCTCATCCAATCACCTCCAGAACAAAAGGAGGCTATCCCCATATGCCGAAGCGCGGGTTGTAGGACAGCAGGAAATGAGCATCGCAGGCATGGGGGGCATGCCGAGAAGCGCAATCGAGCGCAGCCGAAGCTTTGCCAACCAAAGGCGAGGCAGCGCGAAGAGCCGTTTCGTGCCCAGCCGGCGGGGCCCCGTGCCGCGCCGAGCCTCATACCGCCCCCTGCCCACCGCCCAGCTCAGTAGATGGCTTCGATTTTCCAGCCGGTGAGCCCGACCAGGAACCGGCCCAAATCGTGGGCGGGGCCGCTATCGGGGGTCCACAGGTCGACGAAGCGATACCGGCGCCCCTCCGCCGCCTCGAAAATCCATTGCGCGCCGTCGCAGCCGCCTCCGCACGGGTCGGGCGGGATCTCGAACACGCTCCTGCTCTCGAGAGCCGCCCGGAGGCGCTTGGCCTCGGCCGCCGTGAGCGGCCTCTCGATCTTCTTCGCGACCTTGCCGGGATCGTATCCGCCGGCTCCGGAGAGCTGCTTGGCAATCAGGCGGTGCGTGTTGGGTCCGCTCGTCTCGATCCGAACGACGATCGGGGCATGAAAGCTCCTGAGCCAGGTGAACCTCAGCGTCGCCGCGCCGGCCGGCCGCGCCGCCTGCGAAGCCGGATAAAGCGGCGGCTCGCCCGCCGCGGCCAGCTGCCGGGAATACCAGTCCCTCTCCAAGTCGCTGAGGATCGGCTGAAGCCGTGCCGGGTCGCCGAGGTCGCAGCGCAGGGTCGGTTCACCGAGCGAAGGCGGAAAGTAAGCCGGCCCGCTATAAGCCGGTCGAGGGGGTTCACCGGGCGCGTCGACGACAACGGTGATATCGTCGGCAAGGAGAGGATTGTCGTCGGCCGGCGCGCAAGCGGCGAGGCTCAGCAGCGGCCAGACAGGAAATCGCATCTCGGGAGCTTAAGCCCGCCCCCACGAGTCCACAAGAAGGCCCGCCCGATCGCTGCGGCGGCCTCTCCCAATCACGCAATGCCGAGCGCAGCGCCGCCGAAGCAGCGCGAAGAGCCACTGAGTGCCGGCCGCCGGGGCGCGAGGCCGGACCTGATCCGGGGAGCGAGCCCGTCCGACGTCACGGAAGCGAAGCTGACCGCAGGGCAATTCACTTCGTGACGGCTCACCTTCATTCGCGCTGCGCCGTCCCGACGCTGCGGGTGTCCACGCGTGGACAGTCGGATGTTCGATACCGCACAAGTTGGAGATTCTGCCCGCGGCAGCTGCGTGCGCGTCCCTGGCATGGTTATTGCTGGTCAGGCTCCGAGGGAGCTTGGGAATGCGTCGTTTCGGATTGGGCTGTGCCACGCTGTTGCTGGTCGCGAGCTGCGCGGATCTTCGACCGCTCGAACCAGCCGCGGTTCCGACGCTGCCGTCGGTCGATCACCACCTGCACCTGATGGGTCCAGCGGTCAAAGCGATAGCCGACGGCGATCCCATGCTGCCGGCGATCGAAGTTCCCGTCGAGCTTGCCCGCTTGCTGCAGGCGCGGGCGGCGCATTGGGATGACGCCGCCGCTTTGGCTGATCTCTATAGCGAAGACAGCGTCATGCTGAGCCAGTCGCGATCCGGCTGGGTGCGCGGACGTGCCGACGTCGCCAAGGCCATGAGCCAAATCTTCGGCAGTCCGTTTCGGATCGTCCCGACCCATCTCCAGCTCGCTGGTCCGGCGGCGCAAATCGCCGGCTATTATGTCCGCGGCGGCGGTCCTTCGATCCGCCATGTCGGCTATTTCCACATCTCGGCCCGGCGGGAGGCGGGCGGGCGCTGGCGTATCGGCAGCGAGATCCAGCGTTTCCCCGTCCCGCCTCCCAACCCGGGCACGACGGCCGAGGAGGTCGTCGCCAATCTCGATTCGTCCGGCGTGTCTCGCGCCGTGGTCCTCTCCACCGCCTTCTGGGCCGACGGACCGGTCCTGCCGGTCGCAAATCCCTGGCCGATCGTAAGGGCGGAGAACGACTGGACCGCCAGCGAGGCGGGTCGGTTTCCGGGCCGGCTGGTGGCGTTCTGCAGCTTCAACCCGGTATCCGAGCATGCCCTGGCCGAGCTCGAGCGCTGCGACGCCGACCCGGTGTTCCGTGGGGTGAAATTCAGCTTCGCCATGTCCGGCGTCGACCTCAAGAATGCCGATCATGTGGCGCGGCTGCGGCGGGTGTTCGCCGCCGCGAACCAGCGCCGGCTGGCCGTCGTCGCCCACACCCGCGGCGGCGATGACTACACGGCCGAACATGTGGAGATCTTCCTCAGCCAGGTGATGACCGCGGCTCCGGACATTCCCGTCCAGATCGCCCATTTGTGGGGCGGGGAAGGCTATTCCGAATCCGCGCTCCAGGCCTTCGCCGAGGCGGTCGCCGCCGATCGGCCGGGTACCCGAAATCTTTATTTCGACGTGGCGGAGGTCTGGGCGGAGATTGCGGGCACGGACTCCTCGACGACGCAGGCGACGCTGGCCCGTCGCATTCGGCAGATCGGGCTCGACCGCATCCTGTTCGGCTCCGACGGCAAGATCCCCGCGGACCAGGCCTGGCGCCGGTTTCGGGCCCACGTTCCGCTGCGGGATGAAGAGTTCCGCGCCATCGCCCGAAACGTCGCGCCTTACATGCGCTGACTATTCCGGGCGCGGCGAGCATCGGTTTTTCCGCGAAAATACGTGTTCTCCATTTCCGAGAGGGGTCAGAGGGAATCTCCCTCTTCGGTCCGGCTCAGCACGACCATCGCGAGGAACCGCCGCATTTGCTCGCAGACCGCGCTTTCGCGGCGGATGATGTGGCAGTCGCCCTCCAGGATCATCCACACCCTGCCATGTTCGTCCTCCCGGACTTGATCCGGGATCCACCTTCGCCTTCTGACTCGGCAAAGGAAGATGGATGCCGGCCCCGGGCCTGATCCGGGGCCGCCATGACGAAGCCCGCGGGCGCCATCTCTTTATGCATGGACATGCGCAAGCTGGTCGGCCGCAACGCGCGCGCCTCCGCAAGGAGGCGGGGCTTACGCAGGAACAGCTTGCCGAGCGCTGCGGCCTCAGCCAGCAGTATTTGAGCAAGCTCGAACGGGGTCGCCGCAACCCGATCGTGGTGACCCTCTACGAACTGGCGACAGCGCTGGGGGTAAGCCACGTCGAGCTAGTGCGGCCGGATTGACCAGGGACAGTCACTTGCTGACTGTCCCCTTTTCGCTAACCCTCGCCCAGCCCCTTCACCGCCAGCCGCCGATACTTGCCCTCCAGCCGATCAAACACCTCTTCGGCCGGCTTCGTCCGCCCCGCCTCGGCATCGGCGAGCCCGCGCGCGATCGAAGCGTCGAGCGCCGCCAGCCGCGCCTCCCGCTCCTGCACCAGCCGCACCCCCTCGCGTCGCACCTCGCTCTTGGAATTGTAGCGGCCGGTCTTGACGAGGCCGGCGACGAAGCTTTCGAGCTGCTGGCCAAGGTCTGCACTGATCATGGCTGCAGTCCTTTCAGCATCCGAGGTATAGGACAGGGAAATGCTCTTAGCCGGTAGTAAAAAAGTGCACCCTGCGTTCATTGGTGTCGACATGACGCGTATCGGTAACTTGGCATTTGCAATCAGGAAGGAAAGGGGCTGCACCTCCCGTTGCAACCGCAAGCTGAGGGAAGACGAAGCGGAAATCTGGATCGAATGCCTCCACCCAAGAGGGTTCTGCGTCCGCGACTTGGAACTTCACGCGACCGGCATCCAAGTCGAGCGGCTCGCTAAATATACCGGTGAGGAAGGGAAGCTTGCTAC
>DASZDE010000158.1:0-16037 GCA_035942355.1 Allosphingosinicella sp. | reverse complement strand
GGGGAGAGGGACAGGTTCGCGAAGCGAACCAGGGTGAGGGCCTGTCGGAGGGGGAGACGCGGAGTCCGTCCCTCCCCCTTCCGCCGCTTCGCGGCTCCCTCCCTCTCCCCTGCAGGGAGAGGGGGGCCTTTCGAGTAACTCCGATTGGAAGATCAGTGACAGTTTACATTTTTCTCCACCTCCGCCGGGTGGCCGACGGAAAGGTGTCGCCGCTCAACCGTATTTGACCGAGCAGCCATAGGGGCGGCTCGTCGCCACGGACACGGGCTTGCCGGCCCTGAGCTCCGAGAGCGCCGCCAGCACATGGTTGCGGGCGCCTTCAATGTCGGCCGGATCGGGAGTCGGCTTGTCGTCGATGCCGCCCGCATAGACGAGCATGCCCTTGGCATCGATGACGTACATGTGCGGCGTCGTCTTGGCGTCGTAGCCCTTGCCGACCACGCCCCTCGGGTCGAGCAGGTAGGCGGTCGCCTGCGCCTTGGCGCTCGCGACGAAGGCCTTCGCCTCGGCGCCGTTCATATGGCCCTGCTGGCCGGGGGCGCCGGAATTTATGCTGAGCCAGACCGCGCCCGCGGCCCTCGCGGCGGCCTGGGTCCTCTGCATGTTGCCGCTGCCATAATGTTTCTTCACGAACGGGCAGCCGGGGTTGTTCCATTCGAGCACCACCGGCTTGCCTTTGAAGTCGGAGAGCTGGACGACGCGCCCATCGGCGTCGTTCAGCTTGAAGTTCGGCGCAGGCTGACCCACGGCCGGAGCCGCCGAGGCGGGCGCGGCGATGACGGCGAAAGCGGCGAAAGCGGTAAACATCGGCTTCATCTTGACGTTCCTTTCTTCAGTTGACCAACGACACGAGCCGCGAGGGCGTCAGCACCTGCGGCAGGATTTGGACCGGCTTGCCCGGCTCATAATAGAGGTAGAGCGGCACGCCCGAGCGGCCGTTTTTCTCGAGGAAGCGGCCGATCGCGGCATCGCCTCGAGTCCAGTCGCCGACCAGCACCGCGACCTTCTTGGCGGCGAAAGCTTCCGCGACCTGCTGCCGCTCGAGCGCGCCCTTCTCGTTGACCTTGCAGGTCACGCACCAGTCGGCGGTGAAGTAGGCGAAGACGGGGCGCCCCTCCTGCTGGAGCGCGGTTAAGCGCTCCTCGGTGAACGGCTCGGACTTGAGCACGCTCTGAGGGGTGGCCATGGCCGGCCCGGTGGCGGCGGTGGGAATGAGGACCGTGGCCGCGATGGCGGCAAGCGCCGCGGGCGCGAGCGGCAGCCATGGGCGCGCACGTCCCTGCCTTCGACCGACCCACCACAAAGCGAGCCCGAGCGCCATCGCCGCCGCCAGGCCGAGCGCCATCCCGTCCACGCCCGCCTGGCGGCCGAGGATCCAGGCGAGGGCGAGCGCTGTGAGGAACATCGGCACCGACATCAGCCGCCGGAGCCGCCCCATCCACGCGCCTGGCTTCGGCAGAAGGCGCCGGAGCGCGGGCACGAAGCCGAGAAGCAGGAACGGTAAGGCGAGCCCGAGGCCCAAACCGGCGAAGATGGCGAGCGCGACCGCCGTGGGAAGCACGAGGGCGGCCCCTAGGGCGGCACCCATGAACGGACCGGTGCAAGGCGTCGCCACGAACGCGGCGAGCGCTCCGGTCCAGAAGGCGCCGCCGAGCCCGCCTTGTTCGGCAAGGCGGCCGCCCCCGGCCAAGGCGGGAAGCTCGAACAGGCCGGCCAGGTTCAGCGCGACGGCGGTGATGAGCAGGAGCAGCGACAGGATGACGCGCGGGTCCTGGAGCTGGAACGCCCAGCCCGCCGCGGCCCCGCCCGCCCTAAGGCCGAGCAAGGCGGCCCCGAGCGCAAGGCAGATCAGGACGGCGCCGGCCGTATAGGCGAGCGCTTCCCGCTTCGCGGCGCGTTCATTGCCGCCGGCTTTGGCCAAGCTGAGCGCCTTCAGGCTCAGGATCGGGAAGACGCAGGGCATGATGTTGAGGAGCAGCCCGCCAAGAAGCGCGCCGAGCAAAGCGGCCAACACGGCAGAGGCGCCAAGCGCCGGCTGGCCTCCCTCAAACCTGAGGGCGGTTCCGGCGGCGGGAACGATGCCAGGCACCGCCCTCAGCGAAAGGCCGTTGCCCTCGCTCAGCTTCAGCACGCCCTCCACGGCGCCGAGGCTGCCGCCATTCGCAGGCGCTTCAGTCTCGACGATCAGGGTGTCGCCCTCGCGGGCGAAGGTCTGCGCCGCCGCGTAGGATAGGGCGCCGTCGGTCAGCGGATAGAAATAGGGCTCGCCAAGCTCCAGCCCGGCGGGAAGCGGGACCGCGAGCCGGAAGCGGTCGCCGGCGCGCTCGAACCGCGCTTCGCTTCCGAGCGGCTTCGGCAGCGCCTGACGGAAGCGGTCGAACATCGCGCCGTTCGTCCGCGCACCCGGTGCCGCCCCGGCCTCCAGATCGACGGCGACTTTCGCCGTTTCGGGCACGCAGATTTCGTCGGTGCAAGCGAGATAATCGACCCGTGCCCGGATCGGCAATTTGGTGCCGGGCGCCAGACCGGCGGGCACCTTCACGTCGATGAGCTGCGCGTAATCGCCCTCATAGACATAGTTCATCAGGCCGGACACGAGCAGCCGCCCGGGCACGGGATATTGGATCGGCCCCGCGCTAAGACCCGCCGGCAAGTCCCAGGCGATCTGAGTCTCGACTCCGCTGTCGCCGGGATTCTTCCAATAGCCGTGCCATCCTTGCGAGGGCCGCATCGTCAGCGCGAGCGTCGCCGTCCCGCCCGGGACGACGACGGCGGATTCCGCGACGAGGCTGGCCGCGATCGCGTTCTTGCCGGGCTGCGGAAGCTGGGCGTGCCCGACCGTGCCGAGCAGCATCGCCGCCAGGCACAAAATCCAGTGATGCAGATACCTGGGATGGCTTGTCATGGATGGAAGATTGCCACCGCCCGAGCCGCCTCACCAAGTGCCGAAAGTCACAAATTCGGGGCGGGACCTCCGGCACTTATGCAGATTGGAGGGGCGAGGCACAGGGGACGGACCCAAGGGAAGGAACAGTCATGCTACGGTCCGTCGGCGTCACCGCCATATTGCTCGCCTCCGCGGCGCCCGCCCTGGCGCAACGCACGGGCGAGAACGCCGTGGCCTCGGCCCAGGATGCGTTCGGCACCAGCGTCGGCAACGAGCGCGTCGGCCTCTATTTCCCCCAGAGCGCGCGCGGCTTCAGCCCCGTCCAGGCCGGCAATGTCCGCATCAACGGCCTGTATTTCGATTATCAGGCTGACCTCAACCAGCGCCTGATCTCCGGCAGCAACGTGCGTGTCGGCCTCACCGCGCAGGGCTATCCGTTTCCGGCCCCGACCGGTGTGGCCGACTTTTCGCTGCGCCTGCCCGGATCGGAGGCGATCGCCAGCACCGTGGTCGGGATCGGCCCGTTCGGCGGGCCGCGCGTGGAGGTCGACGCGCAGCTTCCCGCCACCGCGACGCTCGCGCTGGCCGGCGGCGTCGGCGTGAACGACATGGAGCTCTATCATGGCGGCGAGCAGCGCGTGCTTACCGCCGCGATCGTCGCGCGCTGGCGCCCGGTGGAGAATCTGGAGATCATCCCCTTCTGGAGCCTGCAGGACGAGAGCGGCGGCGAGGCGCAGCCGATCATCTTCACCGGCGGCTCCTACCTCCCGCCGCAAATCGAGCGGCGGCGCTATTTCGGCCCGGAATGGGCGCAGAACGAGGGCCGGGACGTCAATTACGGGCTTCTCACCACCTTCAGCTTCGGCGACTGGACGCTGCGCGGCGGTGCGTTCCGCTCGATTGCGAACGACTATCGCAACTTCACCCCCTTGTTCCTCGACACGACGCGCGCGGGCGCGGCCGACCGCGAGGTCATCGCCGAACAGGCGCGCCGCTTCGCCTCCACCTCGGGGGAGCTGCGCCTCACCCGGCAATTGATCGAGGGCGACCGCCTCCACCAAGTCCACCTGATGACGCGCGGCCGCATGCAGGACCGTCGCTATGGCGGCAGCCAGCGCTTCAACTTCGGCCGCGGCCGCATCGACGAGCCGATCCTCGCGCCGGAACCCGCTTTCGCGCCGGGGCCGCAGACCACCGACGAGGTGCGCCAGCTCACCTTTGGGCTCGGCTATGAAGGCCGGTGGCGCGACGTCGGAGAGCTCAGCCTCGGCGTCCAGCGCACTTTCTACGAAAAGGCGGTGGTGCGGCCGTCCGGTGCCCTGCCCGTTTCAGAGTCGAGCCCCTGGCTGTTCAACGGCACGGTCTCGGTCATCGCGAATCCCAAGCTCGTCTTCTACGCCGGCTACAGCAAGGGGCTGGAGGAAAGCCCGGTCGCGCCCGATATCGCGGTCAATCGCGGCGAGGCGCCGCCGGCGATCATCACCGAACAGATGGACGCCGGCTTCCGCTACGCCATCACCCCCAAGCTGAGCCTGGTCGCGGGCGTGTTCGACGTGCGCAAGCCCTATTTCGCGCTCGACCCCGATCGGGTCTTCCGCGAGCTGGGCGAGGTGCGCAACCGCGGCATCGAAGTGTCGCTCGCCGGGCAGATCACGCCGCGACTGAGCATCGTCCTCGGGGGCGTCTTCCTCGATGCGAAGGTGAGCGGAGATCAGGTGGATCTGGGGCTGATCGGGAACCGGCCGGTCGGTTCCATCGGCCGCACCATCACCGGCGCACTCAACTGGGACCTGCCCTGGGTCGAGGGCCTGTCGCTCGACCTCGCCCTTGAAAGCTCGTCCGATCGCGTGGCGGACAGGGCCAACTCTTTCGTCATTCCGGCACGCTACGTCTACTCGCTGGGCGGCCGCTACCGGTTCGAGTTGTTCGACCGGCCGGCCACTTTCCGCGCGCAGCTCGCGTCGGTGAACAACCCCTACGGATATAATAACCTTGGTGAAGGCTTTTATTACAACCCACCCCGCCGCTTCCAGATGAGCCTGACCGTGGACATGTGAGGCGTCTCGACCCCCCGCGCGCTGGAATTGGGCTCGCTGCCCGCTCTGTCACCGCCTTCCGCCGGCGCGGCGTTCCTGGACGGCGACGTATCCGAGGAGCGGTGGGTCCTGGGCTAACGCCCGCCGGCTGAAATGCTGGGCGATCAGCGCGCGGGTCGAGGCCGCCAGGAGCCGCTAGCTGAACAGCCTGCGTGCATCGCCCATCCGCGCCGCCCCGGCCGCGAGCGTGTCGCGGCGCTTGGCGAAGCAGAGCCGGACCACCTGCCGAACCGGCTCGTCGGCGTAGAGCGCCGAAACCGGGATGGCGGCCACTCCCGCTTCGCGGACGGCACGCTCGCAAAAACTCAGGTCGTCGATTTCCAAATCGGAAGCGCGCAGGTCGACGGACAGGAAGTAAGTGCCCTCGGCGGGCAGCGTGCAATAGCCGGCGTCGGCAAGGCCGGCGGCGAGGAACGCGCGCGCCGTCTCGAGCTCGGCGCGCATGGTGCTGAAATAATCGTCCGGCTTAGCCAGGCCATAAGCGACCGCCGCCTGGAGGTTGGGGGCGGTCGTGAAGGTGAGGAACTGGTGGGCGCGGGCGATCGGCGCCGCCAGCTCGGCAGGCGCGACCGCCCAGCCCACCTTCCAGCCGGTGAGCGCGAAGATCTTGCCGGCCGAGCCAATTTTCACCGTCCGCTCGCGCATCCCCGGCAGGGCCGACAGCGACACGAACCGGGCGCCGTCGAACACCACATGCTCCCAGACCTCGTCGCTGATCGCCACCGCATCATGACGGACGCAGGCTCGGGCAAGCAGGCTCAGCTCGTCCGCGTCGAACAGCCGCGAGGTCGGGTTGTGCGGATTGTTGAAGACGACCAGCCGCGTCCGCCGCGAGAAAGCTCCGTCCAGCAGCTCCGGCGTTATGCGCCATCCCGGCGGCTCGAGCCGCACCAGGCGCGGCACGCCGCCCGCCCGCAGCACCAGCGGCAGATAGGCATCGTAGAGCGGTTGGAACAGCAGCACTTCGTCGCCCGGCGAGATCAGGGCCATGATCGCCGCCGCCAGGGCCTCGGTCGCCCCCGAGGTCACCGTGACCTCGTCGGAGTCGATCGTCAGCCCCTGATGCTGCGCATAATGGCGTGCGATGGCGGCGCGCAACTCGGCGAGGCCTCGCATCGGCGGATATTGGCTGGCCTCGCCGGTGAGCGCTTCCGCCGCGCGGGCGACGACATCGTCCGGCCAGCCGAAATCGGGAAAACCCTGACCGAGATTGACCGCCCGATGCTCACGGGCCAGCGCCGACATATGCTCAAAAATCGTCGTCGGCTGCTGCGCGAAGAGCGGAAACATCGCCGACGCCTAGCATCCGCGCCCCGCCATGGGTAGAAGCCAGCAGCGTCAGGCCGAAGGAGCAGGTGCCTTTGGACAGGACCGACCC
Source organism: Allosphingosinicella sp. (assembly GCA_035942355.1). Lineage (GTDB taxonomy): Bacteria > Pseudomonadota > Alphaproteobacteria > Sphingomonadales > Sphingomonadaceae > Allosphingosinicella. Next base: position 9,676 of record DASZDE010000158.1, on the reverse strand, counting down.
AAGGTTCTCGCCATCGTGCAGGAACGCCCGCCGGACCCTGAACGGGTACCGTCATTCGAAGCGCCACATCACGCTGCGTTCGAGCGGAGTCCAGATGCCGGTGCGGATGCCGGCGCTCCGCAGCCCCTCGCCGGTCCATTCGTTGCAGGTACGGAACACGTCGTACCGACCTGCCGCTTCGTAGAAGATGTCCGAAGGTCCGTAGCCGCGGCCGAGCAGGGGCAGGCTTCGCCCTTCGGCATCGGTCCTGAAGCTGGCGCGGATGAAAGCTGCGAGGCGGCGATACTGTTCGCGGGTTATCGTGACCGGGCGCTGATATTCGTCAGGCCGCGGCCTGTGCTCATACTCGGCGTGAACCAGCGCGGGACCTCTGCCGAAGGCGGCGGCGAGCGCGGTCCGGGGACGAAGATCCCACCAGGTGGGCGTGTTGAGGTAGAAATCGCGATTGCCGTAGCCGAAGGCGAGATAGTCGCCCGCATAGCGCGAGTCGGCGATGTGAGCGGCAGGAACGAGCGGCCGCCAGTCGATCTCCGCATGCACCGTCGGCACCATGATCCAGGTGTGGACGCCGTTGGTGCGCACGAAGATCCGGATACCCTCGCGCGGCTCGCGCCAATCGGCATTGGCGGGCACCAGCGCGCCGACCAGGGCAGCGACAAAATAGGCCAAGATGAGCGCGAGCAGGACCAGCGCGCCGGCGGCGGCGATTTTCAGCGGGCGGCGCAGGGGCACGGGAAGCTGCATGGCGCCAATCTAACGCGATCGGCCGGCTTGATGAAGCGGCGCGGCGAGCGCACCGCTTGGCAATGACGCCGCGTCAGGCCCTCGAAGCGATGTTTCGCGCCGGAGTCCATTCGTGCGTCCCGCGCCGCGTGCTCCCCCCTCGCTTGCCGAAGCCGCCGCCCGGCCGCACCATCGTGCTGGCGGTGGGAAAGGCGGCCGCGGGCATGGCCGAGGTCGTCGAGGAAAGCTGGGATGGCGCCTTGTGCGGCGTGGCCGTCGCGCCGCACGGCATTGTGGCCGCTTCGCTCGCGGTCGAGCTGATCACGGCCGGGCACCCCATTCCGGACGCGGCCAGCGTCGCCGCCGGCGAGCGATTGCTGATGCTGGCGGACGAGGCGGGGCCGGACGACCTCGTGCTGGTGCTGCTGAGCGGCGGCGCATCGGCGCTGGCGGCAGTCCCGGTGGAGGGTGTGACGCTGGCGGAGAAGCAGGAGCTGACGCAGGCGCTGCTCCGCTCGGGAGCCCCGATTGCCGACGTCAATTGCGTGCGGCGCCACCTTTCGCGGATCAAGGGCGGCCGCCTCGGCGCGGCGGCGCAGCCGGCGCGGCTGGTGACGCTCGCCATATCGGACGTGGCGGGTGACCGGCCGGAAGATATCGGCTCCGGCCCGACCGTCGCCGATCCAACCACCGCCGCTGCCGCCGAAGCCCTGCTCCGTTCCCATTCCATCCCCCGGCCGAGCCGGCTTTCGGAATCCGTGAAGCCGCACGAAACGGCTCGCTGGCGCAGCCGCTATGAGATCGTGGCGAGCGCAAAGGACTCGGTCGATGCCGCCGCCGCCGAAGCGCGGCGCCTCGGATACCGGCCCCAGGTGATCGCTTATGAAGCCACCGGCGACGCCGGCCTCCTTGCCAACCGGCATGCCGCGCTCGCCCTCGAGTCCCGCGCCCGCACAGCGCTGATTTCGGGCGGTGAGCTGACTGTCGCCGTCACCGGCTGCGGACAGGGCGGTCGCAACCGGCATTATGCGTTGGCCCTGGCCATCGCCTTGGGCGACTCCGGCCATATCCACGCTTTGGCCGCCGATACTGACGGCGTCGATGGGGTCGGACGCGCCGCTGGAGCCTATGTGCATCCGCAGACGCTCCAGCGCGCGGCGCGACTCGGCATCGACCCCGTGGGCGCCCTCGCCGCGTGCGATTCAGGCAGCTTCTTCGAGGCGCTTGGCGACGCGATCGTGACCGGCCCCACCGGCACCAACGTCAACGACTTGCGCATCATCCTCATCGATCCCTAAGAGCCGGCCATGAGCGAATGGACGATCGGGATCCTCGGCGGCTCCGGCCTCTACGCGATCGAGGCGCTGGAGGATGCGCAATGGATCGCCGTCGACACACCGTGGGGGAATCCTTCGGACGAGCTGCTGATCGGATCGATCGGAAAGGTCCGATTCGTGTTCCTTCCGCGTCACGGCCGCGGCCACCGACTGCCGCCGGGCGAGGTCAACGCACGCGCCAATATCGATGCGCTGAAGCGGGCGGGCTGCACCGATATCGTCGGCCTCTCCGCAGTCGGGTCGCTCCGCGAGGAGCTGGCCCCCGGTCGGTTCGTGGTGGTCGACCAGTTCATCGACCGCACCTTTGCGCGCGAGAAGAGCTTCTTCGGCCCCGGCATGGTTGCGCACGTATCTATGGCGGAGCCGGTCTGCCCGCGCCTGTCCTCGCTTGCCGCCGCCGCCGCCGCCGAGGCGGCCGGAGCGAGCGTCGCCCGAGGCGCCACCTATCTGGCGATGGAGGGCCCGCAATTCTCATCGCGCGCCGAAAGCGAGCTCTATCGGCAATGGGGCTGAGACGTGATCGGCATGACCGCCATGCCCGAGGCCAAGCTCGCCCGCGAGGCCGAGCTGCCTTACGCGCTCGTCGGCATGGTCACCGATTATGATTGCTGGCGCGGCGCCGGCGAGCAGGTCGAGGTCACCGCCATCCTTGCCCAGCTGCAGGCGAACGCGGCGACGGCGCGCCGGCTGGTGCTGGAACTGGCGCGGGCACTTCCGCCGGAGCGGGAGCCTTCGCCGATCGACACCGCGCTCGACACGGCACTCATCACCGCGCCCGATGCCCGCGACCCGGCGATGCTGGCGAAGCTCGACGTGATCTGCCGTCGGGTGCTCCACGCTCAATCGTAGAGGCGTGCGATCCGCTCGGGCGAGACTCCGAGCCGGTAGAGGCCGAGACACAGCAGGTTGCGGGCCGATCGCCTGAACCAGCCGCGCTTGCGCCAGCGCTCGGCCGAGGTGAGGGCATCGGCCGCCAGCATCCGGAGCCGAAAGCGGCCGATCCGGCGGGCGAGATCGACATCCTCCATCAGCGGCAGCGGACGGTATCCGCCGACTTGGTCGTACAGCAGCCGAGGCACAAGCAGGCCCTGATCGCCAAAGGGCAGCCCGAGCAGGCGCACGCGGGCCGCGACGCCGCGCTCGATCGCCCGCGCCTGCCAGGCCGGATCGTCGAGCTTCAACCGGAAACAGGCGGCCTTGCGCGGGTGGCGGCCGGCATGGACCGCCACTGCTTCGCGCCAGCCGGCAGCGAGCGCGGTATCGGCATGAAGGAACAACAGCCAGTCGCCGCGCGCAGCTTCGCCGCCGGCGCGGAGCTGGACGCCACGGCCCTTGGGCGAGACGACCACCCTGGCGCCGAAAGCCTTGGCGATGGCGACGGTGCCGTCGCGCGAGCCGCCGTCGACCAGGATGATCTCGCCGACGCCTTCGACCGAAGCCAGGCAGGAAGGCAGGCCGGCAGCGGCATCGAGCGCCGGGATCACCACCGACAGCATCAGCCCGAGCAGCTGGCTCCGCCGAGCACGCAGAAGCGGGCGCAATGCGGGTGGTTGAGCCGCACCGCGCCGGCCGCGCCGGCCAAGGTCTCGCCGAGGAGGAACTGGGGATCGTAGGGCAGCAACGTACAGGCTGCCACCACCGGGCGATCGGCGCCCCTGTGCTTCACCACCATGCGGCTTGACGCGCACATCATGGCGGCGGGCGAAACGTCCAATTTGCCCCAGCAGGATTCGCTGATCTCGGGAACGTCGGCTGCAGCATCCATTGCGGGGAACAGCACCAGGCCGGCATCGATCCTCAGCCCCAGCTCGTCGAACACCCGTCCATAGCCGCGGCGGGCCTCCTCTTCGCTTTCACCGGCCAGCCTGCGTCCCGCGACCGCCAATCTGAAGCCGTGGTCCGACAGCCACTGCAGGCCCTGGACTGCCTGGTCCCACGTTCCCGGGCCGCGCTCCGCCTCATGAACAGCAGGCCGATGGTGGTCGAGGCTGACCCGCATCGTCAGGCGCCCACCATGATCGGCCCGGATCGCCTCCAACGCCGCCTCGAACCGCCGCATCGGGCGCATCGCATTGGTCAGCACCAGCACCTCGAAGCCGCGGCCGAGGGCGGAGCGGAGCATCGGAATCATGTCGCGGTTCATGAACGGCTCGCCGCCGGTGAAGCCGATCTCGCGCGTGCCGAGCGCCGCCGCTTCGTCGAAATAAGCCTCGGCTTCGGCAAGGCTCAGATAGACCAGCGCGTCGTTGATCGGTGAGCTCTCGATATAGCAGCTGGCGCAGGCGAGGTTGCAGAGCGTGCCGGTATTGATCCACAAGGTTTCGAGCCGCTCGAGCGCGACCTGAGCCCGCGGCTCCCCCGCGGCCGTGACCAGCGGATCACGGAACTTGGCGGGATCGAGCGGCTGGGCAGCCGGGTCGGCGAATGGCGACCTGTCGAGCGGCACGGCGGCGGCGATCTTGTCTCTCCTCCGCGCCAGGATAGGCTAAATTCCCGGCGGGTGCTAATCGGAACCGGGGCGAGCGGGAAGCGGGTCGATGATGCGGGCAAGCTATGGCAGGATCGGCTTGCTGCTCGTCATCGCCGCCGCAATCGCCGCCTTTTTCGCGCTCGATCTCGGCTCCTACCTCACCCTCGACTCGCTGAAGGCGCGCCGGGCCGACCTTGCCGAGCTGGTGGAGCAGCGCCCGCTGATCGTGGTCGGCGGCTTCTTCCTGTTCTACGTCGCGGTGACGGCATTGTCGCTGCCGGGAGCCGCGATCATGACCCTGGCCGCCGGCGCGATCTTCGGCCTGTGGCTGGGCACGCTGATCGTGTCCTTCGCCTCGACCACCGGCGCGAGCCTCGCCTTCCTGAGCTCGCGTTACGTCCTACGCGATTGGGTCAAAGCGAATTTCGGCAAGCGAGTGGCGGCGCTCGATCGCGGCATCGCCAGGGATGGTGCCTTCTATCTCCTCACCCTCCGGCTGATCCCCGCCTTCCCCTTCTTCCTCGTGAACCTCGCCATGGGGCTGACGGCGATGCGCCTCGGCACCTTCTATGTCGTCAGCCAGATCGGAATGCTGCTCGGCACCCTGGTCTACGTCAACGCCGGCACGCAGCTGGGCGCGATCGAGAGCACCGGCGACATCCTCTCGCCCGGTCTGATCGGCTCGTTCGTCCTGATCGGCCTGTTCCCGCTCATCGCCAAGTTCGCCCTCGACCGGCTGAGGCGCCGCCGGGTCTATCGAAGGTTCAGGCGGCCGCGGCGGTTCGACCGCAATCTGGTCGTGATCGGGGCCGGAGCGGGCGGCCTGGTCACCGCCTATATCGGCGCCACCGTCCGCGCCAAGGTGACTTTGGTCGAGAAAGGCAGGATGGGCGGCGACTGCCTCAACACCGGCTGCGTCCCTTCCAAGGCGCTGATCCGCTCGGCCCGGCTGGCCCACGAGATCCGCACCGCCGGCGCTTATGGCCTGACGCCAAGCGAGCCCCGGTTCAGCTTCATGGAGGTGATGCAGCGGATCGAGGGCGTCGTCAGGATCATCGAGCCGGCCGACAGCGTCGAGCGTTACACCGCGCTCGGCGTCGATGTCCGCCTCGGCCACGCCCGGATCGTGGATCCGTGGACCGTCGAGATCGCATCCGGGGACGGAGCGATCGAGCGCCTTACGACGCGCTCGATCGTGGTCGCCGCCGGCGGCGAACCGTTCGTTCCGGCCATTCCGGGCCTCGCCGGGTCCGGCTATCTGACAAGCGATACGATGTGGGAGGCGCTCGCCGCCAGGGACGCGCCGCCCGGCCGCCTCGTGATCGTCGGCGGCGGCCCGGTCGGGACCGAGCTCGCCCAGGCCTTCGCCCGGCTTGGCAGCCGGGTCACCCAGGTCGAGCATGGCGGCCGCATCCTCGCCAAGGAGGATGAGGAGGTCTCAGCGTGCGTTGCCGACATCCTCCGCGCCGAAGGCGTCGACATCCGCACCGGGCACGAAGCCGTCCGGATCGAGGGGAAGACGCTGGTCGCGCGGGCCGACGGAGTGGAGACGGCCGTCGCCTTCGATGATATCATCCTAGCCGTGGGCCGGCGCGCGCGGCTCACCGGCTATGGGCTCGAGGAGCTCGGCATCGAGACGAACCGCACCATCGTCACCAACGACTATCTCGAGACGCTCTATCCCAACGTCTTCGCCGTCGGCGATGTCGCCGGCCCGTACCAGTTCACCCACTTCGCCGCGCACCAAGCCTGGTATGCCGCGGTCAACTCCCTTTTCGGAGCGTTCCGCAAGTTCCGGGCCGACTATTCGGTCCTGCCCCGCGTGACCTTCACCGACCCGGAGGTTGCGCAGGTCGGGCATAACGAGCGCTCCGCGCAGGAGGCGGGGATTGCGTACGAGGTGGTGCGCTACGATCTCGGTCACCTCGATCGGGCGGTGGCGGAGAGCGCGCGGACCGGCTTCGTCAAGCTGCTCGTCGCGCCTGGCAAGGACCGCATCCTCGGCGCCACCATCGTCGCCGCCAATGCCGGCGAGCTGATCGCCGAATATGTGCTGGCGATGAAGCACAAGATCGGCCTCAACAAAATCCTCGGCACCATCCACGCTTACCCCACCATGGCCGAGGCCAATAAATATGCCGCCGGCGAGTGGAAGAAGGCGAACAAGCCGGAGCGGCTGCTGCGCTGGAGCGAGCGCTATCACGCCTGGCGGCGCGGCTGATGGGCACCCGCATCGTGATCTTCGCCAAGGCGCCGGTGCCGGGGCACGTGAAAACGCGGCTCATTCCCGCGCTTGGAGCCGAGGGCGCCGCCCGGCTCGCCCACTGCATGCTGCTCGATACATATGGGCAGGCCGCGTCGGTGCCGGGCGCAAGCACCGAACTCTGTACGGCCCCCGCTCCGGGCGCTGCCGAATGGGACGGCCTGCTTCCGCCAGGAGCGTCGCGAACCAGCGAGCAGGGCGAGGGCGATCTCGGCGCCCGGCTGGCGCGCGCGGCGCAGCGGGTGACCGCCGAGGGCGACCGGGTCGTGCTGATCGGCACCGACTGCCCCGATCTCGATCGACGGCGGCTGGAGAGCGCCTGCCGAAAGCTGGAGGAGCACGACGCGATCATCCACCCGACCTTCGACGGCGGCTATGCGCTACTCGGCCTCAGCCGCTTCGATCCCTCCATCTTCAGCGGCATCGCGTGGAGCAGCCGAACCGTGGCGGCCGACACGATAGCGCGAATCCAGGCGCTCGGCTGGTCGCTGGCTCGCGGCGAAACGCTGCGTGACGTCGACCAACCGGAGGACCTCGCGAAGGTGGGTTGGTGATCACGGCGTTGATCCTGGCCGTCGCGGCGACCGCGGATCCTGTGTGGATCGGCCGATTCAGCGGCAGTGGCCCGCCGCCGGCGCCGTGGCGGATCGTGCGGCTCGGCAGCAAGGTCCCGCCGACCCGCTATCGCGTGACCGAGGTCGACGGCGTGTTGGCGGTCGAGGCGCGGGCCGACAAGAGCATGGCGCTGCTCGCCCGGCCGTTGAGCATCGACATGGCGGCCACGCCGATCCTGTGCTGGCGCTGGCGGATCGACGCGCCTGTCGCCGGCGCCGATATGCGGCGGAAGAGCGGCGACGATTATGCCGCTCGAATCTACGTTGCGTTCGACATGCCGGACCGCGCGCTCAGCGCGGGCGCCCGCTTCAGGCTCGCCATCGCCCGCCGGCTGTTCGGCGCACGCGTGCCGGATGCGGCGCTCAACTATGTGTGGGACACTAGGAATCCGGTCGGCACTTCGCAGGCCAGTGCCTATACCGACCGCGCCCGGCTGATCGTCGCTGAAAGCGGCAGCGCCCGGGCCCGCCTTTGGGTCTCCGAGCGGGCCGATATCGCCGCCGACTTCGCCCGCGCGTTCGGCAGCAAGCCGGGCAAGCCGATCCAGCTCGCGCTGGCGGCGGACACCGACAATACGGGCGGCACCGCCCGAGCGGCCTTCGCCGACATCCACTTCGTCGGCCGAGGCGCGCGTTGCCAGAGCTGAACGCCGCCGTTACGCCCGCCCTATGCACGCGCTCCCGCCTTATGCCGAGCTGCTCGGCCTCAGCGCCCGCCGCCAAGGCGACGGCGAGCTCGTCTGGCTGATGCCGTTCGGCAACGATGTGATCGGGCGGCCCGGCTTCCTCCATGGCGGCGCCATCGCCGGACTGCTCGAATTCGCCGCACTCGGCACGCTCTACGAGGCGCTCGGCTCGGAGGAGGTGACGGTGAAGCCGATCAACGTCACGGTCGATTTCCTGCGCGGCGGCGGCGAGCATGACACGTTCGCCGCGGCGGCCATCACCCGGCTCGGCAACCGGGTCGCCAATATCGAGGTACGGGCATGGCAGCAGGACCGGGCGAAGCCGATCGCCACCGCGCGAATGAACGTGCTGCTGCGGCGCTGACGAAGAGGCAGCCGGGCAAGATCAGCCGCCGCGCTTGATCGTTTCCCGCGCGATCACCAGCTGCTGCACCTGGCTGGTGCCCTCGTAAATTCGAAACAGGCGCACGTCGCGATACAGGCGCTCGATGCCGTAGTCGGCGATATAGCCGGCGCCGCCGAAAATCTGCACCACGCGGTCGGCGACGCGGCCGACCGCCTCGCTGGCGAAATATTTGGCGGCGGCCGCTTCCAGGGTGATGCTCTCCCCCGCATCCTTCTGCGCCGCCACCTCCAGCACGAGCGCCTTGCCGGCCATCGTCTCGGTCTTGCTATCCGCGATCAGCGCCTGGATCAGCTGGAATTCGGCGATCGGCTTGCCGAACTGCTGGCGCTCGGCGGCGTAGGCGACGGCGTCCGCTATCAGCCGCTCGGATATGCCGACACAGACCGCCGCGATGTGCAGCCGGCCGCGGTCGAGCACTCGCATCGCGATCTTGAACCCCTCGCCTTCCAGGCCCAGACGGTTGGCGGCCGGGACCGGAACGTCCGCGAAATTGACGTCGCACACATGGGCGCCCTGCTGCCCCATTTTCTTTTCGGGCGGGCCGATGTCGAGCCCCGGCAAACCGGAAGGAACGAGAAAGGCCGAGACGCCGCCCGCGCCGGGTCCGCCGGTTCGCGCCATCACCGTGAACAGCGAGGCCTTGTCGGCATTGGTGATGAACCGCTTCGTGCCGGACAGCCTGTAGGTGTCGCCCTCCCGCACAGCCCGGGTTCGCACCGCGGCGCTGTCGGAGCCGGCGCCGGGCTCGGTCAGCGCGAAGCTGGTGACGATCTCGCCGCTGGCGATCCGCGGAAGCCATTGGCGCTTTTGCTCGTCCGAGCCGGCTATGACCAGGCCCTGGCTGCCGATCCCGACATTGGTGCCGAACACGGAGCGGAAGGCCGGCGTGGTGCGGCCGAATTCGAGGGCGACTCGCACCTCCTCCGCCATGGTCAGGCCGAGGCCGCCATAGTCCTCCGGAATGGACAGGCCGAACAGGCCGAGCTCGCGCATTTCGCGCACGATCTCCGCCGGCACCTCATCGTCGCGCTCGACCTGCGCCTCGAGCGGCCGCAGCCGCTCGGCGACGAAGCGGCGGACGGTGTCGAGAAGGGCCTCGAAGGTTTCAGGATCGAGGGGCATATCTCTCCGTCGTTCCCCGGCGAAGGCCGGGGTCCAGCTGCGCTGGACTCTGGGC